>JAFUSH010000044.1 GCA_017471705.1 Alphaproteobacteria bacterium | reverse complement strand
TGTGCGAATTTTATGTGCTTAAACTTAACTAACAAAAAGGTCAAACTGATGACTTATACTTTTTATATTTTTTTACTCTTGCCCCCAACTTTGACGATGAACCGTGCGAATTTTATGTGCTTAAACTTAACTAACAAAAAGGTCAAACTGATGACTTATACTTTTTATATTTTTTTACTCTTGCCCCCAACTTTGACGATGAACCGTGTAAATGCTTGATTTGTAATGCTTTTGATTTTTTTGGAGCGGACTAAACTTTTCAGTCTTTAAAAGCAAAAAAGCCTTGAAAATCAAGGCTTTCAAAATGGAGCGGGCAATGGGATTCGGACCCACGACATCAACCTTGGCAAGGTTGCGCTCTACCCCTGAGCTATACCCGCATCTCTCGCGAACGAGTATTTAATATCACATATAAATTAAATTGCAAGAACTTTTTTCATTTTTTTGCACTTTTTTTACCTATACCCTATTTCATTCAAACTTATCTATGCCAAAATTCGATAATCGGATTAAACACAAACTTTGCTATGTGGAGATATTGTTGAAAAAAACTCTGCTCTATCCGATTCCATACGAGACATAATCAGTCGCTATCTGCAGTCTAATCCTGAAATGAAAAAACTCGCTTACACTTAGGACTTTTTGCTTTCAAGACATTCATAAACACGATATAAATATTTATCAGTATAAATATTATTACCGCCAAATAAATAAAGTAAATATTCTATCATAGATTATCCCTACTCTGCTTTACACTTATAGAATACTTTATAACTTGCCACACCCAAAGATGCCGCAAAGCCGCCGATATTACAAGCAATCAAGGCATTTGCAAGAACATACTTAATATCTTCGTTCATTTCAGTATACATAATAAGAGCAAACACAATTACATCAATGAAAATCAAAACATATCCGAACATACCTATATAGTATAAATATACCGACACTTTAGGAAAATTTTGCAATAGCCTTTGCAGCCATTTAACTGATTTATGCGTAAATAAATATCTGAGCAACAATACGACAAATGCAGCAAAAAATAATCCGGAAAGCGCACTGAATACATTTTCAAACAAAGACAGAAAAGAACTTAAACCATTTACAGTTTTCTCGGCACACATATTAAAAAAGTCAGCCATCAAATCGATTATATAGCCGATTGTAAAGTACACCCCGCCCAAAACATAAAATTCATCAGTTACTTTTTTCATTATTTCTGCCTCTTGATATCATTGTAATCATCAATTATTTATTTTGCAATAAATTATTTTCATCATTAAATAACTTACATAAACCTGTGATTAAAAATTTTCAGCTCTTGCCTTATAATATGCTTGCTTTATAATAACGTCATCAAGCAATGCCTTTTAGGAGAATGTATCCGGATGACACAGCAAAAATCGCCCAAACAGATTCGCTTTGAAAAAGAAGCCAAAGCCCTGCAAAAAAACATTGCCAAACGCAAAAAGCAACAGCAGGAATTGGAAAAAATAAAGCAAGAAAAGGAGAAACATCGTGGACAAGATTAAGATTATCGGCGGTAATCCGCTGTTCGGGAAAGTTTATATCAGCGGTGCCAAAAATGCAGCCTTGCCGATTATATGCGCAAGCTTGTTGACAGATGAACCTGTCACACTCAAAAATCTTCCGTTTTTATCGGATATTAACTCTCTCAATGCTTTACTATTGCAATTGGGGACTGAAATTGAAGAAAAGCAGGAAGATTACAACGGGCATTTAACGCAAACCGTAACTTATCACACACCTAAGCCAGCCAGCCTAGTTGCTCCTTATGATTACGTGCGTAAAATGCGCGCTTCATACTACGTTTTGGGACCGTTGCTGGCAAAATACGGACACGTTGAACTTTCTCTTCCGGGCGGATGTGCTATCGGCGCCAGACCGATGGACATACACTTAAGCTCATTAGAGCAAATGGGGGCGCATATAGAAATTAAAAACGGTTATGTTGTCGCCGATGTTGACGGACGTTTACGCGGTGCCAGAGTATCTTTCCATTCTGCCTCCGTCGGAGCAACTTGTAACATTTTGATGGCCGCAGCTTTAGCGGAAGGAACCACGGTTATAGAAAACGCCGCAAAAGAACCGGAAATCGCCGATTTAATAAACTTATTGACGGATATGGGAGCCGTAATTGAAGGCGCTAATACTTCCACCCTTACCATACACGGAGTTGAACGATTGCACGGCGCAACTCATTATATTATAAACGACCGTATTGAAGCCGGTTCGTATGCGGTTGCCGCGGCTATGACCAAAGGACGCTTGGAACTTATTAATGCTAACGCCGAGTTTTTACAGACCCCTTTGGATATATTGCGCAAAACCGGAGTTAAAGTGGAAACCGCGCCGAACAGCATTATTGTTGATGCGCAAAATACTGCCTTGCAAGGTCAGGATATATACACCGACTATTATCCCGGTTTCCCTACCGATTTGCAGGCGCAATTTATGGCGTTAATGTGTGTTGCCGACGGAGCTGCTATGATTACCGAAAGTATTTGGGAAAATCGCTTTATGCACGTTCCGGAACTGATGCGTATGGGCGCTAACATTAACGTACACGGTCACGCTTCCGCCATTGTGCGCGGAGTAAAAGAATTATCGGCGGCACCTGTTATGTCTACCGATTTACGAGCATCATTTGCGCTTATTTTAGCGGGATTGGTTGCCAAAGGAGAAACTATCGTCAACCGCGTATATCATTTAGACCGCGGTTATGAACATTTGGAAGAAAAATTTAAAGCAGTAGGAGCTAACATTGAGAGAATTAAAGAATCTGATTAAAATTATGGCGATTGCAACAGCTATTTGCCTGCCGTCGCCGTCTAAAGCTCAAATACTTGATATGTCGGTCGACTTGTCACCATTGCAGCTTACCGATGATTTTCTGCGCAGTTTATATTATTGCAAACCATATCACGGTGAGAAAAATTCATCATATAAAAAAATAAAGGTTAAAACCGTTTACGATGTATTGGGAATGAAAGACGATAAATGTGTTCTCAAGGTAGAAGGTTTTACAAACACTTCAGTTCATATAACTCAAGATTGTGCATTAACTTCCGAACAAGCAAAGGAATATGCCGACGCCTTGAGTAATTATCAGGCAAACGGATTTTCACCGCGCTATGATGAAATGCGGATTAATTCAAACCCACACTATCAAAAGGCTATGGATATAATGGGAGATCCTGATATTTGCAACATTTTGCGTGATAAAATTGATCACACTTCAGATGTCCGTACTAGTTTACTTGATTGCAAACCGCTTAAAAATGTTGAAGAAATTATGGATTCCAAAGTAACACGTGAAATTATCGGAATGGAAAAAGATAAATGTCATTTCAGCTTTACGTTGTGGGAACCTAAACCTGATACTTCGAAAATACGGCCGGAAGTCTTGGCAAAGGCACCGCCGATAAAAGATGTGGAATTTAAATATGATTGCCTGTGGGATGAAAAACAAAAACAAGACTATTACAACATCCTAGATGCATTTGTCATTCCTGAAGAAGAAGGATACGATTTTTACGCCGTCGACAGACCTAACTCTTGGGAAGAAATGGATTATATTATACGGAATTGCCAATATATTCCTGATTAACAAAACTTCGAAGGGGAACAAATCCCCTTCTTTTATTTACTCCTCCATATCGCTTATTCTGAAGAATAGCGGAAGTATCTTATATTTTCCGCCGCGGTAATATATATAAACAGGAATACCGTCACGTCCGTACTCCGACAGTGCTTGATGATACAGTTCATTATTTTCGGTCAGATCAGCTACAAACAAATGTACGTTATTTTGTTTTACAAAATTTTTGAAACGTGCCGTATTTATTAAAATTTTTTCATTAAACTTACAGGTTAAGCACCAATCAGCCGTAAAATCTATAAAGATATTTTCTCTGTTTTCATTTAATTCTGCGATAGTTTCCGCTTCAAAAGGAAGCCATTTCAATCCGCCGACATTTTCTTCATCAACCGCATATGAATCAGTAAATTGCGAATACCAAACACTTCCCAACCATACGGACGTCAACAAAACCGGAATTGATAAGACAATCTTAACATTACGCATCCATTTCCCCGGTTTAGGTAAAATACGGCTTAAAGCTTGCGGATACATTTCAATTAATGCGTACGGCAAAGCATATCCCAGAGCCAACGATGTAAATACGAAAAACACTTCAATGCTTGAGCGCATAAAAGCATATCCTATCGCAGCCCCCATAAACGGTCCCGTACAAGGACTGGCTATCAATACGGCGAAAAATCCGGTAGTAAAATCATTAAGTGCGGCTGCTTTATGGATAAATCGATTGGCAAAATCAGGAAATCTCAGCCATTCCGTCATATATAAAAATAAAAGAAGAAATAATACGGCCATTGTCCCTACGAACCAGTTTGATTGCAATTGGAACCCCCATCCTACTGCTTCTCCGCTGTTTTTTAACCCTATCAGGCAAGAAGTTAAAAGCAGGAAAGAAGCCAACACCCCCAAAGTATATAATAAGGCATTAATTTTTGCACGTATTTTACTTCTTCTCCTTTGTTTTAACAAAGTAAATATTTTCAAACTTAAAATCGGAAATACACAAGGCATTGCATTTAATATCATTCCGCCGATAAACGCCAGCAAAACCATATAAATCAACGCAAAATAGTCTTGTCTGTACTTTATATCCGCTAAATAGGCTCGACCATCGGCAACAATCAAAGCCTGTTTTAATTGTTTTTCTTCCAAAGGTTCCCATTTAACTTTAACATTTTTTTTATTTTGGCTGATTTCTACCGTTTCATTATTTATTACATCTTGTGAAGTCGGAATAAATTTAACATCATCAGCCGCAGTATCCAACTGAATTTCATTTTGTTTTGATGAACCTATTAACTCAATTTTCTGCGGAAATGTCGCTGTGGCAATATTTTTTATTTCCCGCCATAACTTATCGTCCGAAGCCGGCAGTTCAGCCATATTGAAAATAAGCTTTTCAGGCTTGCAAATATCGTTGCATTCGACAAAATCAAAAGAAATTTCCGCCTGTTGCAAATTATCGAGTTTTAATTCGAAATATGCTGTGTTTTCGTACACATACTCGCTCATCACTTCATAAATATTACGAATTTGCGGTACTGATTGATTAATTATATCAATATCTGAATTTTGTGCTTCGACTACAGTCGGTAAGCCTATTTCCCCCGGATTACTCCAATAAATATGCCAATCAGGTTTGAGAGTAAATTTTGCCAATACTTCGTCTTTTCCGTTATGAAATAATTCTACTGTTGTATTAGCGGTGCTCTGCGTATTATTTTGGGCAAAACAGGACACGGCCGTAAACATACAGCACCATAAAATCAGAGTTATCACCCAAAATTGTTTCATTTGTTTCCTTTTTTTCGTACAATATAGTATCAGTAAAGTATGAAAAAAATATTAGCTTCCGATATAATTTTATCATATCGAAAATATCTTCTTTATACTATTAAAATTTAAAGAAAAATTTTAGTTTAAATCTTCGTCTGTTTCGTCTTCATCTTCAATAATGATAAACTCATTATCACCTATAACATTAAGAACTGCTCTGGCTCTTTCATCAAGCAAATCCAAATCCAAGCTGTTAGATGACAGTAACTTAACTTTTTGTTCCAATTCATCTTTCTTACGATCATAACTGCTGTTAAGTTTTTCAGCTTCTGCAACTTTTTCCTGCAAATAGAGGTATTTAAATAATCCTCTGTCACCACGTATGGCAAAATAAGAAAAATAAGCACACAGCAACATCAACCCCACAATGACCGCCGAACTTTTGCTTTTATTTACAATGTATGACCAGATTCCCATTACCGTCTCTTTTTTATCCTTATTTTTTACTGCCTACATAGCAACACATTTTTATTAAAAAAAAGTTATAATCAGCCTTAAAATCAATAAAAATTTTCCCCGCTGGAAATAAATTTAGACGCTCTGGCATCTATCAATTTTCCGTCCTTTAATTGCACTTCCCTGTCCATACGGTGTGCCAAATCTATATTATGTGTTGCTATCAAAGCCGAGAGTCCGGTTTCCCGCACCACTTCCATCAAAATGGAAAACACATTCTCCGAGGTATTCGGATCCAAATTACCGGTAGGTTCATCAGCCAACAACAATTTCGGAGTATTAGCCAAAGCTCTGGCAATCGCAACTCTTTGTTGCTCTCCTCCCGAAAGTTCGGCAGGACGGTGTTTTTCCCGTTCATCCAAACCCAAACGATGTAACAGCCATTTTGCTTTATCTGCCGCTTCTTTATATTTGATACCGGCTATAAGTTGCGGTAAAATTACATTTTCGATGGCGTCAAAATCCGGTAATAAATTATGATATTGATAAACAAATCCCACAAAATCACGGCGCAGCTCAGTTTTTAATTTATCGCCGGCACCGGAGCAAAGTGTTCCGTTCAAATATACTTCACCGCAACTCGGATCGTCAAGTAATCCGGCTATTTGCAATAATGTCGACTTACCTGACCCCGAAGGACCTATAAGAGCTACAATTTCCTTTGGCTTAATTTCAAGATTGACGCCTTTCAAAACGTGTAACTGTTCATTACCTTGTACAAAAGTTTTAGCAACGTTTTTTAACATCAATGTCGAACTTCTTCTATTCATAACGCAGCGCCTCCGCAGGATTATATTTTGAAGCGCGATACGCCGGATATATGGTAGCTAAAAATGATAATACCAATGTTATCACCACTACCAGTAATACTTCGGTGTTATTAACTTTTGCCGGTAATTGCGACAGAAAATATATTTCGGATGAAAATAACTCGCGGCCTGACAAACTCTGCAATAATTGCCGAATACTTTCAATATTACGACAGAACAGCAGTCCTAAAAATACACCTATTGCCGTACCTACTACACCTATGAAAGCCCCATCCATAACAAATATGCGCATAATCATACCGCGGGTAGCCCCCATAGTACGTAAAACAGCAACATCGCGGCTTTTATCTTTTACCAACATAATCAGTCCGGTTATAATATTAAATGCGGCGACCAAAATAATCAGCGTTAAAATCAGGAACATAACGTTACGCTCTACATCGATGGCATTAAAAAAGGCCGAATTAGTCTGTTTCCAATCATAAACGTATGCATCCAAGCTCACGCTTTTTTGCAGCATTGCACGCATCTGCGGTAATTTATTTTCGTCTTTCAAACTCACATCTATTACCGAAACGGCGTCCTTTAAACCGAAATATTTTTGCGCTGTTTCAAGCGGCATAAAAACGTAATTGGCATCATATTCAAACATTCCCATATTAAATGTACCGATAACCCTGTACGATTTGATTCTCGGTACCGAACCGAATGCGGTAATTTTTCCGTTTGGAGAAATCAAAGTAACTTCATCATTAATATGAACTCCGAGCTTATGAGCCAACTTATACCCTAACACGACAACATCGCCTTCAAATTCTGCCGCATCTACACGAGCAAAACCGTCGCGCATAACCTTTTTTCTTAATATGTCTTCGCTGTTAATTCCGCGCACCATCGCCCCTTCGGCACCGCGCGAAGATGATACTAAAAGTTGCTTTTCTATCAGCGGAATTGCCATTTCTATTCCGTTGATACTCTGTAAATCTTCCACCGCTTTCTTATAATTATTAAAAGGGAAACCTGCCGAAGAAACGATTGAAATATGTCCGTTAATTCCCAAAATACGATTTAACAGTTCAGCCTTAAAACCGTTCATAACCGACATAACGATAATTAACGTTGCCACGCCCAAAGCAATACCGGTAAAGGCAAAACCGGTAATAACCGAGATAAATCCCTCTTTGCGTTTGGCGCGTAAATAACGCCAAGCTGTCATACGTTCAAATTTGGAAAACAATAAATTTCTCCTGCGTTTTTAGAAAATGTATAAAAATTACTCATTTTTTGCAACCGTGAAAAAAATAATATACACAAGCAAGCTCTACATTCCGATTTTCTGATTGAGTTTAAGTAACTTAACGATTGAAAATATTGTATAAAACTGATCAAAAACCAAATCAACTTTCTTTTTATTGGCATTGGGACGGAAAAAAGAATTAGCCTCAAACATATTTTGCTTGGTCGGAATTGCCAATAACAATGTATTGCGATTAAAGCAAAATTGTATGGACTTACCGTTGTACAAATCACGCAGTTTCAGCATTCTTTCCATAAATCCGGCTGTCAGCAGATAACGGGCTTCTATTTGGTCGTCGGAATAAACTTCAAAATATTTTTCAAAACGAATATCTTCAAGTTTCACGTTTTGCAATCCTTTGACTTTATTGAACGCATTAAGCAACTTTCTGTCCTTTAGAACCACCGTCCGTCCTTTGAAATTTTTATTCATTTCAAATAATATGCACACTCCCTCGAAAACATTTTTTTTCATATCAATGTTGCGAAAATCTTTTTTTACGAATTTTAGTTTTTCTTCGGCAATACTTATATGCACCCCGTCATAAACTCCGGAAAAACAATCATCACCGATACTTTGATTATATTCCCCGAATAAATCCGATTGTCGCAATATCAAATCATCTATTTTTCCTTCATATTGATAAGCAAACGTTCCGAAAAAATTTGCAAAATCCGGCATAATCTGAGGTTTAACCTTTTTTTTGTACGTATAAATAGGACCGCACAATAACATAATAACCAAGCACGATAATCCGAGAATTATTCCGATAGCACTGTTATTCTCATTTAAATCCGATTGCCACAACTTTACCAAAATAGCCGGATAGAATAAAATTCCCATCCCCACCAAAGCCATAAACATCAGTAAATATAAGTGTCTTTTAGCCTCACTTTTTACTAAAATCGGTAACAATCTCTCGTTGTAATAAGCGTCGAAACTGCTTTTCAATTCCAAATATTCTTCGTCGTATTTCAACTCGTTCATTTTTCATCCATCAAAGATTCTACGGTTTGAAAAAACAATGCCATTTTTTCAAATTCTTTATGCATTTGTAAAAAGCGGTTCTTGTCTATTTTCCGGCTCCAAAATTTATAATTATCAATATACATACTGCTTCCTTCCAAATATATCCTCATATAATTATCTTCGGACTGCAGATATAAACGATGAGCCTTAAAAACATCTTTTAAGTCCAGCAAATTCTCGAAAAACAAATTATGCAAAAGATTTTCTCCGATTTCATCGTTTGAGGTAAATATGTTGAAATAATTAGCAGACGGTATATCCGTTTTACCGTTATATAATTCATAGTCCGGAAATTTATTTTTACGATAAAAACCGTTTTTTTCAAACATCAAAAGAGAACCGTTAAACTTCTTATTGAAAGTAGCATATAATATCACGCCTTGCGAAACGATTTTATTTTTTTTCTTATAATACGTATCGCGCATTTCTATCGTAATATTTTCAAATTTTCCCACCACATTATGAGTAGCTCCTACAGCGTCGTGTTCCGGAATAATCGGAGAATGCACCAATTTGACCTCACTGTTTTTCAAATGCTGCCAATTGCCGTAAAAGCGCAGAAACACGTCAAAAATATCATTCTTGGGTAATTTTTTGTAGCTGTAAACGGGCCAATACACAAGCGCCAATGCTATCGCATTTATCAAAAACAGCTGCGACCAACTTATCGGAGTTTTGTGCATTAAAGAAATAAACAAAACCACCAGTACATTTGCACTCATTATAAAAAGAACCGAGAATAAATATCCCCAAAACTTGCTGTGATAACGAGCTTTTATCTTATTTTCTTCATCAACCAAAGGAATTATATTATTGGTATAATATTCTTCAAACGGATCAATTTCTTCTTCAGGTTTTTCAACAAATTCTATCATAAATAACCCTATTTAAAATAATCTTTGCTGTTAATAGCCTGCCGTTCAGCTTCAGCCGCTTCAAAGAACGGTAGGTTATCATAAGTGATATTCAGCATTCTTGCCACAATACTGCTCGGAAAAATCTCAATTTGATTTTTAAGTTCGTTGACATTTGAGTTGTAAAAACGACGAGCGGCGGCAATATGTTCTTCAACCTCATTCATACTTTGCATAGCGGTCATCATTGTCTGATTAGACTTCAAATCCGGATAATTCTCCAAAGAAATTTTAAATTCTTGTAATTTTTGGTTAAGCAAACTTTCCAATTCCATTTTTTCTTTCGGAGAAGCCGCAAACGTATTCTGCATAGCTCTGCTTCTTAATTCTGCCAATTCGGTCATTAATGTTTTTTCGTGTTCCATAAATTTAGCAGCCATATGCAACATATTCGGAATGAGGTCATATCGTTTTTTCAACTGCACATCAACATCCGACATTGATTCTTGAACTTTATTGCGCGTTTTAATCAACCGTGCATACAACATATAGAATACGGATATAACCACAGCTGCTGCAATTAATATTGTTTGTGAAGACATAGCAATTCCTTTCTCAAAAACATACCTGTTTTGATTGTAGCCGAAGAAAGCTAAAAAAATATTAAAAAAACTCACCGTTTTTCCATTCTGCCAAAGGATATAAGGCAAAATCGGCAATGTTATAGTGCCACCATTCGTGTTCGATGGAAGAAAAACCGTGAGTTTCCATTAAATTTTTCAAAAATTCACGATTTTTGATTTGTAAATCGCTTGCTTCGGTATAATCGTGCCGAGCTTTTTTCAGATGATTAAAGAACTCATCAAAATTTCCGGCAGCCACCTGCCTGCTGTACTTTTCTTCGTATGCATCAATTTGCGTCGGATAATCAAGATTATTGCCGTCAATATCGGTTAAGCACACATCGACAGCCGTTCCGTGACAATGATTTGAACGCTCCGGATTGGCAGCAAAGAAACCGGCTCGCGGAATAATTTCCAAAAGTTTGGAATGCGCCAAAGGAGGACGATAGGCGTCGCAAATACGCATTTTATAATTTTTTTCCTCCAAAACAGGAACTATTGACAGTAACTTTTCTGCAACTTTTTTATGAACGTATGCCTTATTGCCAAAACCGATTTCCACGTAAACGGCACGCCCTACCATATTATTTCTGCGCGCATACATCATATCAACTATAAAATGCGGATTTTCAAACAAAATCAAATCATTATTTTTCATTTTAAGAACTCCTTGCCGATTATCCGTAATTTACAAAAAATACCTGTTAAAACAAATTTAAAACGGAACAGAGATTCCAAAAATAAAAACGGAACAGTAGAATATCTCAAACGAGAGGTATTCTATGGAAAAGAACGAGTTAAAGAAGTACAAAAATATCATAAAACAAGGTTTAAGTATCAG
>JAFUSH010000079.1 GCA_017471705.1 Alphaproteobacteria bacterium | reverse complement strand
GCTACGCCCGTCCGTAATTTCGCACTCGTCTAAAACGAGTGAAACGCACTGACACACTTCAGTGTGTGTATAAGTGCGCACTTACGAGAAAAGGAAAAAGAGAAACGGATAAAAAGAAAAATAAAAACCACCTTGTCAAAGGTGGCTCAAAGCCATAATTGCCCCTACGGAGCAATTATAGTTTTCGTCCTGCGGAGCACCCAATGATTTTTGGCTCTGCCAAAAGTCTAATTGGGCTACTTTCGGCAAAGTAGCAAAGGCTCAAAAAGGTGGGTCAAGCGAGGACCAGCGGAACGATTCAGACATCCCGACGCTATCAAGATATTTTTTCCTTGCCTCCTGACGCTCCTGAGGGGTCAGAGAGGTGTCTTTATAGGTCGAGTAGTATTCTCGCCTTGCCATAGCGTCTAATTTGCCCTCTAAGGCTTCAGAAATGCGTTTTAAGGTGTCTGTATCGTCTTGGTCGAGTAAATGCACCCTAACGAGGTCAAAGAACGTTTCTAGGGGTATTTGGACGGTTTTATTCATTGTCTGTATCTCCTTTCAGCCAGTGATATTGTTCCGGAGTGACAAGCACACCCATTTTCTTTAATCGTTTTGCTACGGATTCTTTTGTGAAACAGGAGAATTTCAAGCCTTCATCAGCTTCAACGACGGATAAGCCGAGAAGCTGGACAATGGCTTGATATTGCCATTCTTCAAGTGGTAATTCCGTGCCACCTTTATCAGACCAATATATCATTTCAAGTTTTTCAGACAGCATTTTTTTTATCCTCCAAAGACATTTGACCTGGTATCTGCGTGTTTTCTATGGGTGTTCGCTTTGTCCTGGACATAGTTATCTCGCTGATCGGATCCTCGCTCTCGTAGTACGATAGCAGTATCTGACGCTTTGTGTCATTGCCTTTCATCAAGATGTTAGGGTTCACAATCCAAGCTCCGTTCTGCATTTTTTTGATAAATTTGTTATCTTGGAGCTTTTTCATAATCTTGGCAATTGTGGCAGAGCTGCATCCAACATCAGCAGCAATCTTTTTGTAAGTGCCTAAAAATATATTAGTCGATTGGTTTGTGTTCTCGACGATGTATATAAATATATCAAGTTGCTTGCTATCTATAATGCCGAGAACTGTCAAAAAGTCCATAAGATAGCATTTCCAAAAGTTTTTAGTCCCATAAACACGCTTTGTAATCTGGTCAACAAGGATTTCCTCGCCTGTTTCCATATCCATCAGCTGACGTTTACGAGAGCCAACGAGTGTTTGGGTGTCTTGCATATACTCTAAATGCTTGTCTGCCATAGTTTTTACCTCACTTTATTTTGAGTAAATTGTTTGATTTACATACTACATCATAAACTTTATTTGTATTAAAGTCAATACTTTATTTTTAGTAAAGCAAACACTAAACAAATGTAAAGTGTTTGGTTCAATATATTAAAGTGACTAAAAACGCTGAAACCCTTGATTTTACTGGGTTTGTAACACTTTTATTCTAACGAAACTCTCTTCTATATACCAATCCACTTTTTCCTTAACTGTGAATGACAAGAGCGTGTCACGCTCTTGTATTTTTCAGCGAAGGGAAAAGGGTGAGTTGTAGCCGTTACTTTTCAGACTGACCGCAGCAGATCGAACCCGTTAGGGTTCATCTGCTCGGGCAGTTGCACAGGGGTTCAAAGGGGGTGTAGCCCCCTTGTGGGGTCAAGGGGCAAAGCCCTTTGCAAGCTCTATTTGGGTAGCCGTTAGGCTATCCAAATAGGGAGCTTGCAAGGTGTCAGTAATTCAATTTTCGATTCAACCAAGTTTCAACCAAGTAGACACAAAAAGATGCATTCAACCGAAGGCGAAATTACGGACACACAAAGTGCGTCCTTTGAATTTCGCTCTCCGAGGGTGGCAGAAGCTCCGCAGGACGAAATTTAAGGAACGGGCTACGCCCGTCCGTAATTTCGCACTCGTCTAAAACGAGTGAAACGCACTGACACACTTCAGTGTGTGTATAAGTGCGCACTTACGAGAAAAGGAAAAAGAGAAACGGATAAAAAGAAAAATAAAAACCACCTTGTCAAAG
>JAFUSH010000043.1 GCA_017471705.1 Alphaproteobacteria bacterium | reverse complement strand
CTGATACTTAAACCTTGTTTTATGATATTTTTGTACTTCTTTAACTCGTTCTTTTCCATAGAATACCTCTCGTTTGAGATATTCTACTGTTCCGTTTTTATTTTTGGAATCTCTGTTCCGTTTTAAATTTGTTTTAACAGTATTTTTATCCTTTTTTATAAAAAAAAGAGTCTGACACTTAAGTCAAACTCCTTTTTATCACTCAACATTCCGTTCTGTACTTTGAAGCGGCAAGATATTTTTCGGCAAATCGGCGGATGCAACGATATGCATTTTCCCCCAAATACGGATATTCATCTGTTGCCCACGCACAGAAATACGGAGTAGCTATATCAGCATTAATGCGTGATTGCACTTTACCCTCAACAAAATCCAATTGATTTTCGGCGATTATGCTTTCGTCGATAATCTTGTATTCATCATAGTTCGGTGCTTCAACGCCCCAAAATTCCCCGTATCTCTTCTCGAGTTTGCGCAAAGCGTGACGCACCTTGGAGATTTCAAGTTCCCACTTCAATTCAGGGAAAGAAGAGTACAGATAGCGTTGCAGCTCGGACGTCGGGACAAAGCTGTGCATCAGCATAGCTCTCAATGCTTTAGAATACCTTTTGGCAATCAGCGCGGAAATTGTGCTGTTGTGCAACAAGTTTTTGCTCATATTCTGGCTTGCGCACAGCCCTTCCAACATATCCTCGTCTGCGACTTCCAAAAGTTTTTCCTGCACTTTTTCGGTTTGACATTTCGGTTGTCTGCACATAGAAAGATACTGGCTGAGAGCATACGCATAGTCCGGACGTAAAGCACGGCTTGAACGAGCATAAGGCTTCTGCATTTCGTAGCGCTTTATAAGCTCAAGTTCAAATGCTTCGGGCAAGGCAAAATCCTTCACATATACCGCAATGCGCCTCACATTCCCCGACTCGAACATAAGATTTACGGCTCTGTCGCTGATTTTCCGCGGAAAACGGAAAACCGGACCGAACTCCATCATCGTTGCCATATACTGCTCTTCCTCCGAGGTCAGCGGGCGTTTTGGGGAAATATTCCTCAAATACAGCCATTTCAGATTATCTCCTCCTTCGTATACAGCATTAAGCTGTCCGAGTGTCGGTGTTTGATGCGCAAAGAAAACCGACAGCACTATGCCGACTCCCCTTTTTTGCTTACTGCCGAAAAGTCCGTTCACGTTAGAGTACAGCTCACACAAAGAGCAAAACTCCTTATCTGTAAAAGTCCCGAATCGAGCTTTATACAGATTTACGATAATTTTAAAAATACTCATATGTATATGGATTAGTTAATAATTCAAATTGTCGCTTATTTTATATGATTTTTTTGTACAACTGTCAATATTTTTGTTTATTATTTATATACCCACGTTATCATACAAGTGTTATGGGTGCAATTACAAGCTTTCCACGCATACCGCGGCATAATGGGAAAACTTTGTCTGGCACCGTTTTTGCAAGCTATCGCATACCCTCTGTCGGGGGCTGCAAACAAATCGGCATCAATACCTGTGCAATATTCTCCCACATTATCCATTTCTTTATCTGTTTCATTTTTTGGTTTAGCCACCACTTCCATCGCCAATAATCCCGAGCTCATATTATTATCCCACTTTATGGAACCGAGTTCAAAGCACATATCCGATGTTAAATTTTCCAATCTGATGGCAAAATATTCTGCTTCAATATTTTGTTTAACATTATCAACGGAAAAAATTTCCAATCTTCCGTCCATATAATGATGTAATGCCTGCGCTTTGTTATATTTCAAATCAGTCGGAATAATCCCCATATCTTTGACTTTATCGGTGCTTATTCCCAAATAATCGGAGTATCCCATATATTTTGTTTGAATACTTGATGCCACGGAAGTAACCAAATCAGCCATTTTAACCGTTTTATACCTGTACATAACATCGCGATATCCCCAAAATCCGCCGATTGTAATAATTGCCATTACCACCAACGTGCAAATCATTTCGGTTAAAGTCCAACCGTATTCATTATTACGCATACATATCTCCTATATTTTCGCCAGTTTACAGATACTTTGCTAAAATTAAGTAAATTTTGTGTGCAAAAAGCAAAATATAACTTGCAGGCAAAGCGGCAGATATTACTATTATTGCTATAATAAACAGATTGAAAGGATTTAAGTATGAAAAAACATCTCACATTGCTTTTCTGTGCTTTTATAATTGCCGTTTTATCGTCCTGTTCCACTCAGAACTTTGAAATCAATCCAAATCCTACCGCTATGGAACAACCGTCCTATGAAGGTACCAATCATTTTTTGCTTTGGGGCTTCAGACAAGTTCAAACAATGCATCCGGGCGAAGCCTGCGGACCGGAGGGAGTAAGCCGTGTAGAAACTAAAGAAACATTTATAAACGGTTTGTTATCAGTTCTGACTTTAGGAATTTACGCTCCGCGTGATTATGCCGTTTATTGCAATACCCAATTCCGTTTTAATTAATGCAATTTTTAAACAAAAAAGCTCCGAAGCAACGCTCGGAGCTTTTTTTTTTCCAAACTGCTATTATAAAAAGTAATTCCGCAAATATTCGGATAAATCAGCAGTATTAACTCTGATTTGCTCCATTGTATCGCGATCACGAATCGTTACGCTTTCCGGTCGTTGCTCTATGGTTTCAAAATCAACCGTCAAACAAAGCGGTGTTCCCACTTCATCGTGACGACGATATGCCTTACCTATATTACCGGTATTTTCAAGTGCTACTCTGCCTATGCCGAGTTTCATAAGTTTTTGCTTTAACTCGTGACACTTATTCATTATTTGCTCATTATTTTTCTTTAACGGAATAATAGCAACTTTAATCGGCGCCAAATGTTTTTTGAGCTTCAAAACAATACGACTGTTTCCCTCTCCCAAATCTTCTTCGGTATAAGCTTCTGTCATTACTGCCAGAACACCTCTGTCAATACCCATTGACGGTTCTACCACAAAAGGAATAATCCATTTACCGTTTTCATCTTGAATACACAGTTTAGTTGTAGATTCCTTATTTTCGTGGCAATGAGCTTCCAAATTAAATTCTTCCTGATTTTTGGTATGGTTTCCCAAATCATAGTCACGGCGATTGGCTATTCCCTCCAATTCTTCCATACCGTGCGGAAATTGATATTCAATATCATAGCAAGCTTTAGCATAATGCGCCAAGTCATTATCCGGCGTTTTATATATATTAATTCGCTCTTTGCTCAATCCCTGTTCCATCCACCATTGCACACGGGTATCTTTCCACTTTTCGTGCCAATCAGTATCAGTCCCCGGATAAACGAAATACTCCAGTTCAGCCTGTTCAAACTCCCGCACGCGGAAAATAAAATTGCGCGGCGTTATCTCGTTGCGGAAACTCTTTCCTATTTGAGCAATACCAAACGGTAATTTACGCGATGTGGAATCGATTACGTTTTTAAATTGCGTAAATATTGCCTGAGCGGTTTCCGGACGCAGATAAGCTGTATTTTCATCGCTTTCCACAGGTCCCACCTGTGTTTTAAACATCAAATTAAACGGTCGAGGTTCGGTTAAATCGGTAGAACCGCAATTCGGACATTTGCCGCCGATTTGGTCTGCTCTGAAACGCCCTTTACACTTTTTGCAATCAACCATCGGATCGGAAAAAGTATCTTCGTGACCGGAATATTTCAAAACTTTGCGATTGGTAAGAATAGCAGAATCCAACCCTTCCACATCATCACGCTCATAAACCATTGAACGCCACCAAGCCGCCTTCAGATTGTTCTTAAGCTCCACTCCCAAAGGTCCGTAATCGTAAACCCCTTGCATTCCTCCGTAAATATCGGCATTCTGAAAAATAAACCCTCGGCGTTTACACAAAGAAACCAACTGCTCCATAGATGTCGCAACCATAATATTATCCTTTTTTTTCATATTATTGACCAAATTTTAATTAGTTTGTTGTATATTATTTGATTATAAAATGCAAGAGGTAATAATATGAAAAAGACAAAAGTTGCTTTAGTTTATGATTTTGATGAAACACTCAGCACAACATATATGCAAGATTATTTTTTAATTCCGGAATTAGGGATGAAACCAACGGAATTTTGGAAACAAGCCAATACTTGGGCGGCAAAAAACGGAGTTGAACAAATTATGGGAAGTATGTTTTACTTCAAAAAAACCGCCGAGGAAAAAGGATTTAAATTAACCAAAGAAAATTTGGCTTGCTGCGGTGAAGTGATCGTATTTTTCAAGGGCGTTGAAGAGTGGTTTGAACGCATAAACAAATATGCACGTTATTTAGATTTGGATATAGAACATTATATTATCTCTTCTGGATATGAGGAAATTATTGCCGGCTGCAGCATTCGTAAGTTCTTCAAAGATGTTTACGGCTGCGCATTCGCTTACGGTACCGACGGACTTCCGGTATGGCCGGCCCGCGTGGTTAACTACTCCGGCAAAGTGCAATATCTTTCCAAAATAAACAAAGGATTGGGAAAATTTGATGATAAAGCCGTCAACGAATACACTCCCGATGATAAAAGACGCATTCCGTTTACCCGTATTCTTTATTTCGGTGACGGTATGACGGACATTCCGTCTATGAAAATGGTGAAAGACCACGGAGGAGTGGCAATCGCCGTATACAAACCGCGCAGTAAACAAAAAGAAAAGGCTATAAAATTACTGAAAGATAACCGCGTTAATTTTGCGCTTGCCGCTGACTATCGCGAAGGCAAAGAGATAGATTGCGTGGTGAAAACCATACTGAATAAAATTGCCACCGAGCGAGACTTGGAAATCTTGAAAAAACGCGAAGACAAAAAGAAAATGTGTCCGATTGGCAAATAGGCAAAAAATATTATTTCCAGCTCTTGCGAAGCGAAAAAAATAACCCCATATATGTATTAGTTCAATTATGGGAGAATTTGTTATGAGTAAACAAAAATTTAAAACCGAAGTCAGCAAACTGCTTGATATTGTAGTAAATTCGCTTTATTCGGAAAAGTATATTTTCTTGCGTGAGTTGATTTCCAATGCCAGTGATGCCTGCGATAAATTACGTTATTATTCGCTCACCAATCCGGGAATATCCAAAAATAACGGCGATTTTAAAATCGTCATTACTCCGAATTCCGAAGAAAATACGCTGATTATCAGTGATAACGGTATCGGTATGAACAAAGACGATTTGGTTAATCATTTGGGAACCATTGCCAAATCAGGTACCGCAGATTTTGTACGCAACGCTAAAGACAACGGTTCGGTAGTTGACTTAATAGGTAAATTCGGCGTGGGATTTTACTCGGCATTTATGGTTGCCGAAAAAGTGGAAGTAACTACTCGACGTGCCGGAGAAGAACAAGCCTACTTGTGGAAATCTAACGGGGTTGACGGTTTTGAAATCAGCGAGACAAACCGTGAAAAAATCGGAACGGATATAAAATTATACCTGAAAGAAGATGCCAAAGATTTTACCGATACCATATATTTACGCCATATTATCCGCACATACTCAGACCACATCAACTATCCCATTGTGCTTGATTTAGGTAAAGCCGGCGAAGAAACCGTAAATACGGGTTCGGCTTTATGGACTAAAAACAAA
Source organism: Alphaproteobacteria bacterium (assembly GCA_017471705.1). Lineage (GTDB taxonomy): Bacteria > Pseudomonadota > Alphaproteobacteria > RF32 > CAG-239 > RUG410. The sequence continues at coordinate 8,606 of JAFUSH010000043.1, read as the reverse complement.
GCTGATATAACCGATGACCAATACAATGAATTTTATCATCATATTTCGCGCAATTTTGATACACCGTGGATGAGATTGCACTTTAAAGCAGAAGGGAGTATTGAATATACCGGACTTTTATATATCCCGTCCGAAGCTCCTTACGATTTATTTCAGCCGGACAGACAGCAAAGCTTGAAACTTTATGTCAACCGAGTATTTATTTCAGATAAAGTGGAAGATTTAATGCCTGCTTACTTGCGGTTTGTTAAAGGTATTATCGACAGCGCCGATTTACCGCTTAACATTTCGCGTGAAATGTTGCAACAAAACGCCTTAATTGCTAAAATCAAAAACGGCACGGTCGGACGGATTTTGAAGGAACTTAAAAAACGCTCCGAAGATTACGAGGATTATATGAAGTTTTGGAAAATATTCGGTATCGCTTTCAAGGAAGGCATATACGAAGATGTCGTTAATCGCGAAGAAATCGCCTCATTATCGCGTTTTTACTCCACACACGATAAAGAGCGTCTGACATCGTTAGATGAATATATTTCCCGTGTTAATGAAGGTCAAACCAATATATATTACATTACCGGCGATGATGTGCCTACGCTTCGCAACAATCCGCAATTGGAAGCCTTTAATGCCAATAATGTTGAAGTTTTGCTCCTCGTCGACCCGATTGATGAATTTTGGGTGCAAACGCTCACCAACTATAAAGGATATCCGATTAAACACATTTCACAGGCTGATATGGATTTAAAGATGGAGCGTAATACTCCGAAAGCCGATGAAGGCAGCTTGAAGAGATTAACTGACTTTATGTCCGAGTTGTTTAAAGATGAAGTGGGAAAAGTTGTACCTACCGAAAAGCTGACAAATTCTCCTGTCAGTTTAACGGTAGAAAACGGACAAATGAGTATTCACCTTGAAAGATTGATGCGTAATCATCAGCAGCAGACCGCTTTTGCCAGTTCGCGCATATTGGAAGTTAATCCGTATCACCCGTTAATCATAAAATTGGCGGATTCTATGTTTGATGAAAACCAAAAACAAACAGTGGAAGAAGTGTCGCGTCTGCTTTTGGATCAAGCTAGAATTGCCGAAGGAGAAGCCATTTCCGACAGCTCATTCTTCAGCGAAAAACTCAGCGATTACATTTTACGCGGTTGGCAAAAAAGCGCGTAATTAAAAATAAATTATTGAAATGATAATCCGTCTGACTTCTCGGTCGGACGGATTATTATTTAAAAGTTGACAAAAATCTTTTTTGTGCTACAATTCGAATATAACATTATAGGAGATGCGCTATGAACAGAGATTTTAATAACGCTGAAATTGAACAGGTTTATGATGATTTTAATTCCCGTACGACTGATTTTGACGTAGCTTTGGAAGACGGAATCAAAGATTTAACTCAAGTAATATCCGAGGTTAAAAACAAGCGTGACGGATATGCGGTATCCGATGAAATATCGGAATTGTTTAATGATTGCCGCGATAAAATCGCTCTGGGCTTCAATGAAACAACATCGGCGAATCGTAAACAATGGGCACCTCAGCTCGCTAATATTCTTATCTCAACGATGAATATGAATTTTCGTAATGCCGACAGCGTTATCCGAACGGTAGATGAAATTTTGGAAACCTATGACAAAAATCCGCGCCAATACAGCGAAGTATATAAGGCTTTCTACAAAGTTTACACCCACGCTGTTCGCAGAGTCAGAAATCCGGAAACAGTCAAGCATTCTTCTGAAATGGCAAACAATATTTTCAACAAAATAGAAATCTTAAAAGGCAGCGGAACTCCCGATAAATATTTGGCTCGTTTGGTGGATAATCCGCAAAAAGATATTGTTTCCGCATTTGAAAAAAGCCTGAAGAATGAACTGGCAACAGATCCGGAAAAAACGGCGCATAATTTGCTTAAAAACATTAAAACCATAACACAAATCAAAGATAGCTCCGTCCGTGACAAAGCTTATGAGATTTTGTTTGAAAATCTAAAATCAATGTTGGAGAAAAGTGCTGCTGAAAGCAATAAATCGCCGGAAAATATGAAGATGATTGAAAACGGTATGTTCAAAATTTTTGATTTGGAAAAAGCTACCGGATTATGGGATAAAGCTGAAGAACATCGCACACCGTTTGAAGTCAGAATGCAGGCAAAGAAGAAAAAATTCGATAACAAAATGCGTTTGAATAAACAAATACTTACACTGCTTAATATCCCAAGCAAAGAACTGGGAATTGAGCGTGACCCGAATAAGTCATACTATCCGAGCAAAAAGGAAATGCTGATTGTAGCAAATTTGTTAAGTCAATACCCTAAAATAGAACACAACTTAGCAATTCAAATTATGGGAAAAATTGACGATAAGCAATTTTCAAATGTTGACGATAGAATACTTGATAAAATTTCTTCGGTTACTTCGAGAATGCAGTACGGTGAAGAAATAGAAGAACAACTGACCGGTATCCGCGCACAAATGCACAGTCGGGGAATTCAAGACAAACGAGAACAAGATGCCCAGCATATTGTGGAAATGTCTCCTTCAACCAAAGACAAACAAGCCCCTACAACTCACATCGTTTTTGATGTAAAAGACTTACCTAACGGTACTGAAGTCAGAAAGTAGATGTTACCGGTTCTACATCAAAGAAAGGACAACTACTCTTGCCCCCAACTTTGACGATGAACCCGGCTATGCCGACCGGCATCCTAAAGTCTGCCTTTCACTTGTAGTCGAACCAGCTTTCCGCTGGTTCAAATCCCTACTCCAATACCAAACACAAAAGCCTGCCGCAAGGGCAGGCTTTGTATTTGGTCGGAGTGACGGGATTCGAACCAGCGACTTCTACGTCCCGAACGTAGCGCTCTACCAGACTGAGCTACACTCCGTAACTTCCATACCTTTTACTACAAAAATTTTTAAATGCAACAAAAATTTTCATCTTGGGCAAAAAATTATGAAATATTATTAAACACCAATATGTTACTGAACATTTTCCGGCTGTGGTTCAGGTTGCGGTTCGGAGTACACTTCCGGCTGCGGTTCAAGCTGAGGCTCCGGTTGCGGCTCAGAATATACTTCCGGCTGCGATTCAGGCTGAGGCTCCGATTGCGGCTCAGAATATACTTCCGGCTGCGATTCAGGCTGAGGCTCCGATTGCGGCTCAGAATATACTTCCGGCTGCGGTTCAGGCTGAGGCTCCGGTTGCGGCTCGGAATATACTTCCGGCTGCGGTTCAGGCTGAGGCTCCGGTTGCGGCTCGGAATATACTTCCGGCTGTGGTTCAGGCTGAGGCTCCGGTTGCGGCTCGGAATATACTTCCGGCTGTGGTTCAGGCTGAGGCTCCGGTTGCGGCTCAGAATATACTTCCGGCTGTGGTTCAGATTGAACTACCGTATTCTGTTCATATCTCAAACGATTGAACTCAGTTTTTTGTTCATCCGTTAGAATAGCTTCAAAACTACGTAAACCATCATTTTCCAACTCATCAGCCTGCTCTTTTAATGTTTCAATACTCTGCAATAGCTGTTGCTTTCTTGTATCTGTAGTATTGCTTATTTCTTGTGCTCTGTTTAACTGTTCGGGAGAGAGACTTATTCTTTGCATATAATAGCTAATATCTTTATTTTCGTCACCGATTGTGCTTTGAGTCGCAGTTGTTGAATTTTGCAAATTTGCCGTATTATTTTCCGTAAACGCGGAATTTTGAATAACCACATTATCATAATTCACTGGAGGAATATGAACAAGAACTTCCTGATAAGGATTATACCCCTGAAACACCGGCATACCTGTATCTTCAGTAACAAATACTATTCCTTGCGCTTCAGCCTTACCGGCAATCATACTTAAAACACTTATAATAACCGTTAAAAATTTCTTATTCATCTTTAATCTCCAAACTGGTAACGACACTTCATATTATTCAATATTCTGAAAAGTTGCAAGCATTATTTATTAAAACCGCCCTTTGAAAAGGGCGGTTTTAGCGCTACAACCATTTAACTTCCAGAATCTCATAAGATTTTTTACCGTTAGGTGCCATATATTCTGCAATATCACCGATTTCTTTACCTATCAAGGCTTTGGCCAACGGTGACGAAAGTGATATTTTATTTTTTTCAATATCAGCTTCATAATCACCTACAATTTGATATTCGCTTTCTTCGTCAGTATCAACATTGGCTAATAAAACAGTTGCGCCGAATCGCACGATATCACCGCTCATCTGCGTCGGATCAATAACTTGGGCGCGACTTATTACCGCTTCCAATTCTTGTATACGACCTTCGTTAAAACTTTGTTTTTCTTTAGCGGCAGAGTATTCGGCATTCTCCGATAAATCACCCTTTGCTCTGGCTTCGGCTATTTCAGCAATAATATTTGGACGTTCAACACCCTTACGATTTTTCAATTCCTGCTCCAAAAGAGCAAAACCGACTTTCGTCACCGGAAATTTATCCATTTTCAATATCCTCCCAAACCAAACAAAAAACACCTATTTTCTCATAGGATGTTTTAAAAAGTTAGAAAAAACAAACTGCAAAATATCTCTATTTCACAGCCGTAACATCTCATTTATGTTTTCTTTATATAAAATATATAAAATAAAATCAAGTAGTTCTGTCAAAAAAATAACAAATTTTACTTGTCTACGCTTTTTTATTGCAAAAAAGAATTTTTTTTGTATAATTCCGGATAACGAAATATAATTAACGAATGTATCATTAATAACATAGACCGTAGAAGTCGGTCTGTTTCGGGTTATGAAAAAAATATATTATTTTACAAAGACTGCGGTAACTATCCCCTGTTTAGGGTGGTTTCCTATTGGTGTTTTCTCAGTATACTTGGGCTTTCTGCGTTCAGATTTCGGAATTGCCGCATTGATGGTCGGGATTACAATTGCCTATATTTGGGCTGTGTATAATTTTGCCAGCCCTGCCATCACTCCGGCTTTTATTAAATCTGCCGAGAATCATCAAAAGTTTTTTTGGGTTAACTTCGTTGTTGCAACGGTGTTTTCTGTGCTGTTGATTATTGTCGGTGCGTGCTTATGGCCGTTACTGCTGATAGTTTTCCAATGGTTGTCAAATGAAATATTTGATGTCAAATTGTCCGGAAAAGCTGAGTTCTTATGGATATATTTTTGGGCAAATTCACTGTTCCATATATCCTATCTCTTGCTTTGGGAATATGTGCGCAAGCATCGTCTGATAAGACGTTTAACCATTCCCAATGTCTGTTGGTAAAATTTATTCATACCTATACAATATGTTACCGAATGTGTTGCGAAACACGTCTAAGTAACTTCTTTAGCAAAATAGCTTTTCTCATTTTATGAAACATTCATAAAATGATTGGCTGCCGCCGTTAATCGTGAGATTAGCGCCGGCAACGACAGTCGCGAGATTGACGTATTTCAGTTTAATAAGGTGAATAATAATTGAACCCCAAGGTCGAGTACCTCGGGGTTTTTATTTTGCAAAATATATTTACATCAGGATATTTTTTCAAATTCTTTTTTCAAAGAACGATCAAACAGCTCTCTGATTGTTTCCTTTATATCTGCTTTTTCATAAATAACCTTGTATAAAGCCTGACAAATCGGCATATCAATATGCTCTTTATCAGAAATGGCCTTAACCGCTTTCAGCGTTGCAACTCCCTCCGCCAAACGGTCATAAGGTTCTCCTTTGGCAAAAAGTTCACCAAACATACGATTGTGACTGTTACGTGAGAATAAAGTTGCCTCATAATCCCCCAGATGAGCCAATCCGTAAGCAGAAGACGGATTACCTCCCTTAAAAGCAATCAACCGCCCCACTTCTATCGGAGCTCTGGCCATTAACGCACCTTTCAGTCCGTACCAACCCAGACCATCCAAAATACCGGCTGCCAGACCGATAACATTCTTCAAAGCAGCCCCAATCTGGTTCCCGATGATATCTGTCCCGTAATAAAAACGGATTAAATTGCTTTGCATAAATTTTATAACTCTATCTTGAGTTTCCGGTTCATAGCTGTCAATCACCGCTGCCGACGGAACTTTTTTCATATAATCTTCGACGTGCCCCGGACCTCCTAAAGTGGCAACGTGAACTTTCTGTTTTACTTCTTGCAAAAACACATCAACCAAAATTTCTGCAGACGGTTCTTCCAATCCTTTCATAGCAAGCAAAAACGTTTTATCATTTACGTTATAATCGTTAATTTGTTTTGCCAAACTGCGTAAATTTTGACAGCTGATGGAAATAATGATGTAATCATTCTTAAGTGCTTCGGAAATATCCGAAGTCAACATCATATTATCGCTCAGAGTCAAATATTCGTTTTTGCGTTCATTTTTAAGTTGCAAATATGTGCGAGAATTAGGCATATCATACATCAATACCGTTTCTGCATCACAGTAATTCGCCACATACCATCCCAAAAAGGTTCCCCAGCGGCCGCAGCCGATAACAGACATTTGTTTCATAACACCCTCACTTATTGTTTATTATGCCTCATTATTAAACAATTATGCTTAATAAGCAACCTAAACAACGAAGAATTCACAGTTTACTTGGAATTTTTTTTATGAAGCTGAGTACGTACCGTTTGTACGTAGTTATAATTGCAAAACGAATCATAGGCCTTATTATAGCTGTCCGAACCGTATATATAGAAAACTTTGTTTGCCACATTACGAATTGCGGTATCAATTGTTTCAAAAGCAGTGTTATAGTCCTGATCAAAATTATTGCGTTTTTTCTTATTTACGACATCGTGATATGCAGATATTGCTTCAATCGTCTTGTTTGCATAATCGCTATTACCTTTTTCCGCAAAAAAGTGCATAATTTTTACCGTCGTTTGGTAAAAACATTTATTAATCAATATATTCCGTTGTTTTGTATTGTTACCGTCAACAATCATATAAACAAGCACCTCGCTGAAACTCGGATGGGAGTATAGCAAATTCCTCGGTATTTTTCAACAGATAAATAACTGTTATTTCAATTTAGCTTTCAAATCTTTTATCAAGCCGTCGATTCCGTCCGGAGACTTCTGAATATAAGAAGTATATTCCTTCTGAGCAGTAATAGCCAAGCTGACATTTTCGATAATAATATCAACTATCTGCATTTTACTTCCAACGTCTTTTACGCGCCATTTAACAGATGCCGGTTCACCTTCCTGCATCGGAACCTGAGTGTTAACATATACCTGATCGTTTGCTTTGGAATTTGCCTTTTCGGTTCCCAAAAATTCAAAATGTTTGCCTTTAAATTCATTAAACCGTTCCGACCACGTTTGAATATTAAGCTTACGGTAAACATCTATAAACTCCTTGCGTTGCTTTTCATTTGCCGTACGCCAATAGCGTCCTAACACAAACTTACCTATAAAATCCAAATCCAAATCTTCATTAAAAAGTTTGGTAAATCTTGCTTTTTTTTCAACTTCGCTGACATCGGAATTAATCAGCTCTTCAATACCTTGTTTAGTAACATTTTTAATAAAGTTTTCTGCCTTTACAGCGTCAATGTCTGCCTTAGCTTCGGAGGTCATCAATAAAAAAGCTGAAAATATAAATGCAAGAATTTTTTTCATTTTAAAAGTCCTTTCTGAAATTACGATTATTCATCAAATTCTTCGTCAAAATCAAAGTCATAACTGTTTTCTGCTCTAGGTTCTTTCGGATCGGCGCAAGCGTCAATTTTAAGTCTGTTTTGGATATACGCCGCCTTAATTGTAGCATACGGATCAACCGAATTAGCCGTTAAATTATCCAATAACTCAATATTTTCTTCGCGGACACTGACAAAACCCAATGCGGTAATACCATAATAAAAAGCATATCCTTCCCACTTATCGCCAAAGTGAGTATAATAATCGCCCCAATATATAGGATCGGACATAGTATCGGCAGCCAAACCGACCGTAGCACGCGGAGTACTCGGACCTACAAACGGCAACATAATAAACGGACCGTCCGGTACACACCAAAAAGCCAAAGTTTTATCAAATCCGGTTTTATTTTTCTTCATTCCCCAACCGGAAGCCACATCAAACGTACCTAGAAGCCCTAACGTTGAATTTACGGCAAAACGCCCCAGTGAATTACCGGAATCGGAAAAATTCCCCTGCAATGTATGGTTTAGCATTGACGCAGGCTCTTTCAGGTTTTCAAAAAAATTGCGCACACGCTCACGAATAAAGCTTGTGGTAATTGCACGATATCCTTTGGCCACGGGTTTAATCACATAATGATCCGCAACAGAGTTAAAAGTAAACATTGCTCTGTTATAACCCTCAAGCACCGAATCGTCACCATTATCAGCCGCCGCCGCATTTATGCATAATACGGAAGCAATACTGCAAAAACAAAACAACTTTATAAGTTTATTCATACAAATCCCCATTCAAACTAACCGAAAATATAAAACTTATGCTCAAATAAATCAACCAAAAATTTTTACTTTGTTACGACAAATTTAAAACGGAACAGTTAGAGTAACAAAAAAGTCGTTAAAACAAGGAGAAAGATTTATCACGATATGACACAAACATTCTACCTGAAATAGTAATTTTAAGAGAGATTTTCTTACGAGCTGGCGG
>JAFUSH010000078.1 GCA_017471705.1 Alphaproteobacteria bacterium | reverse complement strand
GCGGAGGACTACACTTGACCACGATGTCGAACTCATCTGGGATCTCTCAGTCTCTCCGCCAGCCATAGGGTGTTGCAACACCCTATGGCTAAATGATAAAACTTTTTAATCTGTTTTACCATCCTTTCTGATTATACAAGGTATCTCGACTTTTAGCACGTTAGTGCTACTTCCGAATAAATAGGCGCTACGCAAAGATGGGATTCTTTGACGAAGTGACGCACAGCGCACTTCGAAGAATGACGTTTTATAACGCTTGACTTGGAAAGATTTTTTATTTAAAGTGCAAGTCACAAAATTTATAATTATAACTTTTAATTATTAACTAAATAAAATATTATGCGTATGAAAAAGTTAGTCTTTATGTTAATTGCCGCGCTCAGTGTTGCGTTAACAGGTTGTTCTGCTTTTGAAAGCAAGCCGATTGAACCGAAGATTATCGGCACAACTTTTTTGCAAGAGGACAAAGGTCTGATTTTTGCGGAGTTTGACTCTGTTCGCTATGCTCCGACAATCATCTATACCGGCGAAAAAGCAGGTCGAGATGCCGTAGAAATGAAAGTCAAACCGTTTGTCGGTATGCAGGTTACAGTATTTACCAGCAATATTCATCAAGAACCGGTCTTCTTTGTAGGTAAGGCAACGGTCAAGCAAATTGAGAAATACTATGAAGTAAATTATATATTCTCAATTATTATTGTCGGAACTTTACTCATGGTTGTGTTGTCAATGTTTGTTCTTTATAAAATCGTTGAAAGAGAAGCTGCTAAAGTTAATGCAAACAATCACGCTTAATAAAATCTCCCCCGCCGCTTAACCGCCGCGAGGGAGTTTTGTATGTTCTGTTTTATTCAAATTCAACCACAACAATTTCCGGAATGTTATTGAAACGCACGGGGATAACACTTGTTCCTAATCCTGAGGATACTACCATCGGTTTACCGTTTTTATGAAAAAGACCATAAGTGTATTTTCTTCCGCTATCGGTATTAACCGCTAATGCTCCGAAAAAAGGGATAATAATTTGTCCGCCGTGTGTATGACCTGCAAAAGAAATATCAACTTTCCTTTTGAGAGAAACAAAGATATCGGGAGAATGAGTTACGAAAATGAGCGGATTACAGGTATTTTTCAACGCTTTTTCTACATCCGGATTATCAGTATTATAGTCGCTTACTCCGGCAACACAGACATCTGTCCCATTTATATTCAATTTTATATTTTGATTATTCAAAACAGGTATTTTTACATCTTCCAAAGCTTTTTTTACTTCTTTTTTTCCGTAATACGTATCGTGATTGCCTAATACCGCTATTTTTGAGGATTTTATTTGTTGCAGATAGCTTGCTATATTTTCCGGCGGCATAGTTGATGTCTTACTATGGCGATTAACATAGTCTCCGCCTAAAATAACTAAGTCAACATTCTGATTGTTTATAGCCTCTATAATTTTTTGCAATCGCCATTCTTCCCATTTATACGGAGCAATATGAAAATCTGCGGCAAATAAAATTTTTATCCCCTTCAGCTGAGAATTTGTGATATAATATTTTGTTGTTTTCAGAGTATATGGTTCGTAGACAACAGCATCGATAAGCAAAAAGCAGCCCAAAATAAACAGTATTTTCAGTAAAGGCGGAAGTTTTTTCATTATAAAAACACCTCGTAATCGTAATGATTCAATATTGCATTTTTGAAAAACAGCACATCGTCTTCGCTGATTGGGGCGAAATGGTTGGCGTCAACCCCGACATTTAAGCCGTTTTGACTTACTTTTCTCAATCCGTGGATATGTCCGAACAAGTTAAACATATCGCGCTTACACTCGCTAGGCTTATGAGTTAAATAAACCGTATCGCCGTTTTTCAAAGTCAGTGTGGTATGCGATAAAACGGATGAAAAACAATTTTCAAGTTCCGTTTGCAATGCCGGATTTTCGCGCAAAGTATCGGTTTCGTAATTACCTAAAATCAGCTGAATTTTGCCGTGTAGGTAAGGTCGCATACTTAAATCTCCGAAGTCACCCAAATGATATACAACATCGTCCGAAGCCACGCTATTGTTCCAATTTAAGACAAGCGCGGCATCCATTTCCTTAACCGAACTAAACGGTCGGCGCGAAAGTATCATTGCCCGCTTGCTGCCGAAATGCGTATCCGAAGTAAAGAAAATCCGCCCGCCGCTTTTTAATAACGAGCGAACTTTACTGAGGGTTTCGGCATAAGTGGAATAAACCGGCACATTTTCCGCTTGTAACCGCTTGACTATATAACTCTTGCCGAAAAAGGCATCATCAATCCCGACCACCACTTGCTTGTGCGTATGGTTATAATGGGTTTTCGCCATCCATTCCGCCAATTCAAAGCGCGAAGTTTGGGCATAGTCGCGACCGGCAACATCGGCAACTTTCGGCGGAATCCAAAACATAATAACATCGGCCACTGCCAAAAACCTACTTTCCCAGTTAACCTGCAAATCTAAATTGAAGTTAACGGCATTTTCGCGGCGCGGATTGGCCACATAAATATCCAAATCCGCCAAATCCTTAATCGCTTGAGCCTGCCAATCGGGCGCACCCTTTATCGGTCCTGCCAAAAATACGATTTTTTTATCCGAATAATCTCTTGCCGGAGATGTAGGTGTTATCAGTTCCATTTTTTTAAGCCTTTCAAATATTTTGTTGATTATATGCACTTATTTGTTTAAATAAATTTAAGAAAAGGTATTAAAACTGTCCTTAATAGAGGTAATAAAATGACAAACCAACGATATACCGCCATTGTGGCCACATTGTTTGATTCCGCCGCTGATGCCACGCTGGACTATGCGGTTACGCGGCATAATATCCATAAAACGGTGTTTTTACTTACGCTGATTGCATTTATCGGGCAACTGGTTATCGGTGCGGCTTATACCGGTATTGAGTGCACGTTCAAAGCCTTGCCGTATGTAGCGTTGCACGGGGTGTTGATTTTGCTCGGCTACAGTTTTGTATGTGAACAATTGGCCAAACACTATGGCGGACGCATATCAAACGCTAAGTATTGGATACTGTATAATGAACCTATACACGACTACAATTACGGCTACAAGGATAAATTGCCTACAACCGAAGAAATTACCGGATATATAGAAAAAATGTCACGATAATTGCGGTTGAATAAGTATTTGAATCACTCTTAAAACTTTAAGACTTATGAAAACGTTTATTAAGTGCTTCTTAAATGACTATGTGTTGGTGCTCTTAGTAGCCACAATAGCTTTGGCTTATGGGTTCTACCAGATTACTCCGATGCTTTCCTCTTGGTGGCAACAAGCACTTGCCATTTTGGGCGTGTTGGCGTTGGAAGATGTATTAGCCTTCGTTATCAGTTGGCGTATTATCTTCATATGGAAGAGAAGCTCCTTTGTCTATGATACCAGAATAATAGGTATCGCAGGGACATTTTACGCTTGCTACATTAGCTCGGGCATTTTCGTCGGTATTTACGCTTGGATGACAGATCCTTGGATGTTCTTAACAACTGTAGCTTTAGTAGTTGTCTTCGGACTTCTCGGTGTTGGTATTGTGAATGCTCCATATCACACCATGAAGAAGTTTGACGGTAAAATTCTTTGAAAATAAAAGACTCACAGTTTAATCGCTGTGAGTTTTTTTTTGTTTTTAAATCCCCAAAAATCGCTTGTTGATTATCAAAAATAAATATGCTATCGTATAGCCAATTTTTTAGAGAGAGGTGCAAAATGCAACAACAGAAAGTTATTCTCATTACCGGTATGCCGGGGGCAGGAAAAACCACACTCGTCAAAGAGTTGCAGAAAAAATATGCCAATGCGGTTGCCGTGTCGGTCGATTTAATTCAGGAAAGTTTATACGATACATTGGGCTTTGCTTCGCCGGACGAGCGGCGCAAATTAAAAGCCGCCGCGTTC
>JAFUSH010000042.1 GCA_017471705.1 Alphaproteobacteria bacterium | reverse complement strand
TCCCCCGTTTCTCTTAGTTTCTTTAACCGACGATATGCCGTCGTCGGTGCGATTTTAAGTATCAGGGAAGCTTCCCTGATACTTAAACCTTGTTTTATGATATTTTTGTACTTCTTTAACTCGTTCTTTTCCATAGAATATCTCTCGTTTGAGATATTCTACTGTTCCGTTTTTATTTTTGGAATCTCTGTTCCGTTTTAAATTTGTTTTAACATTGATAAATAATTTTATTGACAATTATTCATTTTCTGTCTATATTAACCGAAGTAAAGAATCCGAGGACAGATATGATAATTGCCAATTATGATGAGTTTATACAAGTTATAAACTCTTTATTTCACGATAATGAGGTTAATAATTATAACTCATTCGTTCAAGCCGTGGCTAAATCCAAAACTTCTCGGAATATTAAGAGAAATCGCTATCAGAACGAATTAACAAAACTTAAGACACAGATACAAAAATGTAAACAAGAACTTCGTCGCGCCGGACTGCTTGAAGATAAGAAAAAATGCAGTTTTGAACTCAAAAAATTAAATAAAGCCAAACGAGAATTAATCAAAAAGAATAAAGCACATTCCGAACTCAGTTTATTCAGTGAAATGGGGGAAAATGCCAAAATATATGCTTGTTGCCGACATTTGCTTTCAAAATACTTACCGCAGGCCTTAAGCGAAGATATGACTTCAATTGCCGAATTGAATGATGACGGATCTGTAATCGTTAATCCCAAAGCATTTAAAGATTCCCGTTTGTATCAAGATGCCGCTCATATAAAAGATTACGTGACATCCTACTTTGAAAATTATCCGGAGCGCATTAAAGGTACGCGCTATTTTATCGGTTTACACCGTAAAGCTACCACCCTTCCCGACCTGCTCAGTAATATTAACGGTTATTTTGAAAAACTTAATTCTCCCGATGAAAAAGAAAGCAATCGCATAAAAAAAAGTCATATCGGTATTGAAGTCATTAAAGTATACCCCGAATCGCAGTTACAGGTTGTAAGAGTTACGACCAAAGCCGGATTAAACTATGAAGGCAGTGCTATGCATCATTGTGTCGGTTCTTACGCCTCAAAAGTTGAAAAAGGCGAAACTCAGATATATTCTTTGCGAGATATGCGAGAAGTTAACCAAGAATTGATACCTCACGCAACCGTTGAATTTAAAAACGGTAAGATTGCTCAAATTAAGGGGCCAAATGACAGCATAATAGCTTTCAAGTATGTTGACTATGTCCGCGATATATTGCTCACATTGGTGAAAAGCAATGATTTTCAAGATATTATCAATGATGCAAATATTCCGAATTCTGATAAAAACAATATAGGTCTATTTAAGGATATTAATGATAAAATTCACGACTTGTTCGATTTTGACGAACAAGATGCTGTTTTTGACAAGATTACGATTACAGAAGAAGCATTGACCGCTCTTCCTTTGCATAAAATGAAAATTAAGAATCTTACATATAAGGGGCATATATCGTCAAAAGGGCTGGAAACATTATCAAAAACAAAATTTAATTCATTGAATTTTGTATCTTTGGAATATGATGAAACCATTTTTGATTACAGCAAATATGGTTTTTCTGACGGACGCTATATCAGCCTGAATATGAAAGCTCCGCAGCTGAAAAGGATTATTTTACCTCAAAATGTAAGTACATTGGAATTGTCAGGCGATTTCGACAATTTGGAAACTTTGGAACTTCCGGCTGAAATAAAAAGCATACAGTTAAAAGGAAAATTTCCGAAATTAAAAACAATATCTTCGGTCGGCAGTATGTCATTGGAAGGAGAATTTCCGCAAATTGAAACACTTCCGTCATCGGTTGAAAATTTATCGTTAACTGGCAATTTTCCGAAAATAGAGACAATACCTGATAGCGTGCTTTTCTTAAGTATTAAAGGTAAACTTCCCAATATTCGCCGAGTAAATCCGGATAATTTAATATCCTTAAAACTAATTGACACAGATATTTTGCAAAATATAAATTTATCGGAAATGAATAATTTGCAACATCTTTCTCTTTACGGAAATTCTTTATCATCGTTTAAAAAACTTCCTCAATCCCCTAAATTGGAAGAATTAAGGCTCAGCGGTAAAGGATATTGGTTAGGAGATCAAGCATTTTATCTGGGAGATAATTTTACGGCTGCTTATCCAAAACTGAAAAATCTCATTCTGAACGGCAGTTTTCCAAATGTCAGACATCTTGATTTATCGCTGAATACAGAATTGGTTAATATTGAAGCATTAGGTTCTAAATTTGAAAATTTGCAATTTATCAGATTTCCCGATAAATTGCGTAATTGCATATTAGATCATACCATATTACCGGAAATTGAAGAACTGGATTTTTCAAACACGGATAATCAATCATTCGGTTATATTAAAGAATTGAACTTAGGCAAGCTCGTATTTGATGATACCAAAGATATGAGCAAACAATCCTCAGGAGGTATGCAAGTGGAAGGATTGTCATTATCTTTTTCGCATCTCGGAAAACTCCGAAGCCTTAAATTTCCGCTGTCTGTCAAAGAAATATCAGTGCAAAATTTTATTGACTGCTCCAATATAAGTGACACCAATTTGGGAGAGTTAAAAGAATTGGAAGATTTAAAAATTGCTTTGAACGATTTTGATGTACTGCCGGCATTGGATTTATCTCAATGTTCCAAATTAAAATCAATCAGTATATCAGGAAAAACTCTGAGAAAGACAACTCTGCCGACAAGCATTCAAGAACTGAGCATTGTAGAGATTAATAATGAAATGTCAGATATTTCAATTGACGATTCATCATACAAAAATATTACAACATTGGAATGCATAGGTTTTTTACCTGATGAACGCGTTTTAAAACCAAGTGTTAAAAATCTGAAGGTTCAAGCTAATCAACTTAATTTGACTAATCTTACCGAAATTGATATGGGAAAATACCAATATGCTGACATACATCTGTCTGATACATCTTTGAGTAGTCTGAAAAAAGTTACATTTCCGCAAACTTTCAAAAAAATGTATTTGGAAAATACTTCAGATAAATTAAGCGAACTTGATTTCAGCCATACCGTCGGAGAAGTCAGAATTCATCAGCGAGGCGGATTCTTAGACGGAACAAAGAAAAGTTATTATAAGATTATCCGTAATGGTGTCGCTAAAGAAGTGACTGATAACGGACATACATTTGACAATTTCTTAATGCTGAGTGATGAACAATTGCAAAATATTAAACATATCAAGCTTGGAAAAGATACGCGTTTGTTTATCCTCAGACAAATGCCGATATCTCCGGATTTAACAGTGGAATTTGCTTTTGATACCCCGCAGAAAGCGATCAATTTGATGCGTAGAGAAAATCCGGCGATTAATTTCGTTCAGGAACAAAATTCTAAATATTCAAGCGTTCATATTGACGAAATCAGCGGCAAAGGCAGAAATTAAAACTTGCATATTTGTCAATTTTGTGCTATACGGGAACATAAATTACTAACAATTAAAAAAAAATTATGGATACATTAAAAGTAAATTCTGTTAAAGCGGTAATGAAGACTCTCGGGGTGTCGCTCAATGACCTTATCGAGAACGAAGAGTTGTTAGGCTTGCTTCGAGCAAGATTGAACTCTGGTTCCGTAAAAATCGAGGAGTTGACCGAAATCTTGAATGAGGCAGCAAAACACCCTGCTCCCTCGACACCGAGTGTTACGAGTGTTGAGGCACCTGCGGCGGTTGCTAAAGACAGTGCGACTTCTAAAAAAATGGAAATTCGCGTGCATCAAACAACCGGAATCAGGTATGTTATGCACAACTATTCAACCATCGGCATTCTGGTGGAGGGAAAAGGTCTTCGTTTTGTGTTTGCACTCAAGAATGCAGGGCGGAATATTACAATCGGACAGGCTAAAGCTATGGCTCAGGCAGAACCTCAGATTGACGGTATTTCGTGGATAGTTCCTTCCGATGAGCATTTCCGAGCTATACAAAGTCTCGGTATTCGCGCAATTAATCAGGTGTTGGGAAAATTCGGCGGCGATTCAATCAGTTCGATTCCGTTTCTTTCCACAACCTCGCAGAACAACCCGCCTCGTGAATGGAACGTGCGCTTTGTCCTTCCGCTCAAGTTGGAAATTTAGCAAAAAAAAAACAGCCGGATGTAACTATCCGACTGTTTTTTTTATTCCTTCCCCTCTTGTTGCTCTCCGTTCAAGTTATCCAAAAACTGATTTTCAATTTTAATATATTGATTTAACAACCATTTTGAACGAGTAATCAAAAAGATGGTGGCTAACAGCATCAAAAAGATAACTTTCGGATTTTCGGTTAAAAATTGATGCACAGCCGTAACAATAAAAAATGCCATCACTAATAAACGAAAACTAACCAACGCCAAAAGAGGTAAGCGGTTTGATTTGTTTGCCGTCCATAAATCATTGTAGATGCGAGTAATCCTCTCCTCCGTTCCTAAAAACAAATTTTTTACCGTATCGGTATTTGCCTCCAAAACCGTTTTAATTTGATTGGAAACTGCCATTACTTTATTCGGCTGACCAATCGGCTTATTGGTTATTTTGACCGCTCTGACAGATTTTTTGAAATTGAACTTAGGTAATTTAAATTTATTCCCGAATGAAAATTTTTCAGGCATAAATTTAAACTTAACACTTGGCAGCATATTCATACTCCGCCCCATTAATCCTTTTAAGAACGGTGACATTAACAGTAAGGTGATAACAGTCGTTACCAACCGTGCAGGAATATTAGGCAGCCATTTATCGGCATACGGACGAATTAAATGATTTGAAAAAGCTATAATCGCCGCCAATATAAATGAAAATAAAAATACTCTGATAAAAGAACTTTTAAACAAATCTTTCCACAATTGCTCTTCAACACTGGTTTCTTTGCTTGTTCTGGCATTCTGTTCAATATATTCCTGCCATTTTTGCGGTAGCACTCTGCACAATAAATTATACGCTTTCTCCGAAGATTTCATCATAATCGGAGTTAAAAATGTAGTAATCACCGAAACTGCCACGATAATCGGATAAACAAATCCGTCAATAACTCCCAAACTCATTCCGAGTGTTGCGATAATGAATGCAAACTCACCGACCTGTGCCAATGAAAAACCGCAATATACCGCTGTTTTCAGTTCTTGCCCCGAAACTATGCAGCCGAATGTTGAAAATATCACCATACCAATCAAAACCACCATTGTGATAATGAAAATCGGATAAGCATAAGTTACAAACATTTCCGGATTAACCATCATACCTACGGTTACAAAGAAAACCGCGCCGAAGAAATCTTTAAGCGGTTTAATTACTTTTTCCACTCGATGAATGACACCGGTCTCCGATAATATAGACCCCATAACAAATGCACCCAAAGCCGAGGAAAAGCCGAAATATACGGCTAAATATACCATCGAAAGGCTCAAGGCAACAGATACCAATAACAGCATTTCATCGGTAAGAAAATTTTTTATTTTGCGTAAAGCCGTGGGAACCAGATATATACCGCAAACAAAACATAATATAAGAAAAGTCAAGAGTTTAAGAACGCTTAATCCCAAATCTCCGCCGTTAATTCCCTTGCCTATTGCAACCGTCGGTAATAAAACCAACAGCAAAATACCGACAATATCTTCGATTACCAATATTCCGAATACCAAATCAGTATATTTTTGTTTTTTAATATTCAAGTCATCAAAAGCCTTAATAATAATGGTTGTTGAAGACATAGAAATCATAGAACCAAGAAAGAAACTGTCCGATGTGGTCCACCCCAAAAACATACCGACATAATATCCCACCAATAACATAAGAAAAATATTGAGCGTTGCCGTAATCATCGCCGATTTTCCCACAGCCATCATTTTCTTAAAACTAAACTCCAATCCTAAACTGAACAAAAGGAATATAACCCCTATATCCGCCCATAAATCCAAGTTAGCCTTATCTGTAACGGTCGGAACTAAATCAAAATAAGGTCCTGCAAAAATACCTGCCAAAACGTATCCCAAAACCGTCGGTTGTTTCAGTTTTTTAAATATCAGCGTAGTTATTGCGGCATAAATCGTAATTAAAGTTAAATCAACTATCAGCGGATGCAAACCGTGCATTTTTCTTTCCCCTAATTTTAAGTATTCACGTATAGCTGTATTATAAACATCATCATAAGTAAAATGTCAAATACTGATTTCAATATTATTATAAAAGAAAGGAGTATTTATCTGATACTCCTTTCTTATCCGACTTAAATTCAGTTTTATTGAAATTTAAGATATATAACGTTTTCGCTCGGCTTACAAACTTTAACTGCTTCAACAGCCTGCATTTCGCGTTCAACAGCGCAAAGAATACCCTCCTCGGCACATTTTTCCGCCTTTTCATTTTCACTTTCATCCAAATACAATTCGTTCAAGCTTTGATTTATACCCATAGCCATAATGCCGGAATCAGTATTCCATACATTTGTGGCAACCGTAAAGCAAGCACTCTGAGAAAGTCCGTCAACTCTGATTATAAATGCCAAGTTTTCATCATCGCCTTCAAAAGCTTGAGCTGATGTAATACTTATTTTTCCACCGACCGAATTAACAATGTTTTTGTTTTCATCAATCATATCCTTAGGTACCACATTCAAGTTTATAGCCAAAGTATTATCTAACTTACCGTAATTTTCCGTATCTGCGTATACGGTACGGATATTTTCAGCCAATTGCTCAAGTTGGTCATTTAACTGCAAAGAGTTATATTGCTGCATTGCGTTATAATATCCCTCATAAAATCCTCTTATGAAAGGATCACTCGGATATTTATTTTCCTGCATTAATTTATAAACTTCGGAATATTCTTTTTCAATTTGTTTTGATACTTCTTTTAATGCTTCGTTATCAAAATAATCAGGAATATCTTCAACGTTTATTTCTTTTCCGTTGGCTATGAACCCGTTTTCCATATCACCCGAAACAACTTTATTCGGTTTATTGTTTTTATATCCGATAATCTTTGCCGTAAATGCATTATTTACATTTTCCACGGCGCTCATAAAATCTACGCCTTTTTTAACATTAAATACCGCTCCCAGTACCTTTTCGCCTTTATTATTCATCAATAACGCATTAACGGAATTGATAACATCGGAAAATGCCATAGAATATTCAGGAACCTTCGCCATAATATGTTCGCCGGCGACATCTTCCGGATTTTCGCTGAATTCTTTCATCACCAATTCAAGGAAAGATTTGTATTTCTGCTTAAAACTGTCATTAATCTGAACCCCAGCCGAAAGCAAAGGCTTTTTGGATATCGGATATGCAATATTCATTACAAATCCTTTATCATTAATTTTCATTTGAGATGTTAAAGTATTCTCAATTCCGAAAAATGAAGCAATCCACGGATTAGAAAATCCCTTCATAATATTAAAATCACCTTTGGTAGAAGAAACTACCTTCCCGTTAATGGACAACTGACTGTCGGAAATAACTAAGTTGTTAAAAATATCTGAGGCCAATTTCACGATATCTGTCGATTCCTGTTTGGAAAAGGTAAATTCTACCGCAGCGGTGATTATACTATCTAAACCCTTAAATGTTTGGATTTGATTATAAACGCCTTTATCATCGGTAACATAAAACGAAAATTTACCATCACCCGTCGAATATCCGAGAGTAGCCGTAACTTTGCCTACATCTTGAATGCCGGCGTTCATAAATGATGCTGCTATCACATCGTTCAGCCCTTCACTTTCGCATTTCAATTTTGAATCAGCCGTAAGCTTCGGATATTGGTATGCGCCTTCAAATTCGCATTTATACAAATCATCTTCCAATACGAAGCTTGTAACCGACACGCAGCTTGTGAATTTTTTATATGTATCTAAAGTTTGATTATTGAGGAAACTTTGCATATTATCTAAAAAGGCATTTTCCTCACAAGTAATTTTTCCCGTTTGTTTAATTTCCGGCACGGATATCGGAGCAACAGATGCATTTTGTTTAGCCTTTTCTGCCCGCTTATACTCTAACAAATATTGTCCGTTAGAAATACTTATTTGCAGATTATCCAACTCCGGAACTTTACCTTTAGTATCCAATTTTAACGGTCCGGATAACACTCCGCCGTCATAGTTCACGCTCACGGTAACGCCGCCGGCATACACAAATCCCTGTCCGGTTCTTACTCCGTCAACAACGTTATATTTCTGAGCCAATGTTCCGTCTTGATTAAAGATTTTATATTCCCCGTTTTCTTTGAAAAACTTCTGTTCAACAGATGTTTCAATACTTCCGTCCGGATAATAAGTAACTTTAGGCTGATTACCGTACCAATAAGCACCGGCGCCACCGACTACCGCTAAAATTGCCACTACTGCAAAAATTACTTTTTTCATCATAATTCCTTTATTAATAAAAAGTTAACGCTACACATAACATATACAATCAATCTTAAAATTGCAATCAAAAAAACAACAAAAGAGGTGTAAAAATATACACCTCTTTCAATATGCAATTCAGATAACAAATATTAACGCTTGCTGAATTGATAAGAACGACGAGCCTTAGCTTTACCGTACTTCTTACGTTCAACAACACGATCATCACGGGTCAAGAAACCGGCCTGTTTCAAAATGGTTCTGAGCTCCGGTTCGTATTCGTTCAAAGCTTTGGAAATACCGTGTTTGATAGCGCCTGCCTGACCGGATAATCCGCCGCCTTTTACGGTGCAGATAACATCAAATTCGTTTTCACGATTGGTAATGGCAAACGGTTGATTAATTACCATTTTCAAAACCGGACGAGCAAAATATTCGTCGATAGATTTGCTGTTAATGGTAATATTTCCTTTACCCGGCATAATCCAAACTCTTGCCACGGCATCTTTTCTTTTACCGGTAGCATAAGAACGGCCTTGCTTATCTTTAACCGATTTGCGAGTCGTTTTAACTTCGGTTTCAGCGGTTGCAGATTTAATATCTTTTAAAGATTCAATTTTTTTAGTAGCCATTACAAAGCACTCCTTTTATTTTTAGCGTTTTGAGAAGCAATATCCCAAACTTCAGGATTTTGAGCGGTATGCGGATGATTTTCGCCGGCATATACCTTCAACTTGGTCATCATTTGACGACCTAACGGATTGCGTGAAATCATACGTTCAACGGCTTTTTGAATAACTCTTTCCGGAAATTTACTGTTCAAAACTCTGCCTGCAGTAGTATCTTTCACACTGCCGATATATCCGGTATGTTGATAATAGTGTTTATCAGACAACTTTTTACCGGTTAATTTAACCTTTTCCGCATTGATAACGATAACATAATCGCCGCAATCCAGATTCGGAGTAAAATAAGGTTTATTTTTACCGCGTAAAATCTTGGCGATTTCTGCGGAAAGACGCCCTAATACAACGCCTTGAGCGTCAATGACATACCATTTTCTTTGAATGTCTGACGGCTTTGTTGTGTGTGTAGAAATCATTTTTATCTCTTTCTTTGGTTAAAAATGTTGTTTAATTCGGTGTCAATATACACAAACTTTTTTGCTTGTCAACTAAAAAAATGCAAAATTTTCAATATTTTATTACTATGGTAATATAATACCTCTGTAATAGCCTGTTGATTTATTTATATTATTTGCAATGTATAAAAAATATTTTCAAACTTTACAACAATATTCTAACCTATTATATTGTTGTTATCTCTAATTTATACGAAAGGATATAAAATGAAAAAAACTATATTTTCAACTCTGCTGGCCGCGACATTGGGTATCGGCGCAAGCGTTAATGCCGCAGAGATTAAAAAGCTTCCGCAACCTGATTTATCACAGGCGACACCTTCATTGATGGAGCTTCTGAATACCCGTCAGTCGACGCGTATATATGATAAAGAGAAAAAAATAGATGATCAAACACTAAGCGAAATATTATGGTCTGCTTACGGAATGAATAAAAATGGCAAACGCACCATTGCAACAGCGCGTAATGAACAGAATATGAAAGTTTTTGTGCTGCAGGAAGACGGAATTTGGTTCTATAACGCCAATGAGAATCAATTGGAAAAAATCTCAGATGAAAATGCTATCGGATATACTGCCGAGCAACAAAAATATGTGTTAGATGCGCCTCTTCATCTGATTTTCACCAGTTCAGATTCTCATTGGGGACACGATCACGCCGGTTCAGCCTATCAAAACGTATATCTTTATGCCACTGCTAAAGGACTTGCCACCGTTATCCGCGGATTGATTGATGTTAATGCTTTACACAAAGCTTTAAAATTAAATGACAATGAATTTGTAATAGTTCATCAGACCGTCGGATACGCAAAAGATACCGATTCCGAAAAATAAAACTTTTGTATGATTGAAAAAAAACTTTTGCATACTTACTTAATCTTGTATGAAAAAGTCAAAATCAAAATACAGTATGAAAGAAAAGTTGGATATTGCCGAAAGCGTTGTTACAATATTAATGTTCGTAATGGCGGTTTGGGGCAGTATCATAACCTTTGAGGAAGGTTTCTGGAGCAAACTTAATCATATAGTAAACCACTATCATCACGAGTTTGATATCCAAGAAACCGCCTTTAAAAAAGATATAAAACAAGAAAAAGCCGTCTTTCACCGTTAAGGCGGCTTTTTCTTTATTACCCTTATTGACATCTGTTCGCAATGGTTATATAATAGTGCGGATTTGCTACTATTAGAGAATAAATAATTTACATATATGAAACATAAATCTTATTCAAACGGTCTCATAGTCATCTCAGATGAAAGAGGCGATCGGTTACTCAAAATTGAATCAGCCGATGAAAGAAAACAGCTTGGCGCTGTCGATTTTTTACCGACACCGCAGAAATTCATTAAAATTTATCCCGAGCATAACCTGATTATTACTCCGGATAATTTATACACTCTGCAGGGAAACTCCGTTATAAGCGGAAATTTTGAACTTTCCGATATTACGGTGTTTTCTCGTAATCTGCTCATCTGCTCCAAAATAAACGGAGAAAAAAAACGTGTTCTGATATGGAACGGTGCGGATATAACGCGCGACACCACGGTTGTCAAACTTTTGCGTAATGATAAATATATTGCGGCACTGCACGATAACTGGAACATTTTTGATATTGAGGGGAAGCATATTCTGACAATCGGCAGTTCGGCTCCCGATATCAGACTGGGCAATGATTGCGTCGTTATTGACGAAGTCGGAAATCACACGGTTTATTCCCTTAAAACAGGAAGATGTATTATGCACAATCAGCAAATTGTCAAAATAAGTTCGTGGTGCGATTTTGCCATAGGTGTTGATTTGCAGCGTAAAGCGACAATTTACTGCGAAGGAAATATTTCTCACTTCTTTGAAGTATCTTATATTGAATTGGCAGATGAAGCTCAGTTGTTCTATGTTCGTTACGGGAAGTCAGATTCTTATGTGGTATACGATTATCACACTCTTAAAATCTTGGCTGAAGACGTTAATCTTATTTCGTATGATGAAGAAGATGATACATTATTGATAGCATCACCTCCTGAATTTTGTAAGTATAAAGTATCTACTTACGATACGATGTTCGGAACAAAAAAATGCTGTATCATAGCTTATGAAAACTGTGTTTCCGCTTTATAAAGAAAACTCACGGATTAAATTCCGTGAGTTTTCTTTATATGATTATTTCTATGATTTTTTATGATACTTATTAAAGAATTTTTCGCTCAAAGTCTGTATAAGCACATAAATTATCGGAATAAGCAAAAGCCCGCCCAATGTTCCTATTAACATTCCCCAGAACACCGGAACTCCGATGGCTCGGCGGCTTGCCGCGGCGGCTCCCGAAGCTATTATCATAGGGAAAACGCCTAAAACAAATGCCGAAGCGGTCATCAAGACGGCACGGAATCTTTCATTAAGTCCGCGCACAGCTGCATTGACAATGGTTGCTCCTTTGGCTCGCTCATCACGGGCAAATTCAACAATCAAAATAGCATTTTTACTTGCCATTCCCACCAATAATATAATTCCCAATTGCGAATATATACTGAGCGGCATACCGCTGAAAAACAAACCGAGCATCGCCCCGCTTACGGCAACAGACAAAGATAAAATTACCGGAATGGGAATAATAAAACTCTCATATTGGGCAACCAAAAACAAATATGCAAAAGTCAAAGACAGTAACAATAAAAATCCGATTTGTCCGTGTGTGTTTTTCTCTTGATAGCTCATTGTTGACCATTCAATATTAAACCCTTTCGGTAAACTTGAAATTAATTGTTCAACAGAGGTCATAGCCTGTCCGGTAGATGACCCCGGAATTTGAACTGCCGTGACGCTTGCCGCCGGATATTGATTATAACGCTCTACTACGCGCGGAGCCAAAACTTTATGCAAATCGACCAATCCGCGCATCGGCACCATACGACCGAGATTATTCATAACATATAACCCATTTATATTATCAATATTATCACGATACTTCCAATCTGATTGCATCATAACCTTATTAACTTGGGTTCCGAGGTTAATATCATTAACATATGCCGAACCCAAATAAGTTTCCAATGTAGAAAAAATATTGCCCATTGAAACTTTCATACTTTCCGCCTTTTCTCTGTCAATATCCAAAAAGATATTCGGAGTTTTGGCATTAAATGTTGTATAGGCATATGCCACTTCCGGTAATTGGTTCACTTTAGCCAGAAAACTTTGCAAAGCAGCGTCAAGTTTTTGATAGTCCATACTTTGACGAGATTGCAAACGTATATCCAAACCATTAGCTGTTCCAAGCCCCGGAATTGCCGGCATTTCAAAAAATTGGAATTGAGCTTCCGGAAACTGTGTCATAGCCGCTTGCAAACGGTGCATTATATTGGTTGAAAAATCATAATCGCTCTTTCGTTCTTCCCACGGTTTCAGCACAATAAACGACATTGCGACATTTTCTCCTCTTCCGCCCATCAAAGAAAACCCTATAACATCCGAAACATTTTCAACTCCCTTTTCCTGACGGATTATTTTATTTGCCTTTGCTACCAGAATTTCCGTCCGCAGTTTGGCTGCACCTTCCGGAAGTTGTAAACTCATAACTATCACGCCTTGATCCTCATCCGGAATGAAAGATGTTTGCGCCGAAGCAAACAAAATTCCCACCAGAGCAAATAACAAAACCAGAATAGCCGTAATTACCTTTATTTTTTTAGCGATAAAAGATACCACTAATGAATAAATATGAATGGTCTGAGCAATAAAATTATTTACTTTATACCAAAATCCGGAAGTGCGCGGTTTTATTTTTTTAATCAACAATGAACACAAAGCCGGAGACAATGTCAGAGCATTAAGCAAAGAGAACATAATTGCCGTAGCTATAGTTACCGAAAATTGCTGATAAATTTTACCGACAATACCGTCTAAAAATCCGACAGGCACAAAAATCGCCAATAAAACACAAGAAGTAGCGACTAAAGCTCCGGTAATTTCATTCATAGCCTGATAGGTGGCGTCTTTGGCATTCATATTGCTGTGCTGCATCAAATACACCACGCGTTCAACCACAACAATGGCATCATCAACCACGGCTCCGATAGCAAGCAGCATAGCAAACAACGTAAACATATTTATACTGTATCCCAAAGCTAAAATTACCGCGAATGTTCCTAAAATAGATACCGGAATGGTTAAAGTAGGAATTAGTGTCGAATAAAAATCCTGTAAAAAGAAATAGCAAACGCCAACTACCAAAGCCAATGTTAACAACAAAGTAAATACTACCTCTTCTACCGACGCATCAATATATTTGGTAGAATCGTAGGCTATGGTATAAGTCATATCTTCCGGAAAGAATTTTGCCAATTCCGCCAATTCCTTTTTAACATTTTCCATTGTATCCAAAGCATTGGCGCCTGAGGATAGATTAAGAGCCATTGAAACAGCACCGCTGCCGTTAAACTGTCCGGAAATCGAGTAATTTTCCTGTCCAAGTTCGATTTTTGCCACATCTTTCAAACGAACCAATCCGCCGCCTTCCGCCGTACGGACAATGATATTTTCAAATTGTTCTACAGTTGACATACGACCATTGGTTTGTAAAGTGTAAACCATCGGCGAATTGCCCTCGGTAGGCGCAGCCCCTACTTTACCGAGCGTCGGTTGATAATTTTGCCCCGATATGGCGCTATATATTTCTCCGGCAGTGATTTGCATTGCCGCCATTTTATCGGCATTAAGCCACACACGCATACTCAGCTGTGCCGCATACACATCCACATTTCCCACTCCCGAAACTTTTGCCAAAGTTCGCTGAACGTTATTGTAAACATAGTCGGCAACTTGTTTTTCATCCATACTTTTATTCGGAGATGAAAACACCACAAATCCTAAAATATTTGAGGATTCTCTTTTTACCTCAATACCTTGACGGCTCACTTCATCAGGTAATTTTGAGGTTGCTTGCTGCACACGGTTCTGCACCTTTACCTGTGCCATATCCGGATCAATACCGGTTTTGAAAGTAACGGTCAGAGTATATGAAGAATCCTCGGAGGAAGAATCCATATAAAGCATATCTTCAACACCGTTTATTTCATCTTCCAGCGGAATACCTATTGTGCGGGCTATTACATCCGCACTGGCACCGGGATACGTTGCTCTTACCGTAATCTGCGGAGGCGTTACTTCCGGATATAGGGCAATCGGCAAATTAAACAGCGCCAGAATACCGACCAAAACAATTACAATCGAAATAACAAATGAAAAACGCGGTCTTCTGATAAAAAAAGCTGAAAACATAGCAATTCTCCCCTACTTTTCCGCATCAACAAAAATAGGTTTAACGGCACTGCCGTTGCGAACTTTTTGAATACCTTCGACTATGACTTTATCATTATTTTCCAAACCTGATATAACAATTTGTTTATCATCGATAACATCGCCCAACTTTATATATTTTTGTTCAACAGCATAATTGTCATTTTCAATATTTTTGACAGTCATAACATAGGTTCCGTGCACATCTTCGGCCAAAGCCGTCTGCGGAACCATTAAAGCCATTTTTTTAGAAGTCATCCGCATATAGATATCAACGTAATTTCCCGGAACCAGCAAATTGTCTTTATTTGCAAAGTCCAAATATACCGGAATAGTGGCGGTATCGGCATTAACCTCATTATCAAAAAACAGATTTTTTGCCGTTTCCGTGCGAACTTCGCCATTCGGCATTACAATATCGGCAAACACGTCTTGAGCTTCTTTAAGTTTATCCATAAATTCAGAACGTTCTTTATCCGTTACCGAAAAAGCAATACGTATCGGCTCTGTTTGCACAATCCGCGCTAATTTTTGCGTATTCATACTAACCAAGTTGCCGACCGTAACCAACGCCTTGCCGATAACCCCGTCAATCGGGGATTTTACCTCGGTATATTCTAAATTAAGTTTTGCCAAATCTTCTGCCGCTTCGGCATTTTTCAAGGCACTTTCGGCGGCTTCAAGTTCTTTATCGGAAATAAATTGTTTATTGTGTAAAGAAATAAGACGGTTATAATCAGCCGATAACTGCTTTACGGTAGCTTCGGCAGCTTTTAAATTATCCTTATAACGGCGTTGTTCTATCACAAAAAGCACATCGCCTTTATGCACTTTGGCGCCGTTTATAAATTTGATTTCCTCAATATATCCCGAAACCTGAGGAATAACATCGACACTGTTAATTGCTTCCGCTTGTGCAATATATTTCTTTTTGGAAGAAACATCTTGCTGCAGCAGTCCCTGCACCTGAACGGAAGGAATTTCCGCATTCCATCCGCCTGTTTTAGGCGCTAAACGCGAGTTTAAATACCATCCGAACAGAATCAAACAAATCGCATAAAAAGCATTAAGATATATTTTTCTGCTTTTAATTTTTCTAACTTTCATTTTTACCTTCCTTAAACAATAATCCCCCTTGCTTAAATCCGTATATTTAAACAAGAAAGCAATTTTATAACAAACTTTTCAGTTACTTTTACCGAATAAAAATTTTTTTTACATAGTTATGACAGATTGCTCTAATTTTCTCCAAACATACACCGCTTTATGCGGTTGATGTGCAGATTAAATTTGGCTTTTATATACAGTTATATCCTGATTTTATGTGCGTCATACTATTAAAAAAAAATTGTCTTCGCAAATTCAAAAAAAAATCTTTTAACAATTTTTTTTTGAGAAAATATTCTTGTCAATATCGGCAAAAAGATTATATAATCTATCCCGACAACTGTTATCAAGAAAGGTTATAAAATGATTGTCAAACAAGTTCCTCTATGCGAAATTTTAACCACCAACGCCTATTTTTACATCGATGAAAAAACAAAACACGGTTTTTTGGTTGATCCGGCCGCCGAACCGGAAAAACTGTTGCAAATAATCAAAGAAAACGGTTGGACAATAGAAAAAATTCTCATAACCCACGGGCATTTTGATCATATAGGTGCTGTAGAAAAACTGGCTAAAGAACTGAATATTCCGTACTATATTCACGCCAACGGCAAACAATATCTTATAAATCCGCAAATGAATTTATCTTCATTTTTTGAGCAAAACATCAGCCTGTCAGAAGCAAAATATTTACAAGACGGAGATGAAATTACCCTTTCTTCCGTCCCTGATGTAAAATTGAAAGTTATTTATACTCCCGGACATACGTCTGATTCCGTTGTTTATTACGATTCAAGCAATAGCATCGCTTTTGTCGGTGATACGATTTTCAAAGACAGCGAGGGACGAACCGATCTGCCGGGCGGGAATTATTTTCAGCTTTACGACAGTATCAGAAATAAAGTAATGTCCCTGCCTGATGATACTGTTTTATATTCCGGACACACTGAAAAAACATCTGTTCAACACGAAAAAGGGAGGTTTTAACCTCCCTTTTTCATTAACAATCCCTTACACATTTATTTTTTCAATTCGGAAGTGCAATGCGGGCAACGAGTTGCCTCCAAAGCAATTTCCGAACAGCAATACGGACATTTTTTGGTAGTCGGAGCGGCAGCAGCCTCGGCTTCCTTTTCTTCCTTCAACATTTTTGCCTGCAGAGTGTTTATTGCTTTAATCAAAATAAACACGGCAAAAGCAACAATGATAAAGCTGATAACCGTATTGAAAAAAGCACCGTATTTAATGGCAACTTCTTCAGCATCGGCAGATTTTTGTACGATAATTAATTTTAAATCAGAAAAATCAACATTTCCCAAAACCCAGCCGATAGGAGGCATAATCACATCTTCCACCAATGAGCTTACAATCTTACCGAAAGCAGCACCGATAATGATACCGACGGCCATATCCATCACATTGCCGCGCATCGCAAATTTTTTAAATTCATTGAAAAATTCTTTCATTTTTAAGTTCCTTTCTATTTGTTATAAATTGGAAAATCACGGCACAATGCCACGATTTTTTGTTTTGTTTGCTCAATCACCTCATCGGCATTGCCTTGAGCTAAAGCGTCAACCACATCGCCGATGCAGTTTCCGATAAATTCAAATTCTTTCTGTCTGAATCCTCTGGTTGTACCGGCCGGAGTCCCCAAACGTACACCTGAAGTAATTCTCGGCGGCTGCGGATCAAACGGAATAGCATTTTTATTACAGGTAATATGCGCTTTTTCCAATGCGGTTGTCACCACATCACCGGTCAAATTTTTCGGACGCAAATCCACAAGCACCAAATGAGTATCAGTACCGCCGGATACCAAAGCCAAACCGCGCTTAACCAGAGTCTCTCCCAAAACTTTAGCATTCAGCACGACCTGATTGGCATATTCTCTGAATTGCGGAGTCAAATCTTCTCCGAAACAAACAGCTTTACCGGCAATCACGTGTTCCAAAGGTCCTCCTTGCGTTCCGGGGAATACCGCCGAATTTACTTTTTTATAAATGTCAGCACCATTGGTTAAAATCATTCCTCCGCGCGGTCCTCGTAAAGTTTTATGAGTTGTGGTAGTAACCACATCGGCAAATTCTAACGGATTCGGATGACAACCTCCGGCAACCAAACCGGCAAAATGCGCCATATCAACCATTAAATATGCCCCTATCATATCGGCAATCTTACGAAAACGCGCAAAATCGATTCGACGAGGATAAGCCGATCCGCCGGCAACAATCAATTTTGGTTGAAATTCCTTTGCCAAACGCTCTACTTCATCATAATCAATCAAACCGTCTTCACGACGCACACCGTATTGCACTGCTTTAAACATTTTACCGCTCAAAGAAACCTTAGAACCGTGAGTTAAGTGACCGCCGGCGTCCAAACTCATACCCATAATCGTATCACCCGGATTAAGCAGTGCCACGTAAACCGCCATATTAGCCTGTGAACCCGAATGAGGCTGAACATTTACGTATTCGGCATTGAACAATTTTTTAGCGCGTTCTTGTGCCACCAGTTCAATTTCATCAATAAATTCACAACCGCAATAATAGCGATGCGCCGGATATCCCTCGGCATATTTATTGGTGAGAATAGAGCCCTGAGCTTCCATAACTGCCTTAGAAACGATATTTTCCGATGCAATCAACTCAACTTGTTCTTGTTGGCGTTTCAATTCTTTTTGAATAATTCCGTAAATTGCTTCGTCTTCGTTTTGTAAATTATCTTCAAAATCCATTTATCACAACTCCGTGTTTTCTATTTTATCGAGGCGACATTGATGTCTTCCTCCCTCATACTCCGATTGTAAGAAAGTATCAATACAGTTTATTACATCATCAACAGCCATTGTGCGTCCGCCGAAAACCAAAACATTGGCGTTATTATGCTGTTTTGCCAATCTGGCCACTTCTGAGTTATAAACCAGAGCGGCTCTGATACCTTTATAACGATTGGCAGCAATAGAAATTCCCACTCCTGTTCCGCAAATCAATATTCCCCAATCTGCTTTTTTTTCCGAGAGTGCGCGAACCATTTTTTTTGCATAATCGGGATAATCCACAGAATCGGGAGTATATGTTCCTAAATCAAGCATATTACAATTTTCGTAATGCCGTTTAATTGCTTCTTTCATTTCAAACCCGCCGTGATCCGACGCAATAGCTATTTTCATAGAAATATCCTCCAAAATCTCATTAACTATATAATATGTCTGAAAAAATAATGCGATAAAAAATATACTTTTGCACAAGCTTGTAAAAAAAATTAAAAAAATCAAAAAAAAATATTGACCTTTATAAAAAAATAGATATAACTGTCTTTGTTGAGTGAGTTTGGTACATCGCGTAACGAACTGGCCGGTTGGCAGAATGGCTCATGCAGAGGACTGCAAATCCTTCTATATCGGTTCAATTCCGGTACCGGCCTCCACTATTCCGACTTAGCTCAGCGGTAGAGCAATCGGCTGTTAACCGATTGGTCGTTGGTTCGAATCCGACAGTCGGAGCCAATAAAAAGCCACCCCTTGCGGGTGGTTTTTTTGTGGCTGCCAGATGACGAGATGAGAACCAACGAGAAGTTGGTTCGACTACAAGCGAAAGCCGGACGGAAGTACGGCGGTCGCCATCAGGCGATGAGCGCAGTGAATGAAGCATAGCGAAATAATCCGACAGTCGGAGCCAATAAAAAGCCACCCCTTGCGGGTGGTTTTTTTGTGGCTGCCAGATGACGAGATGAGAACCAATGTTACCCCTCCATTGCCATTATAAACTGTCCCCCAAATTTTAGGATACTGTTCAGAAGATATTTTTATTTACTGCAAATTTTGATAATCGGAATTAAAAATTTCTACATACGGATATGTTTTATGTGCCAAATACCCTTCATCTTCAGGCTTTTCTCCGGCTGCTTTAAACACCGCGTCGGCGAACTCTTTTTTAGCCAAATAAATCAAAAACAACGGTCTTTCCAATTTAAGTTTTCCCATTACTTCTTCCAAAGCTTCAAAACTTTCATAAATAGTTCCGGCAAACATTAAACTGTCTTCTAATTTGGCAAATTCTTTTATTTTTATTTTTTGCATATTAAACCTCATCAAAAAATTTAACGATACATTAAACATAATCATAAATTTGCCGTTATAAATATGTCCGTCAGGACAGCTTGAAATTTCAATTCAATCCGTTGTAACCGGATTTATTGATATGATGAAACTTTATCCGTTCATTCGGTGTAATATATATATTACGATTCCAGCCTTCAACAACTTCGCTGATAATACGGCTATCAACACCGAACCCGCTTCTCACGTGATTTTTATTCATATCGTATAAAATAAAATCAGCTATATTTTGCTTGTGCATAACTATCTCCTTTTGCACTTTTACATATCACTGATTTTTCATTAAAAAAGACCTTATAAAACCAAAGTATATATTTATAAAAACAAATATTGCTTGACGTATAAAAAAAAGAATCTGCTTTAAGGCAGATTCTTTTTGTCGGCATACAATACCGTGTTCAAGTGGTTTGCAAATACTTTTCCGGCACTGATTTCATCTGGATTGACCGCAAACCATTCCAACAGCTTTTCAATACCGTTCAGACAATCATCGACAAGGTTTTCACAAAATGTCTTCATAAAAGTGAAACACAAATGTTCTTTACTTCCGTAGAACAAACGTATGTCAATCTCTTCTCCATTCGACGGCAAAGCTTCATCGGTAACAACTTTTATTATCACCTTTCCGCAATAGCACGTACATCCCTTCACACTGACATTAGCGCGATCTGTTCCGTAAATTGCATTGAACATCCTCGCCCAGCCTACCCAAACACCGATGTTGAGTTTCTTATTTGCCGGCAAATGAACTTCAATTTCCAGTCGGTCAATATCACTTATGTGTCTGGAACCGTCTCTGAGGAAAAATGCCATCAGACGAGTGTTACTCACCGAAAAATCAGGAACCGTCAATATAGACGGAGACGGCACCTCCTGCACGCCGTAAACTCTGCTGACGGTATCAAGCTCATCAGATTTGCAGGAACAACACATAATAGCCGGCACTGCGTAGAAACGGTAAACCTTTGCTCTTTCAAGAGCTGTTGTCGGCTCATCGCAATCAATCAGCACAGTCGGAGATTGATTAAACGATAATGCAGCCTCCGCACTGGCATACGTAGCTGCCGTAAGAGAGTTAATTTTGTAACCTTCATCAACGTAAAAGACTATCCGATAGGTATCGGTTTTGCCTTTCAAAAAATTAATCACACGCTGTCCAAGGGGATTTAATGCCCCGACAATTCCACAATAAATCATACACAAATATTTTTAGGGTTTATAATTATTCCATTATCGTGTATGTCATATCATATACCTATCATTTTTGTCAAATAAAAAATCCCGAATGTTAAAACAAATTTAAAACGGAACAGAGATTCCAAAAATAAAAACGGAACAGTAGAATATCTCAAACGAGAGGTATTCTATGGAAAAGAACGAGTTAAAGAAGTACAAAAATATCATAAAACAAGGTTTAAGTATCAG
>JAFUSH010000077.1 GCA_017471705.1 Alphaproteobacteria bacterium | reverse complement strand
AACTTGTAAAGATGATAAAGTCAGAGGAAAACACGCTGAACGTGAAGGAAAGGTGTTTAACAGGCACATTCCACCGGAAGGCGGCAATCCGGGAGAGGATTACAATTGTCGGTGCTGGGCGGAGCCGTATGATGCGAAAAAATATAAAAATAAACCGATGATAATAGATGTCAGCGGATTGGATATGTTTAAGGAATTAAAACCGATTGACTTTACCACCAAAGGTTTGCCGCAATACGCCGCCAATAATAAAGCAAATATAGCAAGCGATGCAATGGATGATTCAAGTTACGAATACGCACATCGGAAAGTTAAATTCCGTTCACCCGAAGAGGAAAAATTGCTGCGGCATATGGCAGACGTGGTAGCTAAATCGGAGAATATTATAGAGTATCCATATTTAGATTCTAAGGGATTGATAACAACAGGAAAGGGTAATAATATTAATCGTTGGGAATTATTTAAAGAAATTCATTGGGAAATTGATGGTCGTCCGGCAACTGAACAGGAAATTAAAAGAGCATATGATAACTTGGTTGCTAAACGTCTACAATTACAAAAGGAATATGATGAACTTATGGAATTTAAGCGATTATATCCGCAAAAATATGCTTCATTACCTGAAAGTCAGAAAAAAGAAAAAGGACCATTTAATTATGGAGCCAATTATTACGCACAATTTACTGACATAAAAATCAGTCAAAAGGAGATAGATTATCACACTTTTACGCATTTAAAAAATGATTACGATGTATTGAAGAAGACTTTTACAAATTTTGATACTCAACCTATGGGATTTAAGGAAGTAGCTTTTGATATCCAATATAATGTGATAGGAGGCATAAATTCATTTGGAAAGTTTATTGATGCGTATAAAAGTTTTATGCAAACACACAGTCGAACATATTTTAATGAAATGCTGAAACAATCTCATAGAATAGGAGTGAGTGATACAAGAAATCGAAAAGCAATACAAAAACTAGTAAATGCGTATGGACATATGATTAATTAAGATCGATGACGCGTGTTTCAGATGATATTTCGTTATCACAGACACCTTTTTTAATCATATACCAATTCATTTTTACATCATATTCCCGTATTTTATAAGTAATACACTCGCGATGACAAGGTTGGTATGTTATAACATCGGCGCATATATAGCAATCATACTTAATATGGTCGTATTCATTTTCAATCAAACTGCAAGAATATGATTCGGCTAAAACGTTATGAAGTTTGCTTTTATCAACCGGATCTTGAAATAC
Source organism: Alphaproteobacteria bacterium (assembly GCA_017471705.1). GTDB lineage: Bacteria > Pseudomonadota > Alphaproteobacteria > RF32 > CAG-239 > RUG410. The sequence goes on along the minus strand of JAFUSH010000077.1, from coordinate 785 downwards.
AGTAATACTGTAGGGAGTTAAGACATTGTGCCAAGTGTCGGAATATGCTTTCAAAGGTCGGTAGAACAAAGGATTTTTGAATCCTTTTTCTATCGGCTTTGGCAAAGTTATTTTATTTTGATTATGTGAGAATATTGCAAATACTCCCACGGTAATTATCATCCCTAAAATCAAAATAAACTTTTTCATTTTTACCTCTGCGTGTATTTTATATGCGCAAGGTTAAAATATAATAAAGGGCGAGGATTACAATTGTCGGTGCTGGGCGGAGCCGTATGAGCCGGAGAGATATGCCGATAAACCGATGATAATAGATGTCAGCGGACTGGATATGTTTAAGAATTTGCAAAATGAACTGAAATCTGTCGATTTTAACACCAAAAACTTACCGCAATACGCCGCCAATAATAAAGCAATCACGGCAACGGATGCAACATTTCGTAAAAATAATAGCATTTTAACGGAAGAGAAATTCCGTGACATAATTACTTTTTTGCGCAAAGACCACATTGAAGGATTTGCAAATTTTCCGTATCTCGATAGTGTTGGTAAAGACACGGTTTGTACAGGGCACCTGATTACACAAAAAGAACAGTATAGTTTACCATATTATATGGCAGATACCGGTAAACCGGCAACAAGGGCAGAAATTAAACAAGAATTTGATAAATTACATCAATATACGGAATATCAAAAGCAAGCTGCAGAAAATTTGAAACATAATAAAAATAGTAAAGATAAACCATATGTAGCTGGATTTTTCAAAAATGTAACAAAATTACGTT
>JAFUSH010000076.1 GCA_017471705.1 Alphaproteobacteria bacterium | reverse complement strand
AACTTGTAAAGATGATAAAGTCAGAGGAAAACACGCTGAACGTGAAGGAAAGGTGTTTAACAGGCACATTCCACCGGAAGGCGGCAATCCGGGAGAGGATTACAATTGTCGGTGCTGGGCGGAGCCGTATGATGCGAAAAAGTATAAAAATAAGCCGCTGGTCATTGATGTCAGCGGACTTGATATGTTTAAGGAGTTGCAATCAGAAATGAAACCAGCCGACTTAAACACCAAAAACTTCCCTCAATACGCCGCCAATGATAAAGCAAATATAGCAAGCGATGCAGTGTATGGTAAAAATGAAGAAAAGAAACCTTATATATTTTCCACAGAGATGAGAGCCTTATTAGGATATAAAGAAAGTAAGAATGATTATAAGGCTTACAATTCTTCCGGAGGCGGTATTGGTGCCTTAGGAATGTATCAAATACGAAAAGATGGATTAATTGATGCAGGTTATTTAACCAAAGATAATAAATGGACAGGAAAAAACGGTATTAAATCCATGGAAGATTTTCTGAGTAATCCTAAAGTGCAAGAAATGGCTTTTGATGAATATATGAAGATTCAGCACAGATATTTGTCGCACTTTGGCGAAACAAAATATGTTGGTGCAGAATTTAAGGGAGTTAAATCTAACTTTAAAGTAACTGATACAGGATTATTAGCAGCCATTCACAGAACAGGAATTGATTACATAAACAAATTTTTCAAGAATCTTGAAAAAGATAAAAATGGCATATATTATATGGATTATAATAAAATAAAAAATAAGGATTTAAGAACAAAATTTCTATGGATAGAAACGAGGCTCAGAGAATTTGAAAAATAAACTGTTTATATTGGTATGTGTTATATTTTGCGGTAGGGCTTATGCTTTGCCGCAAGATTGGCCGTGTTTTGGTATTGAAGTTGAAAAATATAAGACAGTCAGTAATGCAGATGGTATTTTTGAATATGCGTACAAAGGAGAAAAAAACGGATATGTTTTGGATATTAACCTATCAGTTTTTTCAGATTTCCCGACTTTTTTTGCAAATTGCGGTAATTCTGGATGTTTCGGTAAAATTACGGAAACAACAACCGACAGAACAGAATATTTAAGATTTTTTTGTGAAGAATATAATGATGATTATACTAAAGTAACTTGTTATGCTGGGTTAGGCGAAGAAGTTATATTTGATAAAGAAGATGATAACACCTATGTAGTTCATTATTGTTCGGATAATGCACAAAAAACTTTGCGCTTTAATGTAAACGATTGTGACAAATGTTACTGCACTATGTATTGGTATGACGGAGATAAGAAAAGTGAGGTGGGACATTATGGAATGTCGTGCAGAAAGAATGGGAATAAGGCTCAGTGTTTTACTTATTCAGGTTATGAGGCTTGGCGTGATTTCAAGAACGAAGATAATGATTTCAAAAATTGTGTTGGATTAAATTTTTAAGCGTGTAAATTTGCTAATGCTAAAGCTGAGCCGTATGATGCGAAAAAATATAAAAATAAACCGATGATAATAGATGTCAGCGGATTGGATATGTTTAAGGAATTAAAACCGATTGACTTTACCACCAAAGGTTTGCCGCAATACGCCGCCAATAATAAAGCAACCACGGCAACGGATGCGACATTTCGTGAAAATAATAGCATTTTAACGGAAGAGAAATTCCGTGACATAATTACTTTTTTGCGCAAAGACCACATTGAAGGATTTGCAAATTTTCCGTATCTCGATAGTGTTGGTAAAGACACGGTTTGTACAGGATACCTGATTACACAAAAAGAACAGTATAATTTACCATATTATATGGCAGATACCGGTAAACCGGCAACAAGGACAGAAATTAAACAAGAATTTGATAAATTACATCAATATACGGAATATCAAAAGCAAGCTGCAGAAAATTTGAAACATAATAAAAATAGTAAAGATAAACCATATGTAGCTGGATTTTTCAAAAATGTAACAAAATTACGTT
>JAFUSH010000041.1 GCA_017471705.1 Alphaproteobacteria bacterium | reverse complement strand
CGCTGGAGGAAAACAAACAACCTCAAAATGTTGTTTGTTGACGACAGGCGAAGAACACTTAATAAGCCGAAACGACAGTGACGGCGAATTTAGTGTACGAGTGACCGAAGCGAGCGATAGCGAAGCAAGACAGTCGTCAAGGAATCCGATATTTCAGCGCGTTAGCGTTGCTTCTGTATTATTTAATCGGAAGATCCCTTGACCTCGCTTCGCTCGGAGGGATGACCGCATTGTTGCTACGCAATCGAGGGGCGACAATAATGGTAAGCGGCAAAGATACCAGATTAAATCCGGCATAACCGTAAGACAAAAAAGAATAGGACTGAAAATGCTGAAATCTATCAAAAAACTATCGCGGAAACATTATATACAATGCGGGTTGGCGGTATTGCTGACTTGCGTTGTGCTGTATTTTACCTCGGCGCTGTGGCTGAGTAAAAATATTGTGGTTTCTTTTAATGCAAAAGCAGAAAAAGATATTCTGTATCAAGTGTTTTATACAGCTCCGGAAAATAAAGTGTTTAGAGAAGAGTATTCCGTTCGTCAAAAAATTAAATCCGGAATAAGTAATGTTAAGATAGTTATACAAGTAGCGAAGATTACAGGTATAAGGTTAGATATCGGAAGTAATCCGGGGAATGTTGAAATATCAGATTTGCAGATAAAAGGTTCGCGAAATATAAAACTGAATTATAATGAGTTTGAACGCAAAAATATTGATAGGTTTGAAGTGAAGAATGGTAAATTGTATCTGACTTCAAATCAAGGTGACCCGTATTTACCTTATAAAAAGGAATTGAATTTACACGCCGGACATCAGATAGATTGGTGTCGGTTGATTATTATATCTGTATTGGCATTTTTATTGATGTATAAATTTGTGCAGTATTTGAGTAAATTTAAGATAGAAAAACAGCATTCACGAATAGATATAGTAATGTTGGCGGTATTTTTTGTTTTGTTATTTGTGCCGATGAGTCATATATCGGATGCTGAAAAATCAGAACAAGAGAATCGAATGCTGGCTAAAAAGCCTCAACTGATGATTGACGGGGGGGGGGGATAACAACTATGGAGTGCAATTTGACGCTTGGTACAATGACCACTTCTTCGGCAGAGATGCGATGATGGGATTGTATAATAATTTGAAATTAAAAATAGCCCCGAAAGCGGGAAATGATAAAGTGTTGGTTGGTAAAGATGGGTGGTTGTTTTTTAAGGGTGATAATAGCCTTTATAACTTTGCGAATATTTCAGAATTGCAAGAGAATGGGTTACAAGCCGGTTTAGAATATTTGAAATCCATTAATAAATGGTGCAAAAATCATAATAAAAAGTTTTATTATATCATAATACCTGATAAACATCGTATTTATAGTGAATATTATCGCTTAATTAAAAAACAACGTTCAGATGATTATGGAATTGCTAAACAGTTTGTGAATTATATCAAAAAAAATTCTGATATTAATGTGATGTATTTGCAAGATGACTTGTTAAAGCATAAGAATAAAGGGTTGTTGTATTTTAAGCAGGGAACTCATTGGTCTGGTTTAGGAGCGTATTATTCGTATAATTTAATAATTGATAATATTGCTGAGGATTTTTCATTGAATAAAGTTAAAATAGATAAATGGCATATGAGTGAATCTCCTGAGGATATGTCGAAGTCATTACAATCCGGTAATAGTGATAAAGCATCTTATGGAAAAATTTATAGTCATCCTACTTATGTTAAACAGGCAAAATGTGAGCAAAAGGGTAGGTATAACCGTTTGAATGACGGGGAAATTAATTGTATTAATAATCATAATAAAAATAATCTTTTTGTTCTAAGAGATTCTTTCTTTTCTTGGTTAATTCCATATGTTGCTGATACATTTAGAAATACAAAAATACTATGGAAAGATTATATAGATGCTGAAGATTTGAAAAATATTGAGCAGAATTACGACATAGTCATATTGGAAAATGTGGAAAGATATATTCCGCACATACTAAATAAAAAATTTCCTCAAAATTTAATTAAGGAGAACTAAAGAATGTTATTTTCATCAATGACTTTTGTATTTATGTTTTTGCCGATTGTGTGTGCGGCGTATCTATTGGCACGCAAAGAATTGCAAAACTATATTTTGCTGATTGCCAGCGTAATCTTTTACGCTTGGGGTGAGCCGCGTTATTTGGCGATTATGTTTTTGACCATTCTCGTCAACTATGTGGGCGCCAACTATATCAGCCGCAGTAAAAATCCGCTGCATCGCAAGCTGTTGCTGGCGGTAACCATAGTCGCGGACTTGAGCTTTTTGTTCTATTTCAAGTACTTTAATTTTGTGATGGATAACATTAACGCTGCGTTCAACGCTAATTTAACCTTTATTGATGTGGTAATGCCGATTGGTATTTCTTTCTACACCTTCCAAGCTCTCTCCTATGTGGTTGACGTGTACCGCGGTGAAGTTCAGGTACAAAAAGATATTTATAAGTTGGCTTTATATATCTGCCTGTTTCCGCAGCTTATCGCCGGCCCGATTGTTAAGTATCACGATGTTGCCGAGCAAATCAGCGACCGTGAAGTAACCTTTGATAAAGTAGCTTATGGTGTGAAACGCTTTATTATCGGACTTGCCAAGAAAATGTTGATAGCCAATACTTTGGGTGCGGTTGCCGATAAAATCTTTACTCAGCCTGTGGAACAGTTTGATGCTCTGACGGCGTGGATTGGAGCGATTGCCTACAGTTTCCAACTGTTTTATGATTTCAGCGGTTATTCGGATATGGCAATCGGTTTGGGCGCTATTTTCGGCTTTAAGTTCTTGGAGAACTTCAATTATCCGTATATTTCTAAGTCTATTACCGAATTTTGGCGCCGTTGGCATATTTCGCTTTCTACGTGGTTTAAGGAATATCTCTATATTCCTCTCGGCGGAAACCGTGTCAGCAAAGCTCGCAATTACTTCAATTTGTTTGTAGTATTCTTGGCGACAGGTTTTTGGCACGGAGCTGCTTGGAACTTCATCTTTTGGGGCTTGTGGCACGGTATGTTCATCATTATCGAAAAAGCTACCGGTTGGCATAAAAAAGAGGGCGGAGCCGGCTTAAAAATCACTCAGCATATTTATTGTATTTTCGCCTTTGTTATCGGTTGGGTAATGTTTAGAGCCGATACGATGACTTATGCTTGGAACTATATTAAAAATATGTTCGGTTTGGTGCGTAATCACAAGATTTTGTATGAATATGCGTATTATATCGATAATATCGAAATCTTGGCGTTTATTGCCGCAGTATTGTGCGCTATGCCGATATTTAATAAAATGTTGGAAATCAAATACGAGCGCAAGTGGCTGCGCGCCGGTGTGAATATTTGGCTGATGATATTGTTTATTTTATCGGCTTCAACCATTGCTGCTTCAACCTATAATCCGTTTATTTATTTCAGATTTTAGACTGAGCGTGTGCGCTAAAACAAAACCGCTGATTTTATCAGCGGTTTTGTTGTTTATTTGAGTATTATGATTATAAAAAAGGTTAATGATGTCATCATTTTTTGTTTTATTTTTAATGTCACCCCTCGATTGCGTCAGCAATCGTCAGAGGGACTACCGATTAATTTAATTCGCAGATATTTTGTTTGTCCTATTGATAAAACGGTATAACAATTTAAGGTAAGGAAGCAACGCTACGCGTTGGAAGGTCAGATTCCTTGACGCACGAATGCACAGCATCGCAAGAACAGTATATTTTATAATATCCTTATTCTGTTATTTGTGTAATTTATATTTGCAATATTTTTTTAATCTGTTATATATAGGTTCGTGGATTGATAACAGGTATTTGATGAATGAAACTTTTAGCTTGGTTCAGTAAACGGGAACACGATAAAAAACGGCAAATCAAACTGATTGCCGCTTCGTCATATTTTGATGCCGACTGGTATTATAAACAAAATCCCGATGTGTACAGAGCTGGTATTGACGCTGCCAAACATTATTTTACAATCGGTTGGAAAGAAGGGCGTAATCCCTGTCCTAAATTTGATACAAACGCTTATTTACGTACTTATCCGGAGTTGGTTAGCTTGGACATAAATCCGTTGGTTTATTTCTTGGTAGTGGAGAAAAAAGTTTCAACCAAATATAAGATATCGTTAAGTCCGAAAGATTCTTATTTTGATGCTTCTTGGTATGCCGAGCATTATCCGGACTATATCAAAGAGACGGATTCTCCTTATCGCCACTATTTGAAATACGGTTGGAAACTCGGTTATAATCCGAGCAAAAATTTTGATACGAATTTTTATCTGAAAATGTATCCTGATGTGGCAAAGGCCGGCGTGAATCCGTTATTGCACTTTATGCGCAAAGGTTTTGCCGAGCGTCGACTGCCTAAATTAAAAGTTTCTAAAAAATATTATTCACCGTCTTATTTGCTTATTTCTAAATCTGAGTATTTTGATAAGCGTTGGTATATTAAACATAATCAGGATTTGGATTTTAAAGTACTTGATCCGGTTGAGCATTATTTGCGTTATGGTTGGAAAGAAAATCGCAATCCGAGCAAAAATTTCAGCGGAGAAGATTATTTTATAAATAATCCTGATGTGGAAATTGCGCAAATTAATCCGCTTTTACACTACGAGCGCAGCGGTCGCGCCGAGGGCAGAGTGATTATCAAAGCAAATTTGTATCATTCTTACGGTTGGTGGTATAATATTCTTCGGCATATCGGACGCAGCAAATATGCCAAAGAAATTGAAAAAAATAAAAAAGCGAAAATTTTGGTGCATCTGCATATGTTTTATGCTAATGCTTGGCCGGAGATTAAGGAATATCTGCAAAATCTGGATTGCTATGATTATGATTTGACGGTTACCTGCAATAATATGTTTATGCAATCGGAAACGTTTAATGAAATAAAAGCATATAAGCCGAAAACACGATTTATTGAATGTGTTGACAGAGGTTTTGATATCGGTCCGTTTATGGAGGTTTTGCAAGAAACCGATTTAAATCGTTATGATATTGTATATCATTTCCATTCCAAAGGTGCAGCCTACGGCAAAGGGCGCATAACGTATAAGCGTATGTTTGTCGGTACAGCGTGGTTCAGACAACTTTTCAGCGGTTGTTTGGGCGTGTTTAATGTTCACCGCGGTATCGATATTTTGCTAAATAACAATGAATACGGGGTTATCGGAGCTGATAATTTGGTATTTGACGATACGCCTGCACGTCAGCGTGTAGTTAAAGAATTTGCGGCGCGTATGAATATTGAAGTTAAAAATGATTACCGATTTATCGGCGGCAGCTGTTTCGGTGGTAAAAGTACGGTACTGCAGAAAGTCAAAAGGCTGGGGCTGAATTTGAACAGTTTTGATTACAGTAAGCGTAATATATTTACTTTAGCTCACGCTATGGAAAGAATTATGGTTATTATCGGTTTGAATATGGGGTATAAAATTTATCCGTTGCCGGTAAAATATGATAATCACGACAATGAAGTGCAGAAACATTTGGCAAAATTGGAATCTCAAGATATCGTAATTGCTAAAAAACTGTCGGAATTTGGTGTCAGTGAACCTGTTTCACTCAATATGGATATTGTTTCCGGATTACATTGTACTTTTTATCAGGGAGTATATAAAAATAAACCGGTATTTATTAAATGGGGCGGAAATCAGGAAATTGCCGCCAATGAAGTTAAAATGCAAAAAATGTTTTATGATGAATTGGGAGCTTATGTACCGGAAGTCTTAGTTTTTGATAAAGAAGTTCCATTCGTTGTTACGCCGTATTTACAGGGATATAACCTTGAAGAAATGTGTAATTTGGGAATTTATGAAAAAGAAAAACAAATTATTATCAAAGCACTTCAGGATATGAAAAATAAGTTAAAATTCAGCAGACTGATACACCGCGATATCAGACCTGCCAATTTGTTTTTTGCCGATAATCAGCTTTATTTGCTGGATTATCAGTTTGCTACTGTTTTGAACGCCGACAATACATTACAAGAGTTGGAATATGTTAAACAGCATCCTAATATTGCCCGTGATTTGGGAGATATGTACCGCGAGAGTTCAAATACTTGGAATGACGCCTTTTCCATAGACTTGATAATTAATGAAATTAATGATATTAACCCGATAGATGCTTCAAAAAAATCTAAAAAAAATAAAATTCGCAAGAATAAGAAAGGAGAAACATTAGATGTCGCTGTTTAAGCCGGAAATTCCAAATATCGGTAAGTGTTCTTATTCTTATCCGGATTTATATATTGCTAATCCGACAGAAACCTCAATCGGTTCATTCGTGTCAATAGGCAAAGGTGTCAGGATAGGACACGGTACTCATCCGCAAAATTATTTAAGTTCGTCACCTTATTTATATTTAGACAGATTGGGATATAAAACTTCAGCAACTTCTTCACATAACGAATGGGAGGTATTGAAACCCGTTCATATTGGAAATGATGTATGGATAGGTGATGATGTATGGATTAAAAACGGAGTTACTATCGGTGATGGAGCAATTTTAGGTGCCAAGTCTGTGATTACCAAAGATGTGCCGGCATACGCTGTTGTGGTGGGAACTCCGGCACAGGTTATGAAATATCGCTTTCCGGCGGATATAATAGAAAAATTATTGCAGTCAAAATGGTGGAACTTACCTGATGAAATAATTAAACAAATACCTTATGATGATATAAATAAGGCATTGGAATTTATGAATAATATACAAAATAAAGAAAGCGAAAAATAATGGCAAATACGGAAAATGACATAAAAGCTTTGAAAAAAAAAGCAGCCGATTTACAAAAGAAAGTAAAAGAACTGCAAAGTGCAAAGTCGAATGATTTGCTTAAAAACAGTTTTATGGAATTGTTGCGTATATTGCAAAAAACAGATGATATATTCTATATGCGTTCAACCGGATTGTTGTTTCTTTTGAAAAGAGAAGCTTTGTTTGAACATTATGATTTTATCAAAGGTTATGTTTTTGATTATCTTAATCGTCGCGGTGATTGGAATTTAGGTGTTTTACCGCGTAACTGCGCTCTGTATGAAAAACATAAGGAAGTATTTTCTGACAGCAATATTTTAGTGCTTAAGTATATTGCCAGAAACGGTCTTGTCAATAAATCCGTTGTTTCGACCGATTGGAAAGGCAGTGTTTTTATGGAAAGCAGTTATTTGGGACGCGAAAATTATCAAAATGATAATAACGGTCTGATTTATGCCGATCAGCCTAAAAGGGCAATTATAGACGGAGTTTCTGTCAGAGATTATTTGCACGGTAAGACTTATGAAGAGCGGATGTTGATTTATCATAATGTGTATAATTATCTGTTTGCCGCGTATGCAGGTTCCGATTATACCAAAGTCAGCGGAGAACTCTTAGATGCGCATATGGATAATGTTATTGTCAATGATAAAGGTTTCCATTTTATTGATAAAGACATTATTTACGACGGTGAATTGGATAAAAGTATGGTTTTATATCGGCAATTCGGTGATTCCGCTGAGTATAAATATTTTATCAAATATTATAATCTACCGGATATGTCGACTGAATATAAAGAAAAATATCCGCTTGAGCATCGTAATACCGAGGCAATGCAGAAAGCGCGCGAATTGAACGGCGATTTATTCAGCTTTTATTTTTCGGGCAGGGGACTGTTATCTGAAGCCAGCTATAACAAAGGATTTACGCAAAAACCACAGGAACTTTATCTGGAAGAACAAGAGTTTATCGATCCGGCGTGGTATGAACAACAGTATCCGGATTTTAGAGATGATGTACTTTACGAATGGGAAAGAAATGCAGTTCAGCACTATATGAAATATGGGTGGAAAAAAGGGTATAATCCGAGTCCCGACTTTGATACCGAAGCATACCTATCTCATTACATAAATGTCAGAAAAGAAAATATGAATCCATTGTATCACTACGTAAAACACGGTAAAAAAGAGGGCCGCATCAAATTTAATGTTACTCTGCAGGGTAATAATAAACAAACAGTATCCGAGAATTTACCGGAAGACGTAAACGCTGATGATAAGCAGGAATAAAATATGGTCAAAAAGTTAATGAAATTATCCGGCAAGCCTTATATTCGTTGCACGTTAGCTGTATTATTGACCTTAGTCGTTTTATGGGCTGCCTCTTTGTCTTGGCTTACTCGAAACATTGTCGTTTCGTTTATATCCGACAGCGTTAAAAATATTGAATATCAGGTATTTTATACCGAAGATAAAAAACAATCATTTAATGCCGAACAATCGGTCAGAAAAAATGTAAACTCCGGAAAACAAGAAGTGAAAATTGTGTTACCTGTAAAAAAAATAGTGAGATTTCGCCTTGATTTCGGACATTATCCGCGAAAAGTCACCGTCGAGAGATTGAAAATAAAAGGAAATTCCTCTGTTTATCCGGCTTTCAGGGATTTCAGTTTTAATCATATTAAAAAACACAAAATAAAAGATGATATGCTGATTGTTGAGGCTGACAGCGACGATCCGTTTATAACATATAAGAGAACACTTGATTTAAAAGCAAAATGGCAGATAGATTGGTGTTTGCTGATTGTTTTAACGATTTTCCCGTTTTTGCTGTTTTATAAATTGATTCAGTATTTGACCGAATACAAAGTTATAAAAAATTACTCCCGCATTGATATTGTATTTTTGGCACTGTTTTTTGCTCTGTTATTTTTACCTATGCTGAATATATCCAAATCAACGGCATCAGAGCAAGAAAATCGTGTTTTGGCTTCCAAACCGCATTTATTACATCACAATCATAAAATTAACGTGCAATACGGTGCTTTGTTTGAAAAATGGTATAATGATCATTTTATGGGCAGAAAACAATTTATCAAATTATACAACGGGATAAAGATGTTCTTGGAATACGGCGTCGGCAATGATAAAATTCTGGTTGGAAAAGACGGATGGTTGTTTTTTAAGCCTAATAACGGATTGGCTAACTACGCCAATAAAACTGAATTGTCGGAAACCGAATTGAGAAACGGTTTGTCGTATTTACGGCATATTGATAATTGGTGTAAGAAAAACAATAAAAAGTTTTATTATTTTATAGCTCCCGATAAGCATCGTATTTACGGTGAACATTATCGTTTTGTAAAAAAAGTCCGATCCGATGAGTTCGGATTAGCCGAGCAGTTTGTAAGGTATATTCGCAAAAATTCGGATATAAAAGTGATTTATCCGCGTAAAGAATTACTGAAACGTAAAAATGAGGGATTTATGTATTATAAAGATGATACTCATTGGTCACCTCTCGGCGGTTATTACGGTTATATTGAATTGATGAAAAAAATAAATGATGATTTTCAAATTATACCGATAGAAGTGAAATCTTGGCAAAAAAGAGCAGTGGAACACCACGGTTCCGATTTACTTAAAATGCTTAACGGTAAAAATACGGAAAAAGAAAAAGTTATGTATGAAATTCCGCAATATACGCAAAAAGCCAAGTGTAGCTACAAAGATAAATATCACGTGAAAAAATTAGGCGAAATTGAATGCCGAAATGATGATAATAAATATAGCGCATTTATTTTAAGAGATTCTTTTTTCAATACCATAATACCGTATCTAGCCGACAGTTTTAAAAATGTGAGAATGGAATGGAAAGATGGTTTAGATAAAAAGGATTTGGCAGATATTGAGCAAAACTATGATATAATTATTTTGGAAAATGTTGAAAGATATACTCCGAGGATATTTAAACAGAAATTTACCAATTAGTAACAAAAAGTTATTATAATTTAACCTCATAATACAACCGTCATTGTTTGGAGATTGAATAAATGAATCAGAGTTTCAGAATGAAATACAGAAATATTATTTCTGTGGTTGCAGCGTTTCTTATCGCTGCCGGTATTGTCGGAGCAAGCTATAAATCGTGGTTTGCTAAAAACATTAATGTAACCTTTCATTCGGTAAATACGCGGGAAGCGTCGTACAAACTGTGTTATGCTGTTGAAAAAGATGAAAAGTTAAGCACTGATAAATGTATCAATAAAAAAGTTAAAATTGGCAAAAATGATGTCAAAATAATTCTGCAAGAACCGCATTTATCTAAGATTCGTCTGTATTTGGGAAGTTATCCGGGAGTGATTAATCTCTCCAAATTAAGAATAAACGGTATGGGTAGCGTTAAACTTGATAACTTTGCCGAAAACAAATATGAAAATGCCGATAGCGTCGAAGTTAAAGAGGATAACAGCGTGACGATTATTTCCGAACAAAACAATCCGTATATGATTATTGATAAAACATTCAACATCTATGAGGGATATGATATTAATTGGATTAAATTAGTATCGTTTTTCTGCACGATATTTGTTATATTTTATGCTTTCTTTATGTTGGCTCTGTATAAAAAGAAAAAGAAAAAGAAAGAATTTTTCGACTACTATTAGATAGTTGTTGCATAAACCGAAAAGGACGCTTGACATTAAAAGCGTCTTTTCTTATTCTACGCTAAGTGTTTATAACTGAATGGAGTTTAATATGAAAGTTGGAATTATCGGTACCGGTTATGTAGGTCTTCCTACCGGCGTTGGGTTGGCTGAATTGGGTAATACTGTGGTTTGCGTTGATAAAATCAAAGAAAAAATTGATGATTTAAAAGCCGGAAAACTCACTATTTACGAAGATGGGTTGGCTGAACTGTTTGCTAAAAATACCGCTAACGGCAGATTAACCTTTACAACTTCTATGCGTAAGGCTGTCGAGGGTGCTGATTTGGTATTGATAGCTGTCGGTACTCCTCCGCATCCGGTTACACACGAAGCTGATTTGAAATATATATATGCGGCAGCTACCGAATTGGCCGAATATCTGACCGATTACACCGTAATTGCGACCAAATCCACGGTTCCCGTTGGTACCGGAGATAATATTGAACAGCTCATTATATCTAAAAATAAAATGGCTCGTTTTGATGTGATTTCTTTACCGGAATTTTTACGTGAGGGGTTCGCCGTACACGATTTCTTTAATCCGGACAGAATTGTGGTAGGTACCAATTCTCAAAAGGCGGCAGATTTAATCAAAGAGCTGTATAAACCTTTTGCCGATAAAACAAATATGTTATTTGTATCACGTCGTTCAAGCGAAACTATTAAATATGCTTCTAATGCTTTTTTGGCAATGAAGATTCATTATATCAACGAAATTGCCAACTTTTGTGAAAAGTCGGGCGCTGATGTTAACGAAGTGGCCAAAGGTATGGGACTTGACAGCCGTATAGGTCCGCGCTTTTTAAATGCCGGAATCGGTTTCGGAGGTTCTTGTTTCCCTAAAGATACGATGGCAATGGCATTTATGGGGCGTATGGCCGGTACTCCTATTGAGTTAATTGAGACAACTATTGCCGGTAATAATAAACGTAAAGAGCAAATGGCTGAACGCATATTAAAGGCCGTTAAAGATACTCCGAATGCCAAAATAGCCGTGTGGGGATTAGCATTCAAGGATGGTACGGATGATTGTCGTCAAAGTCCGGCTATGGATATTATTGCCGAATTATTGGCGCACAAAGCTGATATCGTGGCCTATGATCCAAAGGCTATGGGAACGGCTTGTCAACTTTTGGGCGACAGAATTTCTTATGCCGATGATATGTATACGGCAGCTAAAGATGCCGACGTTTTGGCTATTCTGACTGAGTGGAAAGAATTTTCCGGCGCCGATTTGAGCGGTTTGGCTCAACTTATGCGCAATAAGAAAATTTTAGATTTCCGTAATATGTTAGACGGCAATAAAGCGGTTGAACTCGGTTTTGAATACCAATGTATAGGTAAAACAATCGGATAAGACAGGTTTATTGAATGAAAAAATATCTGTGGATTTTAGGTGTTTTATTTTTCGGCGGACTGGCGGCTTTTGCTTTTTTTGCTACCGACGGATTCAGAAAATCGGGGCATAAAAGTTATGAGCCGTCACCGTTGACGTTTATTATAGATTGGGAAATTACTAAACCGATTGTATTACAAGTGATATATATTAAAGATAAAAAAGATGTATTCAGTCAAAAAGTTTCGGTTTGGAAACACGTAAATCCTGAGGATAAACACGTGGAATTGGTTATACCCGCCGACAGAATATATAATTTCCGTGTTGATTTTAAATCTAAACCGGGAAAAATGATTATCAAAAATATTGAAATAAAAGGCGATATGTACCTGAATTTCAATCATTGGAACGATTATCGATATGCCAATACGGATAAGACCAAAGTTAATGATGATAATTATTTGGAAATATATTCCGAACAAGATGATCCGCATATGGTGTTCCTATATCCTTTTGTTTTAGATGAAAAAAAAGCTAAGTCAGACGATAAGATAATCAAGTATGACGATAAAAAGGCAGCTTCAGTTCGAAAAGCTGTACCTGTTAAGAGAAAAGCCGAGCCGGACGAGAAAAAAATCGCACCGGACGGAAATAAAACAACTGCCGGTGAAGATAAAGTCGCAGCTGATAAAAAAGAGGTTATACCGAGTGAAGATAAAGTCGCATCCGATGAAAAAAATATTACATCCGATAGTAACGAAGCTGCCGCTGATGAGCAGGTAATCGTGAGTAACTCCTCAATAAAACCGATTATACCGGCAAAAAAGCCGAT
This sequence comes from Alphaproteobacteria bacterium, assembly GCA_017471705.1. Lineage (GTDB taxonomy): Bacteria > Pseudomonadota > Alphaproteobacteria > RF32 > CAG-239 > RUG410. The sequence continues at coordinate 17,507 of JAFUSH010000041.1, read as the reverse complement.
TTATCCGAGAAGGAAATTCAGATAATCAAACAGGCGCCGATAATTTCGACGCCTTTATCATTTTTGCAATAAAAACGTACACGGACCATCATTAATAAGCGATACTTTCATATCTGCTTGAAAAATGCCGGTTTTGACCTCTATATCATAACTGCGCAATTGTTCCGTAAAATATTCATATAGCGGTTCGGCATCGTTAGGCAAAGCAGCGGTATCAAAACCGGGGCGATTGCCGCGGCTAAGGTCTGCAGCTAACGTAAATTGAGATACGGCTAAAATTTCTCCTTTAACATCTTGAATCGATAAGTTCATTTTATCATTTTCATCGGTAAAAATACGGAAGTTAGCAACTTTTTTTGCTAAATATTCGGCTTTTGCTTTGTCATCTCCTTTTTCTATGCCAACAAACAACAAATATCCCTGTTTAATTTGAGAAACAATTTGTCCGTTAACACTGACCGAAGCAGAGATTACTTTTTGCACCAGTATTTTCATTTTTTACTCCTGATAGAATACGTAAGATAAAATTATAGCTGCGATAATTCCGATTAAATCGGCGAACAAGGCGCAAGGCAACGCCGAGCGTGTTTGCGATATTTTTACCGCACCGAAATACAGCGCAATTACGTAAAATGTGGTTTCGGTAGAGCCTTGTACCACCGATGAAACGAATGCCGGAAAACTGTCTGCTCCGTAATTTTGCATAGTTTCAATCATCATTGCGCGGGCTCCGTTGCCTGAAAGCGGCTTCATCAAAGCAGTCGGCAAAGCCGGAATAAAATCGGTATTAAAGCCGAGCAGGGCAAAGAATTTTTCAAAACACCAGACAACTCCGTCTAATACTCCTGAATAGCGCAATACGGCAATTGCCGCCAACATTGCCACCAAATAAGGAATAATTTGCACTGCGATTTGAAAGCCTTCTTTAGCACCGGTGATAAAAGTTTCATACAGATTTAATTTTTTGACGGCGCCAAATACCAAAAATAATGTAATAAAGCCCAAAATCAGAGCATTACCGAAAGTTTCGGAGTGCTTAAGGCGGGTAGAAATATCAAGGGTTGAAAAATACCAAGCGATACCGCCGACAACAACAAACAACCCCAGTAAGAACATCAATATAGTGCGATTGAATATTTTAAGTTTTTGCGTAAAAGCAACAGCCAAAAATCCGGCGATTGTGGAGCAGGATGTTGCCAACAATATAGGTATAAATACCGCGGAAGGATTAAGCGAGCCTTGCAGAGAACGATACATCAGAATGGAAATCGGCAGCACGGTAATGGCTGAAGCATTAATTACGATAAACATAATCTGCGCATTAGAGGCCTGTTCTTTTTTAGGATTAATTTCTTGCAATTGTTCCATTGCTTTAAGTCCCATCGGAGTTGCGGCATTATCCAATCCTAAGATATTGGCAGCCATATTCATAACAATGGAGCCGATTGCCGGCGAATTTTCCGGCACCTCCGGCATAATAACCCTGAACAGAGGTTTTAATGCTTTGGCGAGAATTTCGGTTAATCCGGATTTTTCGGCAATTTTAAGTAATCCCAACCATAAGCAGAGCATACCGGTCAGGTTCAGAGCCAATTGAAAAGCATTGGTAGCTGTGCTGAACAGTTGATTGACGATTTCAGTCCATATTTGCGGATTGCCGAGCCAAAATCCTTGTACGCAGGCTCCCATAAAACCCAGTATAAAAAACGCACTCCAAATTATATTAAGCATAAAACACCGTATCCTTTCACTCCGGTTCATTTTATCCTCTTTACCGATATATGCAAATATTTTTACCGTGTTATACCGGATAATTGAAAAAAACAAAATAAAAGTTGATTATTTAAATATTTTAACTTATGATTATAGAAAATAAGGAGGATGTGATGCGCGGATTTTTTATTTATGTTGTTGCGGCTCTTTTAACAGCAAATGCCGCAGCTGCCGGAAATATCGGATACGGTTATAACAGCCGCGGCAATTATGTTCCGGTTGAAGTTAATAACAAAAGAGTTGGATACGGTTATAACAGACGGGGGCAATATGTTCCGACCTCTATTGGCGACGATCGTATTGAATACGGCTACAATTCACGCGGAGATTACGTTCCGACGTCAATAGGCAATAGGCGGATAGATTACGGATATAATTCACGAGGAGAATATGTTCCGACTTCAGTTGGAAATGACAGAATAGGTTACGGATATAATTCACGAGGAGAATATGTTCCGACTTCGGTTGGAAATGACAGAATAGATTACGGATATAATCCGCGCGGTCAGTATGTTCCGACCTCCATAGGAGGATATTGAAAAACTTGATTGACAAAAAATGGTAAAAGTTGTAGAATGATGCCGGTTAGGAAAGGAAAATGTAATGACGTTTAAGGAAAAACATTTATTGCCGCTGATGATTGCCGCAACTCTAACAGCAAGTTGTTCTGAGGATAAGAAATTTTTTAAGAAAAAAGATCCTGAAGTTCAGGGACTTCTGGATAATCGTCCGTTAAAGGAAAATGATAAATATAATACATCAGTTACGTTATATCAGGTTGATGTTCCTATTTACAGCAGAAACGGTGAACGTATAAAAGGGCAATATATGTTAACCAGAGGGTTGAAATCGTCTACATACGAATCATCTCAGAGTTTGGAACAAATGTCAGTTAAACGGGTGTATATCAATGACAGTAAAGACGCTTGTTACGTCAAGGTTGATGATAACAATGCCATATATACCGAGCGCGGTTTTTGCGGATTATTTATCGATTATAACAAAAAAGCGGTGATTGTTGCCGATGCTAATGTTTCTCAATTTATTTCAGAGCTGAATGTTAAAAATATGAACAGTTCGTCACGCGGAGAAACACGCAGAACAGATAATTCTATCAATACAAGTATTCCGGATATTGAAATGCCCAGTGCGGCAGATTCTTTGGAAGTAAAACAGGAAACAAGCGATTCTTTAGCGGTTGACACTATTAATACGGATACCGTAACAAACGAAAGAACATACAACGATAGACAATTTTTGGATACATTAAACAATATACGGCAGAAAGAAATCAGATAACACAATTAAAAATATATGTTGTTTTGATTGTAATTTTTTTTGCCGGATTGTTCAATGTTATGATACAATAAATTGTGGGATTCTGCTATTATAACTTGCAAAATATCTTCAATGTTTGTAACATTGCCCTAAAGGAAAGAACAAATTTGAAAGGGATAGCAATGCAAGAAAAAGTAATGGAATTTGAAAAAATTAAAGAAGGCGATAAACTTACTTATAAAATAAAAGGTCGTTTGGATACCGCCACGTCTCCGGAATTGGCGGCGGCTCTCGATTTGGACGGAGTTAAGGAATTAATCTTTGATATGACGGAAGTTGATTATGTTTTTTCAGCCGGATTGAGAGTTTTTTTGCAAGCTCAGAAAAGCATTAATGCAAATGGCGGTACAATGAAGTTGACTGGCGTTCAGCCGTCGGTGAAGGAAGTATTCAATATCGTGGGATTTACCGGAATTATGGATATAGAATAATGCTTTCTTGGTGGAAGAAATGGTTTAGCCGGCAATCACTGACTTTCAGATTGAGTATAAGCATCCTCACCAGCGTATTTATATGCGGGGTGGGGTTGTTGTTTTTTACTTCTCAATACTATTTGCCGCAAATCAGGCACAGAATAGATGATTTTGCTCATTTTAAATTACAAAATGAAATTAAAAATATTACGGCGGTTGTTAATGAAACCCAAGATGCAGCCTTAACCATCAAAAACACCTTAAAAGAACTTAATACCACCGATATTGATTTATTCCGCCATCTTTTACAGTCGGCGCTTAAGACGCTCAATTATGACGAGTCTGATACTTCGCACGCGTGGATATATGTTTTTCCGGACGGCAATGTTAAATCAGGAATTCTTTATTCCGGAGAAATTACTGACGGTGATTTTATTTTTAAGCAGAAAAAAATTGATGATTTTTATAAAATTTATCCGTGGTTTACCAAGGTTCCGAAAAAAGAAGAATTTTTCTGGTCAGAACCTTATGTTGATAATGAAATGGACAGTAAGCCGTGGGTGGCGACAAATTTGTTGCCGTTTAAATTTTCCGGCTCCGATGAATATAACGGTTTGGTGGCTGTTTCAATGGATTTACACGAACTCAAAAGTGAAATTAATGAACAAACATCAAAAAAATTCGGACAATCTCTCCTGTTATCTCACGAAGGTCTTTACGTATCTCATCCCGATGAGAGTATAGAGTTAAAAAAGACAATTTATGATTTGGCAAAAATATACGATTTGCCGGAGTTGAATGTGGTCGGTTTTAAGTTAAAAGACGGTATTTCCGGTAATATAAAAATGGATAAATCGTCTGTATATAAAAAACCGGTAATTTTCTTTTTTGCTCCGATACCTGATTTGAATTGGGGAATGTGTCTGGTATTTTCGCAGGAGGAATTTTTTCTTCCGTTTAAAGAATTTCATATTAAAGCAGTTGGCGTAATGCTGGCATTTTTGCTGATTTTGTTTATTTTTATCAGTTTGATATGTCATCGCTCCACCAAACCTTTGCTGGATTTAAGCAAAATTGCTCTGCAATATGGTAAAGGTGATTTTTCGGCAACGATTCCTGACAGTAAATCAGATGATGAAATCGGAATTATGACAGATGCGTTCCATAAAATGCGTGATAATTTGCTTTCTCACATTGAAATGGTTAAAACAGCGGCTATTGACGCTCAAAAAAATCAGAGTGAGTTGGAAATTGCTAAAGATATTCAGCAATCGGCTCTGCCCGTGAATTTTCCGAGTCACAGCGTTTTTGAAGTGTATGCTTTTATGAAACCGGCACGCTCTGTAGGCGGTGATTTTTATGATTTTTTCTTTATTGATGAAGATAAATTTGCGGTTTTGGTTGCCGATGTTTCGGGAAAAGGCATTCCGGCAGCATTATATATGATGACGGCAAAAGCACTGATAAAAAATACCGCAAAATCAGGTATGAAAATATCAAAAGTATTTGCGTTGGTTAATAATGAGCTATGTAACGGTAATCTTGCCAATATGTTTGTGACAGCTTTTTTGGCTGTGCTTAATTTAAAGACCGGAGTGCTGGAATATGTGAACGCCGGTCATAATCCGCCGTTTGTGTATGATGAAAACGGATATCGTATTATGGAAGTAAAACGTAATATGGTTTTGGGCGGTTTGGAAAATATATCTTATGTTTCCGAACAGCTGCAAATGCAAAAAGGACAGCGTTTATTTTTATATACCGATGGAGTGAGCGAAGCGCAGAATAACGACGGAGAGTTTTACGGAGAAGAGCGTATCGGTAATATTCTCAGGCAGGATATGCAATCACCGCGCCATACAATAACATTAGTGCAAAATGACGTGAGTAATTTTGTTGCCGGAGCCGAACAATCAGATGATATAACAATGCTGGAATTGCTTTATTGCGGTGTGGAAGATGATTTATTGGTAGTCAAAGCGGAAATTTCTTCCATAGGCGAAGTCTTAAAGACAGTTACGCGAGATATGGCAAGTAAAAATATTCCGGCGGAAGGACAATCAAAAATTACGGTTGCCTGCGAAGAAATTTTTTCCAATATAGCCCAATACGCTTATAAAGACGGCGGAATGGTGCGCATTCGTTCCGCTATTGCCTACGGTAAATATTTATTGCGTTTTATTGATAACGGCATTCCTTACAATCCTTTGGAAAAGGAAGAGCCGGATATTAAAGGTTCGGCAGATGAACGTGAAATAGGCGGTTTGGGTATCTTTATGGTTAAAAAAATGATGCACGAAGTGAATTATGAGCGGGTTGCCAATCAAAATATATTGACTATCGGAATAAAACTGTAAAATTTTTACTTGCAATTTAATACAATTAATCTAATATAATTCCTGCAGGCGAGAGGTCGTCTGCGGAGTGTCGTAGCTCCACAAACAGAATAACTCCTCGTAATGGGGAGCTTGCTGAATATATTGAATAGGCAAGACTGACTGTTTGCAGTTACGAACTCCCCACCTTGAAGTGATTTAAGGTGGTTTTTGTTTTAACAAAGACAAATTAGGGAGTTTATAACAATGTCAAAGAGAGAATATTTGGTCGATAAGCAAACAATGAAAGAAATCGGCTATGAACTGTGGAAAATGCGGGTTGAAAGAAATATGTTTCTGCGTCAGGTAACTATGCGCACAGGTATACCGGCACGCGACATAGAGGGAATGGAAATGGGACGTTATGTGCGTTATCGGTACTTACGGGGTTTAATAGCTTTTTACGGTAAAGAAATGAAAATTGTGTTTGAATAATATTCACTTGTGTTCTTCAAGCCAGATTGAAAATTAACGGTCAGAGCATATTTTCAAACGGGAAGGAGGAAAATATGCTCAAAATTATCAAATGGTTTTTTTATGGTTTTATATTCATATTTCTATGGCAAATATCGCAAACTTTGGATAATAACCGTGAACAGATAAACAATGCTACTTTGCGTTTGGGAAACAGTTTGGAAAACAGTGCGCACAGCATTATAAAACAAGGACAAAAAAATATTGAAGATACTCAGCAAAACTTGGCTGATTCCATAAAACAAGCCAGTCAGCAGTATATAGGCGAAATAATGAAATAATATGCGTTTTTGAAGTGGATAAAAGGTAAAAAAAACTTTTTATTTTTGGGGGTATTTGCTATCTTGAATCAGTTTAATTTGTAAAGTAAAAAGAGGTATAAAGTGACTGAAGAAATTCAAGAAAACAATGTGATTAAAACAGATAATATTACCCCGACGATGATTTCCGAGGAAATGCGCCGCAGTTATTTGGATTACGCAATGAGCGTGATTGTTTCGCGTGCGCTTCCTGATGCCAGAGACGGTATGAAACCGGTGCATCGCCGTATTATTTACGGAATGTATGAAAACGGCTATGATGCTACTAAGCCATATCGTAAATCGGCGCGTATCGTCGGCGATGTTATGGGTAAATATCACCCGCACGGCGATAGTTCTATTTATGAGGCAATGGTGCGTATGGCGCAGCCTTTTTCTATGCGCGTTACGCTGGTTGACGGACAGGGAAATTTCGGTTCTATGGACGGTGACGGTGCAGCTGCTATGCGTTATACCGAAGCCAGACTGGCTAAGGTTTCGGCTTGTCTGACCGATAATTTGGACGAGGATACTGTAGACTTTATGCCTAACTATGACGAATCTTTGCAAGAACCTACGGTATTGCCGGCTCGTTTCCCTAATTTATTGGTTAACGGCGGTAACGGTATTGCCGTCGGTATGGCAACCAATATTCCTCCGCATAATTTGGGTGAAGTAATTGATGCTTGCTGCGCTTATATTGATAATCCGCAAATAAGTATCGAAGAACTTACACAGATTGTTCCGGGACCGGATTTTCCTACCGGAGGATTGATTTTGGGGTACGGCGGAGCCAAACAGGCCTATTTGACCGGACGCGGTTCGGTAATGATGCGCGCCAAATGCTCAATTGAAGAAATCCGCAAAGATAAGGAAGCCATCATTGTTCACGAAGTTCCGTATCAGGTTAATAAAGCCAATTTGGTGGCGCACATTGCCGAGTTGGTAAAAGATAAACGTGTGGAAGGGATTTCTGATATCAGAGATGAATCTGACCGACAGGGTGTGCGTATCGTGATTGAAATTAAGCGTGATTTCCAAGCCGATGTTATTTTGAATCAGCTCTATAAATATACAGAATTACAAACCAGTTTCGGTATGAATATGCTGGCTATTAACGGCGGACGACCGATGATGATGAACTTGCGCGATATTATATCGACGTTTATTGAGTTCAGAGAAGAAGTTATTCGCCGCCGCACCATTTATCGTTTGAACAAGGCGCGTGACAGAGCGCACGTTTTGGTCGGTTTGGCAATTGCCGTCGAAAATTTGGATCCGGTGATTGAATTGATTAAAACCGCTCCCACTCCGCAAGATGCCCGCGAGAGATTGGTAAACACCGAATGGCAAGCCGGAAGCATTGCTTCTTGGGTTGATTTGATTGATGAACCTGATCATAAGGTAGTAAACGGTATATATCGTTTGTCTGAAGACCAAGCAAAAGCCATTTTGGATTTGAAATTACAACGTTTGACCGGTTTGGAACGCGATAAAATTCACGAAGAATTGGTTGAAATAGGAGCCGATATCAAAGAATATCTTTCCATTTTATCCAGCCGTGAGAAATTATACGGCATTATGCGCGATGAATTGGTGGCAGTTAAGGACGAATATGCTACTCCTCGTTTAACGCAAATTGAAGATATTGAGTACAATCAGGATATTGAATCGCTTATTCAACGCGAAGAAATGGTAGTAACCGTTACCGAAGAAGGCTACATTAAGCGCGTTCCGTTAAGCGCATATAAAGCCCAAAAGCGCGGCGGAAAAGGTAAATCAGGTATGACGACCAAAGATGAAGATTTTGTTACCCGCTTGTTTGTGGCAAGTACACATACTCCGGTTTTGTTCTTCTCTAACAAAGGTATTGTTTACAAGATGAAAGTTTATAAGCTTCCGCTCGGTTCGCCGACCTCTAAAGGCAAGCCGTTTGTAAACTTATTGCCTCTAGTCAGCGGGGAAAATATTACCGCTATTATGAAACTTCCGGAAAATGTGGAAGACTGTAAGGATTTATCCATTGCGTTTGCAACTTCATCGGGTAATATCCGCCGTAACAGCTTGATGGACTTTGTCAATGTTCAATCCAACGGTAAAATCGCAATGAAACTTGATGAGGGTGATAAGTTGATTAATGTGGCGATGTGCGATGAAAACAACGATATTATGCTGGCTACCCGTATGGGCAAGTGCATACGTTTTCCGGTAACTGATGTCCGTGTGTTTGTGGGCCGCAATTCGACAGGTGTTCGCGGTATTAAATTAGCGGACGGCGATGAAGTTATTTCAATGACAATGCTCAAACATATCAAGGCGACTGTCGAAGAGCGCGAGGAGTACTTAAAAGTTTCCGGAGCAATGAAGAAAACTGATGCCGAGAGCGGAACGGATACCTGTATTACCGCAGATCAAACCGGATTGCTTAACTTATTGAGCTTGGAGCAATTTGAAGAAATGCAGAAATTGGAAGAGTTTATCTTAACGGTTACGGTAACAGGTTTCGGTAAACGCTCGTCTTCTTATGAATACAGAGTTACCGGCAGAGGAGGTTCGGGTATTGCCAATATTGAGCTTTCTCCGCGCAATAAGGAAGTTGTCAGTTCCTTCCCGATTACCGATGATAAGGATATTATGATGGTTACCGATGGTGGAAAATTAATCCGTATGCCGGTTGACGATATTCGTATTGCCGGCAGAAAAACACAGGGGGTTATCCTTTTCCGCACCGCCGATGATGAAAAGGTGGTATCAGTTACCAAGTTAGATGCCGATGATGGGGCTGATGAGGAAATCGAAGATGATAACAATAATGTTGTCGATGCCGATAATGATAATTCTTCGGATGTGGTAACAGAACCGAGAACAGGTGAAGTTGACGCATAGGCAATCAAATCAGGAGCCTGACATTGCGTCAGGCTCCTTTAGTTTGAGGTGAAAATGACTAAATACTCATTATCATTTTTATTGTTTCTGTTTCCGACGCTATCTTTTGCCGGCTGGTTTTGGCAGAGCGATGAAACAAATCTAAATCGGTCCAATGCGGGCAATCGTTACAGTCAGTCCTTTTACGCCGTAAAACAGGTTATGCTCAATAAAATATATTATGATTATCGGCGAACCCTTTATTGTAATGCGGAATTTGACAGATTTAAGAAAATAAAAAAATCCCAAGGATTTGAACTTCCTGATATTCGCAAAGTTGACTTTAAGGTTTATGATATATCATCCGAAGAGTTAAAACGAAAATCCGAGAGGTTGGAATGGGAACATATCGTGCCGGCTGAAAATTTCGGTCGAACTTTTAAAGAGTGGTCGCAAGGGCATAAAAATTGCGTTTCAAATAAAGGCAAACATTTTAAAGGACGAAGTTGCGCTGTTAAAGAAAACGAGAATTTCCGCTATATGTACACGGATATGTATAATTTGTATCCGGTAATCGGGGCGGTTAATTATTTGCGCGCCAATTTTAATTTTACGCAGTTTAATCAGAGGGATAACGTAAAAGTTCTGTTTGGCGGTTGTCCGATGAAAATATCGCGTAACAAAGCAGAACCTCGTGATGAAGTAAAAGGATTAATTGCCAGAACGTATTTTTATATGGAACAAACTTATCCTCGTTATAAAATCGGCGAACCGATGCGAGGAATCTTAAAAACGTGGGATAAAAAATATCCGGTTACCGCTTGGGAGTGCAAAAGGGCGTATCGTATAGAAAAAGTGCAGGGTAATGCTAACGAAATTGTGAAGAAAAAATGTGAAAATAAAGGATTATATCCGGATAATAAAGGCATTGAATAATGTGGTTTTTATATGTTGTTTTAGCCAGTTTTTGGGCAACGGTATATTATTTCGGCAATCAAATTGCCAATATCACGCCTAATGTATTTATGATTTATCGCGGAGCAATACCGGCGTTGCTTCTATTACCGTTTTTACCGTTTGTCTCATATATTCAGGTGTGGCAGTTTTATGCTTTTTGTGTGTTGCAAGGAGGAGTTATAGCATTTGTTGATTATCGTAATTTCAAGGCGATGCGCGCTTGGGGAGCTGAAGCAGTATCGGCCTTGCATCCGTTAAGCATAGGAGCGGTTTTTATTTTGTGGATATTGGTTAAACCGCAGATATTACTCGGTTATATGAATGATTGGGGGCGTTTTTGCTTAATTATCATTGCTCTATGCGGTATAATATATGCAGTTGTTTCGTTAAAAAAATCAACAAGAAGCAAACAGATATTGCAATACCTGCAACCTTATTTTATAGGAGTTGCTTTTATTGATGTAATAAATAAACAATGTATGAGCTATGTTGACGCAGATTTGCTTCCTTATGCAAGTTATTTTTACATTATGATTACCGGAGCTGTTATTGCGATCATCAATTTTTTCGTATATGTTAAAAATAATAATAAAATCAATTTGTTATTTGATAAATCTAATCTAAAATATTCACTAATAATAATATTTTTGATTTTCTTTATGGTAAGCAAAAATTATGCAATATTCGAAGTAAGTAATCCATCTTTTGTAACAGCTACTCTATATTTGTACATTGTATGGATTATGATTGCCGGACAGATAATGAGAATGTGCGGAAAAGACGGAGGATATCTCACCATTAATCGCGGCAAGGTCTTTATATTATTGGCTTGTACGGTTTTATTGGTGTTATTGGACAGCTAGGGGGAAAATAATGTTAACTCAATTTATGCGCAATGAACTTTTATGGGGAAATGAAGCCACGGAAAAATTGAGCCGTTCAAGAGTGGCGGTTTTCGGAGTTGGCGGTGTCGGAGGCTATGTTGTTGAGGCTCTGGCAAGAGCCGGTGTGGGAACACTTGATTTAATCGATGCCGATAACGTTAATTTGAGCAATATAAATCGTCAAATAATAGCTTTGCACTCGACGCTGGACAAGGCAAAAGTTGAAGTTGCCGCCAAACGGGCAAAAGACATCAATCCGGATATAATGATAAACATTAATAAATGTTTTTATCTTCCTGAAAATAAAGAACAATTTAAGTTCTCAGAGTATGATTATATTGCCGATGCCGTTGATACCGTTACAGCTAAAATTTCGTTGGTTGAGGAAGCGTATAAAGCAAAAACTCCGATTATCAGTGCAATGGGTGCCGGAAATAAGTTGGATGCCGCCGCATTTAAAGTTGCTGATATAAGCAAAACTTCGGTTTGTCCATTAGCAAAGATAATGAGGAGAGAGTTGCGCAATCGCGGCATAAATCATTTGAAAGTGGTTTATTCGGAAGAAAAACCTCAAGTTCCGATATTACGAGAAGAAAGAAAGACAGTAGGAAGCGTTCCTTTCGTTCCGCCGGTTGTGGGATTAATTATGGCAGGAGAAATAATTAAGGACTTACTGAAATAAAGGCTTTTATTCGGCAAATCCTTAATATTTTTTATAGGGTGATTTTATTTAAATTTTTCTTCCGCTCTGATTTTGCATAACCATATTATTCGTCCTAGCATCATTGGAAACAACTCTCGGTTCTGTTCCATATTTTATGAGACCGCGAGCATCACCGATGTGCTTTGTATCCTCTATGGTTTTGAACAGTCTATTATTGAAATTCTCACTGTTCAGACCTTGGGTTTTAATTTCATTGCAAAAACGATTTGCTTCATCTCTGGTCATAAGTCTGGTTTGGTTATTTTCGGTAATTTGAAATTGCAGATTTCCTTTATCATCGGTTGTTACGGAGCGTATCTCATTGTTATGCATTAATGCAAATCCGTTTGAACCCTGACGAAACTCTGTTTGTTCAAATGTTTGATATGAGGCTGATTCGGCTCCGATAGAGTGAGAACGAGTTCCAGTGTGTTGCGATTGAGACAAAACTTCGGAGTTACTTAATCCTAATTTATCAACTTGAGATGAATAATCCTGAAATCCTTTGTACCCGTTTTGCTCATAATCGGCTTTTTCCGCTAAAAATCTGTTATGATCCTCTAGTACTTGGTCAACGGAGTTATCAACTTTATTTTGAATATCATTTTTAAAGTTTTCCGTATCTTGAAGTACCGTGCTGTTATTTTGGTCATAACCCGCTCGTACTTTTGCCACAAAATCCTCGTAACTGCCGGAAGCATCGTCTCCATTATTATTACCGCTCAGGGATTGTCCGTTGCGAAGCCGTGCTAATTGTTCAGCTAATGACAGTTTATGTTCTCCGTTATTATTTCCATCATTGTTAGCAGGCGGTATATCTTCTGTACTGCTATTGCTTTTATCAAGTGTAGTTTCGTTGTTCAGATTAATTGCGTCTTTATTTACGGCATTATCGGTATTATTTTGAGTAGAAGCTATTACCGCTCCGGTATCATCATATCCGGCGGCCGCGGTTTCTCTTAACATATTATTCCAAGTTTGATAGCGTTGTTCGGCGCTTTGTCCTTCAGGAGCCAGTCTGGTGTGATTACCGTCCGTAATATAAACTTTTCCGTCTTGTTCATACTCGGTGAATCTTAAGTCCTGATTTTCATTATGAAACTCGGTTACATTCAAAATTCTGGCGCCGTCAGGAATATTATTGTTTGTATCAATGTCATTTCTGCCTTCCGATTCCATAAGTTTAGCTTGTCCGGTATCTGTGGTAATTTCTTTTATATCATCTTTAATATCAGCTTCTTGTGTATGTATCTCGCGATGTATTTCAGCTTCTTGTCCGATAACGGCTTCACCTTTCATAATATCATCGGTTTTAGTTTCAATTGTTGCATTTCCGCCTTCGGCCTCTATATTAACGGTATTATTATTAATGTCGATTTCCGGATTGTTCTGTAAATACTGCTTGCGTGCATTATCCAAAGTTTTTTCTAAAGTATCACCCAACTTTGCCTCAACATTTTCGCCGTTGACTTTCATTTCCACGGTTTTTTCCGGTTCTGCTTTTATTTCTTGATTGTTGTCATTTTCCTGTACTTTTACCTCTTCCTTATGAATAACGGTTTCTTGATGATGAGACGGTATGTGAGATGTATCTGTATGTTGGTGCTCCGGTATTTTTATATCATCAAGTTTATCTGCTTCAATTCCGATATGAACACCGCTGTTCGGATCACCGATGTGTATAGCGTGAGTATCAAGCCCTATGCCTAAAGATGCCTGAATTGACTGTAAATCTTGTTGAGCGATTTCGATCTTTTGAGCTTCAATAGTAGCTTGATTACTAATTCCGTTAACGACGGTTAAGCTATCGGCCAAAGCCATACCGGTAAGAGTTGCCGTCAAATGTGTGGTAAAAGCTTTGCGCGCTGCCTTCCATTTATTACCGTCACCCGCCTTGGAGTAGGCATCACTGGCTTTTGCCAAGCCGACACCCAAACCAGAAAGAGCAACTCTGGTCAATTTGGTCGGAGAATAGGAGTTTTTCAGACCATCCCATACTTGGGAAATATCAATATTTCCGACAGCCGATATTTTATCCGCCATACTGTTTGCCGCATTTTTTATACTGTCCCAGCTTAAATTCTGAGAAACGTTATTTAAGGCATCTCCGGATAACAGGGAACCTGTCATATTACCGATAAGTCCGGTATTTTTTGCCAGACTTTGTCCGATATTGCCGAAGTCTATGCCGTCAATGCCGCTGTATGCCGAAAATCCGGCACTTACAACCATAGAAGCAATTTTTCCTTTATTCTGTCCTAAAAACTTTCGGATGGTTAAATCTTCTCCGCCTTCTTTTTGTTTTAACTCCTTGTATTCTTTTACCATTTCTTTGGTTTGTTTAGCCAGATTATATCCCGTGTAAGCCATCATACCTACAGGTCCGGTCAAAGCAGATATTGCAGTTGTTTTGGCAAATCTCCATAAACGATGATGATCTTTGGTCATTTTGGCATCAAAGTCTTTAACTCGGTTGAAAAGTTTCTTTATACCGGTTTTCTTTTGAAAATCTTTGGCGAACTTTTTGGCTTCTTTGTATTGCGGAACCATAGTCGCATTTATTGCCGGAGAACCGATTGATATAGGTGTATTGCTCTGTCCGCTTAATACGTTGTCAAGGTTTGAAAATACTTCTTTATATCCGCTCTGCAATTGGGATATGTGTTCTTTTTTTTGCTCCGGAGACAATTTGGTTAAATCCTGTCCGGCTTCCAAAATTTTGAAACTGCTTTGGTTTGCAACTAAATTATAGGTCAAAAACTCCATATTATCGCGAACTGCATCTTTCATACGTTCTTTCATTTGTTCGCTTGTCAGAGAATCAACGGAAGGATCTTGAACCAAATCCTTAATGGCCATAATGGTGGCCATTTCTTTAATGCGGTCTTTTAATTGTTGACGTTTTTTGAGGTCATCTTCTCCTGCTTTGGCATTTTCATCATCGGGAACATCTCTGTCAATCCAAACGTTGTCGTAAAAGTTGCGCAATCCTTTGAATTTATCTTCGGCGTTTTCATCTGTCGGTGCTGCAAATACGTCGCCGATTTCATCGGCGGCGGCATCTATCTTATTGTAGCGCTCGATAATTTGCTCTTTATTATTCTCATTTATAGAATCTAAAAATGATTGCTGTTCTTCATCTAATACGGTTTCCTTTATATCGTTATCTTCTTCGGCGTTTTCACCATTTGCGGCACCGGTCGGTGTTATTTCATCCGTCGGTTCATCTTTTACCGGAGATTGTTCAGATGGGGAATTAGCCTCAAGAGTTTCTCGTCTGCTGTCTAATTTATTTTTCAATTCGGCGGCTGTTGAGCTGTATTCATTGCCGATATGCGAGGCAAAATTTGCCAATAAACTTTCATAGACGGAAATTTGTTCAACCGATATATCATCAAAAGACTTTCCTGATAAATACTCAATCATTGCATTTGCTTTATCTTGTAATCCGAGATAAGCCAATTGATGATCGTCATTGCGGTCGGCATAAGCCGCACCAGACAATTCTTTTTGAATCTCCAACATCCGTTCAATGGTGCTTTCTCTCTCACTGCTATCTTCAATATTCGGATTAAGCCCGTCTATTTCTTTAATCAACATATCATAATTTTCATCAGCCATATCAATAATCCTATAAATAAGGGAAAAAGTATAACATATTATAGCCAAAATATAATATTTGGTCAAGTAGTTTTTAGAAGATAAAACAATTTATATGTAGAAATATTAAAGGCTTGTTGAGAATTAATTAACACTTTTTATGTATAAAGTAGTAAGAAGATTTACTGCATAATGTATGTAGCAGAAATTATTTACGATGCTTCTGGGAAAAAATTAAAAATCTGCAACAAGGAAGTTGAAAATGTCAAAAAGAGTATTGATTATATCATCAAGTTATCGTTTACAGAGTAATTCCGATATATTGGCTCACGAAGCACAAAGAGGCGCGTTGGATGCCGGTCACGAGGTCGAATTTATTAATCTGAAGGGAAAAAATATAAATTCCTGTCTCGGCTGTATGACTTGTCAGCGTACTCTCAAATGTGTACAGAATGATGATATGACAGAATTGGTTGAAAAAGTAAGAAATGCCGATGTGCTTGTTTTTGCCACTCCGATTTACTTCTATGAAATGTGCGGACAGATGAAAACTTTTTTGGATAGATGTTATCCGTTGTATCCGGGAGATTATAATTTCAGAGATGTTTACATAATTACCGCATCAAGAGCATCCGCAACGCATACGTCAGATACGGCTACTATGGGATTGCTCGGATGGATAACTTGTTTTGAAAAAGCTAATTTAGCCGGTATGGTTATCGGCGCCGGTGTCAGAGATGCTAATGAAATAACCGAACATCCGGATTTATTGCAGCAGGCTTATGAATTAGGTAAGTGTGTGTAGCGAAATCGGATGTCTAAAAAATTTTTATCATACCTAGTTTACGGTTATTTTCTGTTTAATACAACAAACTCTCTTGCGGATGTTCAATATTTTTCGTTACGGGGAGAGCAGGGAATGTTGCGGGGAATTTTGCAATATCCTGATAAACCGGATTATCCGGCAGTAATTTTAATGCACGGATTTCACGCTGATAAAGTAATATCCGAACAATATCTTCGCT
Organism: Alphaproteobacteria bacterium; assembly: GCA_017471705.1. GTDB lineage: Bacteria > Pseudomonadota > Alphaproteobacteria > RF32 > CAG-239 > RUG410. The sequence continues at coordinate 801 of JAFUSH010000041.1, read as the reverse complement.
AAGTGTTCTTAAATTAACCATATTTTAGCTAATATTCGGTACAATTTACAAAAAGAATTAAGGAGAGTTCCGATGAAAAAAATGTTTGTTATACTCGGATGCTTTGTGATATTGTTTACGGCGTGCGGTAAAGATGAAAATAACAACGAAGAGCAAGCTAAAGCAAAAGATATACAAATCGAAAATGTTCAAAAAACAGGAAAAAACGTCGATATAACATCAGCAAGTGTAACAGATAGGTTTTTTTATAAATTTGAAACTTATACTCCGGCGCAAAAATACTATTTTTGTGCGGCGTTTGCTATGGGGGCGATGTCAGTTGCCAAACCGGTTACCGCTTCGGCGATGGTTAATTATTTTATGGGTTTGGGCGTTGCCAAATATAACGAAGGAATTAATGAAGAAACATATAAGGCTTTTAATGCCGGTAAAAATACTTTCCGTAATGAAAATCTGGTAAACACCATATTAAACCGTAAAATATGCGAAAATATTATGAATGAAGCCGCTGATTTTGCCAGAGAACGTAATTATCACGTTGCTGATTTGGATAAACGCGGAAAAAGAGAAGTCGAAAAAGTGGTTAAATTTATTAAACAAAAGAAAAAATAGCTGTATCGTTGATTTTTAATCCCGAATCCGGAAGATTCGGGATTTTTTATTGTTACGACAAATTTAAAACGGAACAGTTAGAGTAACAAAAAAGTCGTTAAAACAAGGAGAAAGATTTATCACGATATGACACAAACATTCTACCTGAAATAGTAATTTTAAGAGAGATTTTCTTACGAGCTGGCGGAT
>JAFUSH010000040.1 GCA_017471705.1 Alphaproteobacteria bacterium | reverse complement strand
CAAGTATCCTTTGTTTAGCGGGCGGAGAACCTGATGACAACGAACTTTATGTTCTATCCCTCGTCGTTCATCCGCCCTTTTTTCTTTTTACAACTCTTTTTATAATATAAAATTAACTAACAATCGCTCGCTTTGCCGGCAGGCAAACGCGTCCCGCAATCTACCTATTAAAATATAGCAATAATGTCATCGCTCGTTTTCGGTAGAAAACGTCCAGCGATCTTCCGATTAAATTAACACGGAAGCAACGCTGACGCGTTGAAAATCAGATTCCTTGATTCGCGGATGCGCCGCACCGCGAAAGGAATGACCATTATAATCATCAATCCAGTTGAAAAAGGCGTGCGCCCGAGAATGGCAGTAAAAAAGACGGAAAATAAGAATTATTTAAGCAATATACGATTTTTGTTGCAAAAATGACAAAAAAATGTTAACATAAAATTGTATAAATTTAAGGATTATGGATAACATAAAACATACGCATTGTGTTTTGCTTTTACCGCATAATCTTTTTTAGATTGGATATTAACAAAAAATATATTATGAAAAAAATTTCGGAAAAAGCCATTGTCAGAGTTGACAACGGTTTAAGCTTCGTAGAAGCAGTTTTCACTGCAGCTTTCGTTATTGCGTCTGCTGCAGGTTTAGTGTTTTTTTTGGGTGCTGCTCTCGCAGGACCTTTTGTTGAACTAATATAATAGGATTATTATGTGGGTACTGGCTATCATTCTTCTCCTTGTTGCCCTTTTTTGGGACAAGGTAAAAAGTTTTTTTGAAAATGGTATCGCTCCCGTTGTCGGTGGCATTATGATATATGGTTTATTTATATTATTTGCTATCGGAGGCGGGTATCTGATACAATTTATTTTGAAGCAGGTATGCATCGATGCAAATTACATCGTCTGCTTCATTATTTCTCTAGCCATCCTTATAATTTGGGGCAAGGAGAAGAAATAAAAAAAACGGTCTGTGTGAGAGATTTTGGGTTTATCCTGATTTTTTCTCATACAGGCTGTTTTTTTTTGCTCATTTTAACCATAAATTAATTGCCTGTTAAATAATTTATGCTACTTTAGCGCCAGCTTAGTTTAAATTGCAATTTACAAAGGTTATAAAAATGACGTCACAAGCACTTTCTGATGTTGCTCAAACAGCAACCGAACAAATGTCTTTATGGGATATGGTTTGGTCCTCCGATACCATTACCAAAGTTGTTATGATTGGTTTAATTGCCGCTTCCGTTTGGTCGTGGGCAATCATTTTGGAAAAATTTGCCACTTTGCGCAATGTTCGCAATCAATCCAAAAAATTTGAGGAAGCCTTTTGGTCAGGCGGTTCTCTCGACAGATTATACGAAGCAATCGGTAATCGCCCGCGCGACCCGATGTCGGCGATTTTTGTTGCCGCAATGCGCGAGTGGAAACGCAACACTTTGATGAAAGGTAAAGCAGACCGCAGTATCCGCGGCGTTTCTTTGCAACAACGTATTGAAAAAGCAATGTCGGTTTCTATTGATAAAGAATTGGACAGCCTTGACACTCATTTGGGATTCTTGGCGACAACCGGCTCGGTTGCTCCGTTAATCGGACTTTTCGGTACGGTGTGGGGTATCATTAACAGTTTCAATGCTATTGCCGTTACCCAAAGCAACTCACTTTCCGCAATGGCTCCGGGTATTGCCGAAGCCTTATTTACCACCGCTTTCGGATTAATTGCCGCCATTCCGGCAGTAGTCGCTTATAACACCATATCGTCTTCCATCGATCGCTACGCCAAAACACTTGATAACTTTATGGCAGAGTTTTCCACCATTTTGTCGCGTGAAATCGATGAAACAACCCTGAAAGCCGATTTAGCCGGAGAATAAAATATGCCTTTATTGCAAAATTCAGCCTATAATCGCCGTCAATCACGCCGTAAAGCCGATGTTAACATCACAAACCTTATGGATGTTATGATGGTGCTGTTGGTAGTGTTTATGGTCGCCGCACCGCTGATGACTTCCGGTATTCCGCTTAATTTACCGAAGGTCGGCGGCAAGGCTCTGACCGGTGATGATACTTCCGTTAATATCAGTGTGGATGCCGACGGTTACTACTATATCGGTAAAAGCGTAATTCGCGACGAAGAAATATTGCCTAAATTAAAGGCCATCAAAGGAGAAAACAATGAACTTACGGTCACTATCTCAGGCGATACCGTTGCCGAATACGGCAGAGTTATCGGTTTAATGGCTATGCTCAAAGAAGCCGGATACGAAAAAGTCGGATTAAAGACCGAATCAAAGGCTCTTACCGCACCGTCAAAAGGAAATAATCAGAAAAAGAAATAGACGCTGATGAATAAGTACTTGAAACAATCCATTCTGTTGCACGTGGCAATGTTCGCGGCATTGTTCATACATTTGCCTGATTTTTGGCATCACGATATGACACTCGGCGAAGCCCCAATCATAGTGGACTTATCTCAAGTTAAAATCGATGAATTTACCAATTTGCCGACTAAAGCGGAATTTGGTCCAGAAGACCGCAAGGCTACGGTCGAAGAACACAAAGAAGAACAATATTCGCAAGAGAGCGCACCGGAACCGGAACCTAAACCGGAGATAAAAGAAGAACCTCAAAAAGCGGAACTAAAGCCTGAACCTGAGCCGGAAGCTGAAAAAGTTAAAGAGGATTATTTGGAAGAACCGACACCGGTACCGGATAAAAAGCCGGAAAAGAAACCCGAGCCTAAACCGACTCCGAAACGTCCGCCGACTCCGAGTGCCAAACCGAAACCTAAACCGAAACCTGAGCCGAAACCGGAAAATGTTGATAAAAATAAAAAGCAACAGGAACAGGCTAAAGTTCGCAGCAATGCCTTAAAGAGCCTTATGCAGGAAATCGATAACGATAAAAATATCGACATAGGCGAAAAAACACAAAAAGCGATGATTAAAGAAGGCACTCAGGTTAATAATATGGGTATTGAAGGCGGAAACAGCAAAGGTTCTTACTTTAGTGATTTAACCATTTCGGAAACTGATGCCATCGCCAGTTTGCTGCGCCAAAACTGGAATTTAGACCCCGGAGCTATCGGTATTGACGGTATGATGGTAGAAATCCGCGTCCATTTAACCCGTGACGGCACAATTCAAAAAATCGAGTTTGTCGACCAAAACCGCTTCAACAGCGACCCGTCTTATCGTTCTGTGGCGGAAAGCGCGCAAAGAGCCATCATTGCCACTCAGCAGGCATTTAAGGAAGTGTTCGGACAGAAATATGCCGACCGTTACGACGTATGGAGTACCTTACGCTTATACTTTGATCCACTGGATAAAGGCGTAAGATAAAGAAAAATCCCGAAATAAATTTTCGGGATTTTTCTCTGATTATAACTTATTAATAGTTTTCAGCCCTTAATTCAAAATAGCTCTGCGGATGAGCGCAAACCGGACAAGCCACCGGAGCCTCGGTACCGACTACTATATGACCGCAATTACGGCATTCCCAAACTTTTACGGAAGAACGGGCAAACACTTCTTTCATTTCTATATTTTTAAGCAATGCTCTGTATCTTTCTTCGTGAGCTTTTTCAATAGCGGCAACTCCGCGGAATTTGGCTGCCAAAGCAGGAAATCCTTCCGCTTCAGCGGTTTTGGCAAATTCTTCGTACATATCGGTCCATTCATAATTTTCACCTTCGGCAGCCGCCTTCAAGTTGGCTGCGGTATCACCGATACCTTCCAGCTCTTTAAACCACAATTCAGCGTGTTCTTTTTCATTTGCCGCTGTTTTGGTAAAAATTTCTGATATTTGTTCGAATCCTTCTTTTTTTGCCTTGCTGGCAAAATAAGTATATTTATTACGAGCCTGACTTTCGCCGGCAAAAGCCGTCCATAGATTTTTCTCGGTTTGTGTGCCTGTATATTTATTAGCCATTATTTTTTTCCTTTTTATAGTTAACATCTGTATTATTTATAAAAGACCTCTGCATTTATTGCAATACAAATCGCCGAGATGTGTATATTTTTATGATACACTCTTTTCTCAGTTATCAAATCTTTGAACTAATCCATTCAAAAATTTGCGGAAAATCTTTATCTGTTATTTTATCAACTTCGCCCATTCCCCATATAACCCGATAATCAACATCTTTTACTCTCGGATATGCCGTAAGAGCTATGGAAAGATTAATTGAAGAGGTCAATATATCCGAATTTTGGAAAAGACCGCTGCGAATGTACCAATAAGGGGCGACCGTAGAAGTGTTATATCCTTCGTATGAGGATAACAAATAATACAACGGATTATATAAGTTAGCTCTTTTTAACGTAATATATCCCATTTTATCTTGTTTATATAAGTCGGAACTGAAATCTTTGCCTTCGGCAGAATTTTTCATAACCCGAGCCGTATAGAAATCAAAGTGTCTTTTATCTCCGTTACCCATACCGAACAGCAGGTTTTCGCTTTTTTCCTTATCTATACCGTCAGACGATGCCAACGGGGGAACTTTTCTTTTAAATATGCGGTTGAAGTCTTTTATCGAAGATACTCCCAAGCCGTTCATTCCCAAATCAAGCACCCATTTTTTCTTGGAATTAAGACTACCTAAAAATTTTTCTTTCGATTGAGCCGTTCCCGATAATTTTATATTATCTTCGGCAATAGCTTCATCTTCAGAAATTTCCCAAGATTTAGGTATAGCATAAGGAAAAGAATGTTTATCAACAAAATTCTGCAGAGATTTTGCTATGACATTTTTTATATAATCGCTGTATGTACCTTCCTGATATATTCCCTTTTTTGAATACTGCAAAGTAAGCGCACTGCCGTTTCTATCCATAAAACCTGCTTTGTTAACGTAGTTAGCGTATTCTTTAGCCATTGCATCGGATATTTTTTTCTGCTCATCCGTCATATTTTTTCTGTCATCGCCCAAAAGCCATTCCAGAGCTTCATTAGCGGTATCCAGCCCGCTCATCGGATTAATCAGCATAACCCCTTGAATATTATCGTCAATACCGTTAACGGCGCCCATTTCTTGTAAATACGGCATATATGCTCTGTCATTTCCCGATGCTCCGAGTACGGCTGCCAATAATCCGCCTTCTCTTATGCCCAATACGTATACGGAATTTACATTCCCCGGAAGACGTGCTTCATTTCTTCTTAAATACTTAATCGCCGCTTTTATATCGGCAATTCCTGCCGGAGCTCCGCTTTCAATCCCGCGAAAACCTATATGGGCATATATCATACCGAGCTTTGTATATCTTGAATAATCTTTATACTCGGTTAAAGCGGAAGTAGCGGAAAAATCCGGAGAACTTATTTCAAAAAATATCGGCGCTATGCTTTCCTTATACCAATTTACCCGCCCTGATAAATTTTTTTCACAAGAAAAAAGACCGGCAGAATTTTTTTGACAACTCATATATTCTTGAGGAACAAACAACGCCAGTTTCTGATATTTCAAATTACGCGGCGTTTTAGCATAAACTATTCCTGTTTGATAATAAACTCCGTCTTTAGCATTATATTGCCACTTGTCCATATCAACAAAATCAATAAATTTTTCTTCGTTTATCTTTACTTCAGCTTTTGCCGTTACCTCTGCTTCTGCTGTTTTTTCCGCATTTGTTTTGATATTTTCATTTACTTCAGGTGCCGTTTTTTTCTCTTTCTCAATTTTCTTTTCCGCGACGGCAGCAACTATCGGAGCTTTATTTTCATTATTCACATTATCAGTTGCCGTAATCTGGTGAAGTTCCCCGTCTTGTGAATTAATGGCACTGTTATTCAAGACGCGATACGCCAAAATGCCGACAATTAATACTCCTATAACCGAACCGATTAACAACTTTTTATTCATAGCCCTCTCCGTTGAATAATGTTTTAAATAAAACCTATCACAAAAAATGATAGGTTTTAAGATAAATTTTTATATTTACACAGTAGATATTATTTTGTTATTTATCATCTGCCAATGTGATATTCTGCAACATTTCGATTAATTCCGGATTCTTCACTTTATAAACAATATTTGAAGCCGGTCCGTTTTCTATTTTATCGTTAATTTTCTGCTTATCTAAAACATCTGCATCTTCTTTCAAATCCAATGCGTGATTCCATTGAAAAACAGCTTCATTTCTTCGACCGGCAAACCAATACGCATCGCCCAAATGGTCATTAATCACCGCATTCCCCGGATTAAGGGAGGACGCCTGTTCTAAAAATTCAACCGCTTTTTCATACATTCCAAGTCTGAAATAAATCCACCCCATACTGTCAATAATATGCCCTTCATACGGATACTTTTTATAAGCATCGGCAATCATCTTTACGGCTTGCTCGACATTTCTGCCCTGCTCTATCCAAGAATAACCGAGATAATTCAAAATATCCGGATTATTATTGCTGAGTGATAATGCCTTCTGCAGATTTTGCTCAGATTTTATTTTTTGATTGAGTTTATCGTAAGAAACAGCCAAAGCATAATATATCGGCCATATTTCACGGTCATCCGCATCGGCTGTTTTTATAGCTTTCAAATAATACTCCACAGCCTCATCGTGCTTGTTCATATTACCGTATATAGTCCCTAAATCGCTCAAAAGCTGAGTATTATCAGGATAATCTTCCAGCAAAATTTTTATTTGCTTTTCAGCCTCTCCGTATTCTTTCAATGTATTCAGATTTTCGATTATTTTGGCGCGAGCAATAAAATATGATCCCGAACTCTTACCCACTTGTTTGTAATATTTATTAGCTTCCTTTAAAAGTCCCACTTCTTCCAAAACATTAGCCAAGGCAATTTTAGAAATATCATAATCAGGATTTAAATATGACGAAGCGGCAATATACATCTGTGCAAATTCGGTACCTCCTACCGAAGACCGGAAAATAGTTCCTATATTAAACAATGCCTCGGCCAAACCTTTTTGCGGTGTATCAATAATCGCCGGAGAATTTTCGTGCGTTGTTTCTATTTTGCGATCTATGCTGTCAAGCAATATGGAAAGCATACCGTTATCATTATAGCGTCCGAATATTTTTTTAGCTGTATCTTTGTCTCCGTTACGAACATAAAAATCGGTAATAATTTCGAGCAACCTGTAAGTCACGCTTTGATAGTGATTCTTAACTATTTCCCCGAACATTTCCTGAGCTTTTTCTTTATTACCCAAATAATCATAAATCATTCCCTTATGAAACAACTTCATAGTTTCAAGAGCCTCATCTTTTTCTATTTTATCAATACCGGCAATCGCCTGTTCTTCATTTTTTTCTCCGGCATAAGTCCAAGCTTCAAACAACGGATTAATAAGCGTGGTATGCGCTTTATCTTTTATAAGAAGTATATTTTGTCGTGACCGTTCATACTTTCCGTCTGCAAAATCCTTAATAGCCACAATCAAAGGGGCTATGCTTTCCGTATTACCCTGTTCTATCTCTTTGCGAGCATAAGGCGTAGCCTCGCCGATTTGCCCCAAAGAACTTAAAATAACATATACCGTACGATTGATATTATTATTGGAAGCATCTTTATCAATCACTATCTTGTAATATTCCGACGCATTATCAAAATCCTGACGCAAATGCGCCACTCGAGCAGCCAAATAAGCACCGTATAAAGAATTGGTGCCATAATAGGAAAACGTGTTATCTTGATTTTTTTTCACTATAAAATTGCTTGTGCGCCAGTAACCGTTTTCATCAAAATGCGGAGTAATAACCGTTTTTTCATCATCAGTTGTTTTAAAATTAAATATATTCCGTGAGCAAGCCAATACGGCAACTGACACAAATCCCAGAGCGAACAATAACCTTATCATAAAATTTTTCATAACCTTTTTTCCTGTTTTCGAATATTATTCCGTCTGATTATACATAAAAAATATTATTAATGTGTAAATACTCTCTTTCTATTGCAAAAAAAAGTATTTGCGGATATATTTTATATCGGTGGAAGAAAATGAAAAACATAATTGAAATACTTAATTGGTACAAATTGTCCGGAATTGATACGATTGCGGCAGATGAACCGTATAATGCATTGCAACAAACTATTCCGGCAGAAAATAAACCGGAAGTATCGGTAAATTCTTCTCCCGTAAGACCGGCCACCACTCTTTTGGCTCAGGAAAGTAATTCTGCTTGTCTGAACGCCAAAGAAAAATGCGCGCAAGCCTCCACACTTGACGAACTTAAAAATATTTTAGAAAAATTTGAAGGTTGTTCTCTGAAATTTTCGGCAAATTCCACCGTATTCGGTGACGGAAATGCTCACGCACGGGTAATGTTGATAGGAGAAGCTCCGGGAGCTGATGAAGACAGAATGGGAAAACCTTTTGTGGGACGCAGCGGACAATTGTTGGAAAAAATGCTGGCATCAATAGGTCTTAATCGCAGAGATTGTTACATATCCAACATCTTGCCGTGGCGCCCGCCGGGAAACCGCACTCCTACCGATGGTGAGATTGCCGTTTGTCTACCTTTTTTATTGCGTCAGATAGAATTGGTTGAACCTAAGGTCATATTCTTATTGGGTGCAAGTGCCGCAAATGCGATATTAGGAAACAATGAAAGCATCTCATCTATGCGAGGGAAATTAATGGAATTGCAATTGAATAACGGTAAGAAAACGGCAGCTTTTGCCAGTTTTCACCCTGCGTATCTGTTGCGAAGCAGCGCACAAAAAGCCAAATCGTGGAATGATTTATTGAGATTAAAACGTTATCTGGAAGATGAATAATTTAAAAAATTTAAGAAAAATTAAATAATAATGATTTATGCTGAACCCAGATTTAATACTTTATGGAGTAAAAAAATGAATTTAATCAGTAAGTTTATAGCCTCGGGATTGGCTTTCGGTATTGTCCTTGCTTCAACAACTGCAGTTAAGGCCGATGAAGCAACTTCCAGAGGCGACGGTATAATCTTCCGTATTGAAAACATCAAGCCTCTGGTTAATGAAGAAGGGGTTACATCTCAATGCGAGTTCTATGTAACGGTATATAACCGTATGGATAAAGAAGTTAAAGAAGCAGAACTTTCATTGTCTTGGACCGATAACATATCCTCAAAATACAAATTTGCGGATAACAAGCTGCAAATAGAAGAAGATGCAAAAAAAGCTAAATTTGTCGTAAGCAAAACTGTTGCATTGAAAAATATAACACCTCATCAACAAAAGAGCTTCAAAGAAGTTGTCGATACCGACAAGTGCTTCTTGCTGTTTGATAGAGTTGATTACAAAATTACGACCTGTTACGCCGATGGCGATGAGATTAAAATGAAAAACAACAAACGCACCGGAAACGGCTCTTGCACCGGAAAGTTTGATTATATTAATTCACAAAATCCTGAATATTATTCGGAATTTAAAGATATTCCGGAAAGCAGTCTGCAAGAAATGGTTCAGGAACAGGATAAAGCAAATACCAACGCTATTGACGATTTATATAAATCGACTATCGAAAATATGGATAAGATAACCAAGAATCTGCATAAAATAAGGTAAGCAATGATTAAAAATTTTATAAAAATATTGTTTTTGGGTGTTTTATTGACGAGTATTGAAGCTCAAGCACAGACTTTCGCCCCCGGTGCAAATTCTCCTGTAAAAGCAAAAACTCCCGAGCCCGCAGTTGAACAGCCGCAGTCATCCGCCGAATACGGAGCAAATTATGCCTCACCCGCTTCTTCCGAAGAAGAAAGTGTGGCAGAAAAAGGTGAATTCGTTAAATCGGTTGAAAAAAATTTCGGTGAAGAAAAAAAAGAAGAGAAAAAATACGATAATACTTACGGTAAAGTATATCAAATCCGCATTGAAAACGGAAAAGTAGTTTACGACAATGAGCGTAAAATTCTCGTTTACTACGATGACTATAAAGTAGAACGCGGTATGGATAACATAGTTCGTTGTTCAATGCGCATATACGTCCTTAATGATTTAACCGAACACATCAGTAATTTAGCTCTCAAATTAAAATGGCCGGAAATAAGCACCAATGTTCAAATGAACAGAGTTAATCCCGGAGTGAGAACTTATATGGATATTATGCTTTTGGGCGAAGGTTGTTTCAGTATGGATAAAACTCCGACTATTGAAGTTAATCGTTGCCGCGTAAAAGGAATGAGCGAAGACAAATGTGCCGATGCTATTCGTTGGTTTAAGAAAAATCAATAAGTATACAATTTAGATAATTATAGCGGGGGAACTCTCCCGCTATTTGTGTTTTTATTTTAGTTTTCAAGGAAAAAAAATATTCGAATAAAAAAAGCTTTCCCCGACCTTGACCGAGGAAAGCAGTGTATTAGGATAAGGTTTTAGAAAATACGGTATGTCGTATTTCACTTACATATTTATAATAAAATTATCTATTTTGCAATAAAAATATTTTATTTTATAAGAAATATGTTGATAACTTTTGGCTCAATTATGATTTTTGTATTACAAAAGAGTATTGTCACCCATATTTTTTGCGATAAGCAAAAAATATGGGTGAGTCTTCAAATTATTTTAATTAATCGGCAGATACTCTGACCTCGCTTTGCTCGAGGTATGAGATTTTCATATCATACACAAATCATAATTGAGCCTAACTTTTTAATAAAGAAACCGCCCTGCACCAACAGGACGGTTTCTTTATCTATTAATTATTGCTCTTCTTAAATATTTGAAGAATCAACTTTAACACCTACACCCATTGTAGAACTGATGGAGATTTTCTTCAAATAAGTTCCTTTCAATGTAGCAGGTTTTGCTTTGATAATCGTTTCAATGAACAATTTAGCATTATCATAGATTTGATCATCAGAAAAAGAAGCCTTTGCCACACCGGCGTGAACAATACCGTTCTTTTCAACACGATATTGAACTTCACCGGCCTTAGCGTTTTTAACAGCTGTAGCAACATCCATAGTAACGGTACCGAGTTTCGGATTCGGCATTAAACCTTTCGGTCCCAATACACGAGCCACGCGACCGGCCATACCCATCATATCCGGAGTAGCAATACATCTGTCAAAATCAATTTTTCCGGCCAAAATAGAATCAACCAAATTTTCGGCACCTACAACATCAGCACCGGCAGCTTTGGCCTCATCTGCTTTAGCATCTTTCGCAAACACGGCAACACGCACCGTTTTACCGTTGCCGTGCGGCAACTGGCAAACACCGCGTATCATTTGATCGGCGTGTTTCGGATCAACACCTAAATTAATTGCTAAATCGATGGTCTCATCAAATTTTGCAGTAGCATTTTCTTTAACAATCTTGATAGCGTCTTTCAAACTGTATGCTTGGTTTTTATCAAGATTTTTATATGCGTTTACTAATCTCTTTCCGCTCATCGACTTACTCCGTTACTTTGATGCCCATAGAAACAGCCTGACCTTTAACCATATTCATAGCGGATTCAACCGTAAAGCAGTTCAAATCCGGCATTTTGGTTTCGGCAATTTCTTTTACCTGAGCCATTGTTATTTGACCGACCGACTTTTTACCCGGTTCTTTAGAAGCGGATTGAACGCCGGCAGCTTTTTTAATTAAGTAAGAAACTGGCGGAAGTTTTGTAATAAACGTAAAGCTCTTATCATCATAGGCGGTAATAATTACCGGCACCGGAATTCCCGGTTCCATCTTTTGAGTTTGAGCATTGAAAGCCTTACAAAATTCCATAATATTTAAGCCTTTTTGCCCCAAAGCAGGACCGACCGGCGGAGACGGATTCGCCTTTCCGGCAGGTATTTGCAGCTTGATAAGACCTAAAATTTTCTTTTTAGATTTAGCCATTTTATACCTCTTTTAACTAGGTTTGTGGTCAGACGATGGCTCGCCTCCCACAAATTATTAACACAAACAACGTTTGAATCACTCAAACGCTTGCTTTGTATAGCATAAAAATCATAAATTGCAAGTATTTTTTTGGAAACATACGTTAAAAAAGTAACCCCCGAGAATGATTATTCTCGGGGTGCGGTTCAACCGTTGAACCTGCCAAACTTGCGGATCTTGGCGCGGCGCGAGCTGTCGTAGTAGTCCACCTTGAGCTTGCCGTCGCGGAACTTGGCCATATGGTATCCGATATGTCCGGAAAGCTCGTGGCCGTTGAGCCAGTAATCGCCGGAGAGAATCGGTTTGCCCAGTTCGCGGAGCTTGTCGTTGAGTTCGTTGCGCACATCTTGCATAAGAGTACACATCTCCTCGTCGGGGAACTCGGCCTTGGCTTCCTCGTTGGGAAACTCAACCATAGCCGTCTCGTCCAGATCGATGTAGAACTTCAGACCGTTGCGCGGGAAAATGCCGATAGGACTCATACCCTTGCCACTCTCGAAAGGTACCCTCTTCTTCTCGCCGAAAACTTCGACCAGCAGGTCAAAACTCTCCTCGGGCTTGGGGTGCTGTCTGGCACGCAGGGCGGCAGAAATGTCGGCTACAGATAACTCACCTTGCTCATCCATAATTGCAAGAATCTTGCTAAGCGCTTCTTCCTTTTTCATAAGCTTAATGTTTAATTATTAGTACTAATTATTAAAAAATCGCAAGAGTCAGAATATATTTTTTTAAATATTTGTCAAGTATTTTGTATAGTTTTTTTCATTTTTTATTTATAATGTTAAATCGGCAAATTCGGCTCCAATAACAGAAGCCAATTTTTCAGCGTTTAATTCGAGCGTTAACCCTATTTTGCCGCCGCTTAAACAAATCGTATCAAATAAAATCGCCGTTTCATCAATAAAAGTCGGAAAATTTTTTTTCATTCCCAACGGTGAACAACCGCCGTGAACATATCCGGTAAGCGGCAATAATTTTTTAAGCGGCAGCATTTCTATATTTTTAACACCAGCTACCTGCGCCGCTTTCTTCACGCTTAATTCGGAATCAGCCGGAATCACAAACACAAAGTGATTAAACCCGTGCTGTTCGGTAGGAGCTTGTGTCACCAAAGTTTTAAATGTTTGTTCCACCGGTTTTCCGATATATCCGGCAACAGAAACGGCATCAATACCGCAGTTCGGACTGTATTCATAAGCTTTATATTCTACTTTAGCGGTTTCCAAAATCCGCATCGCATTGGTTTTTATCATAATTTCTCCTCATTTTCTTACAGATACACCTCTTACCGGACACTTGTCAATATCTCTAAACTTGCATTTGCCGAAATCAGAACTAAATTATGAGTATAATATTGTTTGTAATCGGGAGATATAAAAATGAAGGTAGGAATAATAGGAGCAGGAGCCGTCGGAAGCGCAACTGCATTTTCACTGATGATGACCGGTGTGGCGCATAAAGTAATACTCATCGATTCCAACCCCCAAAAAGCCGAAGCGGAAGCTATGGATATAGCACACGCCGCCCCTTTTGCCGGTGCCGGAAAAATTCGAACCGGAAATTATGAAGACCTTATTGACAGTGACGCTGTCATCGTAACCGCCGGAGCCAATCAAAAGCAGGGAGAAACCAGAATCGATTTATTGGAACGCAATGTAAAAATTTTTGAAAACATCATTCCGCAAATAAAAAAATACGCACCGAATACAATTTTGATAATCACAACGAATCCTGCTGATATTATGACCGATATTGCGCTTAAACTTTCAGACTTTCCAAAGGAAAGAGTTATCGGCAGCGGAACTGTTTTAGATACGGCGCGTTTCAGAAATTTATTGGCATTTTATTTGGGAGTTTCTACCAAATCGGTTCACGCCGATGTGTTGGGAGAACACGGAGACAGCGAAGTTCTGGTATGGTCAAACGCCGAAGCCGGAACTTTAACCCTTGATGAATATGCTCAAAGTATAAACAAACCGTTAGATGAAGCTAAAAAAGCCGAAATAAATGACGGGGTAGTTCGTTCTGCCTATAAAATCATAGAAGGAAAAGGTTGGACTTGTTACGGCATAGCGGGAGCGCTGACGCAAATATGCCGCGCCATAAGTAACAACGATTATTCTATTTTAACCGTTTCTTCTCACCACCAATATGTTGAAGGAGTGGAAGAGGTCTGTTTATCATTGCCTACTGTGGTAAATCGTCAGGGTATATATCACGTTATTACTCCCAATTTATCAAAAACAGAACACGACAAATTAAAGAAAAGTGCGCAAACCATCAAGGAATATACTGAGAAGGCAATAACAATGATAAAAAAATGAAATAAAATCAGTTTTTTTTAATTAAAGGCTTGACAAAGATGAGCAAATATATTATGTAGTCACTTGTCAACGCATATCGCGGGGTAGAGCAGCTTGGTAGCTCGTCAGGCTCATAACCTGAAGGTCGTCGGTTCAAATCCTTCCCCCGCAACCAATAAAGCAATAAAATCCCCTTTATGGGGATTTTATTGTTTTAAAAATTATGAGAATAGATTTGAAGCGACGAAGAAAATTCACTGCACCGTACGGCGATTTATAATTAATTTACAGTGCTTTTTACTTTATAAAACACACAAAATAATTTTGATGCCCTGAGGTTGGCAAAATGTTGTGATTTTGTGTATACCTGAAATTATCAGCAGAATTAAAAATTGTTTGAATTTTTTGCAAATATAAATTAATAACTCAATATATTATCATTTATAGAGGTAGAAATGTTAAAGAAATTAATTTTATTTTTTGGAGCATTGATGTTAATGATAAATGCGGTGAATGCAGCAGAACAAGTGCAATATAAAACAATCGATGTAGACGGTATTAAAGTTTTTTATCGCGAAGCCGGAGATGTTAATAAGCCGGCAATTCTGCTCTTACACGGCTTTCCGAGTGCCAGTCATATGTTTCGGGATTTGATACCGGAGTTAGCCGATGATTACCATTTGATTGCTCCGGATTATCCTTCTTTCGGACAGACGGAAGCTCCGTCACGCGATAAGTTTACCTATAACTTTGATAATCTCGCCAAAGTAGTTGATAGTTTTACCGAAAAACTCGGATTAAATAAATATTCAATGTATGTCTTTGATTACGGCGCACCTATAGGTTATCGCCTTGCGATGTGGCATCCGGAACGGATTCAAGCAATTATCTCGCAAAACGGCAATGCTTATGAAGAAGGTTTAGGTAAAAAGTGGGAAGCACGCAAGGAATATTGGAAAAATCCGACATCGGAACTTCGGGCGCAATACGCTTCAGCTTATGCTCTTGATACCATTATCGGACAATATACTTTCGGCACGCCTGAGAATAGCGTATCACCGGACGGATATACTTTGGATTATGCTTATGTCCAGTTACCGGAACGTGCGGAAATGCAAAATGATTTGATTTTTGATTATCAAAGCAACGTTGCACTATATCCGGCATTTCAGAAATATTTCAGAGATTACCAGCCGCCTCTGTTAGCAGTTTGGGGCAAAAATGACCCGTCTTTTATTCCGGCGGGAGCCGAAGCATTTAAGAAAGATTTGCCGAATGCCGAAATCCATTTTGTTGACAGCGGACACTTTGCTCTTGAATCACATTACAAAGAAATTGCTAAATTAATGAAAGAATTTTTGAAAAAGAACGTAAAGTAAATTCTTCTTTACGTTTTTGGGATAGTTTGACTGTGCAAAAGTTTGAGATTCATTTTTCGGAAGAACGGCTTGCAGATTTGCGGCAACGATTAAAAGATACACGCTTCCCGCCGGATTTGGCTAATGAAAGTTGGCAATTCGGCACGGATAGAGCATATTTGCGCGAGTTGTTGGATTATTGGCAAAATGATTATGACTGGCGCAAAAAAGAAAATGAATTAAACCAATATCCGCAATTTATTGCCAAGATAAATGGCTTAAAGATTCATTTCTTTCACATTAAATCGGCGAAAAAAGGCGCGATGCCGTTATTGTTGACACACGGATGGCCGGATAGTTTTTTGCGTTATGCCAAACTTTTTGATTTGCTACCGGATTATGATTTAATTGTGCCGTCATTATGCGGATTTGCTTTTTCGACTTTACCGGAAAAAGGTTTTATCAACAATGCGGAAATTGCCGAGATTTGGCATATTTTAATGACCGAGGTTTTGGGGTATAAAGAGTATGCTGCATCTGGCGGCGATATGGGGCGCGGTGTAACCTGTTATTTGGCGGCAAATTATCCGAATGAAGTTAAAGGTATTCATTTGACTGATATCGGTATGGTTAAAGAGCTTTTAACAGCAGAAGACGAGCAATTAACACCGGAAGAATTGGATTATAAACGCCGCGCGAATAAATGGCTGCGTGATGAAGCGGCGTATATCAATATTCACAGCACAAAACCGCAAACTTTGGCTTATGCACTTGCCGGTTCGCCGGTCGGATTGGCGGCGTGGGTAATAGAAAAATATCATTCGTGGAGCGATTGGGAGCTTTTAAGCAAAGATGATTTGTGCGATTGTTTGACGCTTTATTGGCTGACAGATACAGCTTGCACTTCACAACGTGTGTATTATGGTAATACTTGGACATTACCGCCGATGGATAAAATCAGCGTTCCGGTAGCGATTGCGGCATTTCCGAAAGATGTTTTGCCTGCACCGAGAGATTGGATAGAAAAGCATTATCCGATTGTGCAATATACGCAAATGCCGCGCGGCGGACATTTTACCGCTCTTGAACAACCAAAGACATTTGCCGAAGATATTAAGAGCTTTATTGAAAAAGTGAAATAATATAAAATATCAACAAAACCAAGCCGAGTTTAACCGCTCGGTTTTATCTTACTTATCCAACATTCCGATGCCTCGAAGAATGCCAATCATACCTTCGGCGGCAATATCATTAACAACTTTGCCTTCATCATTGAAATAGTAGAAGTTCATAACTGATGTGGAGAAATGTTTACCCGTTGCGGGCATTCCCATAAATTCGCCTTTGTGAGTGCCGCTTAATGTCCAACGGACAGCAACAACATTACCTTCGGCAACCATTTCTTCTAATTTCCATTGAACATCAGGAAAACTTTGGCGCATCCAATGAACAACCGAAAGATAACCTTCGCCGCCGTAAAGAGGTGTCGGCGATGCAGGCGTATAGAACGGAGCATCATTAGCAACAAGTTCTTTGGCAATGTTTGAGTCTGCGGTGTTAATCATTGTTTCAAAGCGTTTCATTGCCGCTTTGTGTGCTTCAATATTATTATCAGGCTGTTTAGAACAAGCCACAAGCATTAACAAAGCACAGAATAAACTAACTAAATGTTTCATTTTTAACCTCCGTTAAATTTTTTACGAATTTAACGGTATTATATTTGAATGTCAATAACCTCAACGAAATGCACATCATAGATTGGCTATAATTTTTACAAACTGTTTGACTCTCAATGGTTTGTGCGTATTATGGTGTTAAATTTTAATTATGGATATTTGCTATGATAGATTATGTGATTAAAAATTCTGCACGAACATACTTCAAATGTTCAAGATTGGGACGGTAAAATTGACGAATAAAAAATGAATTTAGCGCAAATAAAACAAGAATTAAACGGCATAAAACGGACGACTTTCGGGATTTCGGTACCGGAGCTTAGGAAACTGGCGCAAAAAGTTGCTAAAGATAACTATTGCGAATTTTTGGACAATGACGATTATTCTGCTTTTGAACTCAAACTTCTGCACGCGTTTGTTATCGGTTATGCCAAAGATGATATTAATATTTTGCTGAAATATTTTAAGGCATTTGTTCCTTATGTTGACGATTGGAGTATTAATGATTCTTTGTGCCAGAACTTCAAAATTGCCCGCAAATATCAGGAAACAGTCTGGGATTTTGTAATGCAATATCAGCATTCCAACCAAGAATTTGAAAGCCGAATTGTTTCGGTGATGTTGCTGTCGCACTATTTGAATGGTGTATATATTGACCGCGTGATTAAGGTTTTGGATAATTTGAATACCGATGCTTATTATTCCCAAATGGGCGTGGCTTGGGCAATAGCGACAGTTATGGGAAAGTATCCCGAAAAATGCTTAAACTACCTCAAATCAAAGCAATGTCATCTGGACAAAGCAACGTATGGCAAATCTTTGCAAAAAATAAGAGAATCCTACCGCGTGTCAGAAATAATTAAAAGTGAGATAAAGGAAGTCATTTATCCCGATTTACATTAGATATCGGATAAAATTAAACGCTTCCGATGAACGGCTGAAAGATATCCCTCTGTAAACCGAGGGATATCCATTGAAAGTATCAAAACCGATTACAGACCGCATAAAATTAACAAACCGCAGGCCATAACGGTCACACCGGCAAGTTCGTGTGCATATGCCTCCGCTTTTTTAAAACGCAAGGCTGATATACCTAAATACCCCAGTGTAACAGCAATCATCATAGTAGCAATCGTAGCAACAGAAAATATTACCGTCGAACTGATAACAGCCGGAATACCCATAACGCTCGAGGCTGTCAAAATCGGAAGCAGAGCCTCGCAAGGACCTAAAACAAATATAATAAACACAACCCAGACGGTAATATTTTTATCCTTAGTTTCGGTTCCGCCGTGCATAGCGTATCCGTGATGGTGTGACTGACCGTGTTTATGCAGCCATCTGTGACGCAGCGCCCATAACAAATATGCACCGCCGAGCCCGATTAAAGCATAAGCCGCCAAATCAGAACGATTATCTTCAATCCACGTAAACTGCGTATCCGTTAAAAAATGCGACAAATACACAAAGCCGAGAGCAATCAAAAGCGCACTGCCTATATGTCCCAAACCGCAGATAAAAGTCCAAAGTAACGTTTTTCTTAAACTGAAATCGCGACTTTTGGCAATGGCTATAAACGGCAAATAATGATCAGGTCCGGTTATGGTGTGAACAACGGCGGTTAAAAACGCCGTAAGCCATAAAGCGGTGATTGTAAGCTCAGCATTTGAATTATTCGCCGCCAGCGCCGATGATGCTGCAAGCAACATCATAATTGTTAAAATAGTAACTTTTTTCATATTTTTTTCCTTTTTTAAAATGACACATAATAATTATTTTAATTCTTTCCACCACGCAGCAAATTGCCGGTTTTCACTTAAATTTACAATTTCACCGATTTTCGGGGTATTAAGGTTTAAATCTACATCAGCGGCAAGCTCGCTTATCTTGTCCAACGGTTCATACCACGGATGATTGCAAATACAAAACTTTGAATTATGCACCGGAATAACTCTTTTGGCTTTCAAATCAGTTGCCGATTGAATAAATTCTTTGGGGTGTTCGTGAATATAGCGCCAATTATTATCATATTGTCCGGCCTCAAGCAGAGCAAAATCAACGCCGCCGAACTTATCACCGATGGCTTTATAATGATTATCATAACCGGAATCTCCGCCGATATAAAGTTTAAAGCCATTCATTTCAATCAGAAATGATGCCCACAAAGTGCGGCATTCAAACAATCTTCCCGAAAAATGACGCGCCGGTAAACAATATATTTTACCGTCTTTAGTATCCGTACTTTCAAACCAATCAAGTTCAGTTATAATATCATTGTCGTAGCCCCAATATCTGAGATGCGAACCAACTCCCAAACCGGTGATAACGTGCTTTATTTTCGATTTTAAGGCAATAATTGTTTCATAATCCAAGTGATCATAATGATCGTGAGTGATAATCAGATAATCAATCTCCGGCATATCATCCGCCGAATAAATATCAGTACCCTTAAATGGTACAACATTATGAGGCAGAGGTGACGCATTATTCGAAAATACCGGATCAATCAAAAATCGCTTGCCTTTTAATTGAAAATAAACGGAGGAATGTCCGAACCAAACCAGCAAATCCTCATTTAACGGTAAATTTTTTAAATCTGTTTTCACCGCCGGAATAATTTTAGTCGGTTTTGTATCTGGATGATTACCAAACCAAAAATCCCACATTGTACCGAAAAATCCGCCTTGTCCGGTCATTTTTTCGGTATGGTGCAGATTTTGAAACTTTCCGTTTCTGTAATGCGGCGATTTATTAATCTTCACCATACTTATTTTGTCGGGTAAATGCCCAAACTTTGCCAAATTAAGATATCCGGCGCCGCCGGCGGTTAAGATAACGGCACTGCCCAGTAAAAATTCACGTCTTGTCATTTAACATCCTTTAGAATTGTTTCGTTCATTGAACCTGTGCGATAACCTTTCAAATCAAGTGCGGTGTATGAAAAGCCATATTCGGCAAAACTCGTATTGATTTTCTTTCTTATTTCCGATTCTATAATTTTTGCAAACTCTTCCGGCAGAATTTCTATGCGAGCGATTTTGCCGTGAATCCGAACTCGTACTTGGGAAAATCCTAAATCTATTAACAGTTGTTCCGCCTTATCAACCATTTGTAATTTTTCCTCGGAAATCAGTTCACCGTATACAAAACGCGAAGCCAAACAAGCAAATGAAGGTTTATTCCAAGTAGGCAAATCCATTTCTTTTGATAAATTGCGAATATCCTGTTTCGTCAATTCTGCCTCACGCAGAGGACTTTTAATGCCAAGTTCGGCAACAGCTTGTAAACCGGGGCGATAATCTCCCAAATCGTCGGTATTAGAGCCTTCGCAAACATATTCTATGTTATTCCGCACCGCCAATTCTTTGATTTTAGTAAATAATTCGCGTTTGCATAAATAGCAGCGATTTTTGGGGTTGTGCTTAAATCCCTCAATATTCAACTCTTCCGAACTGAAAACAATATGCTTAATTCCTCTGTCGTTACAAAAC
Source organism: Alphaproteobacteria bacterium (assembly GCA_017471705.1). Classification (GTDB taxonomy): domain Bacteria; phylum Pseudomonadota; class Alphaproteobacteria; order RF32; family CAG-239; genus RUG410. Next base: position 70,324 of record JAFUSH010000040.1, on the reverse strand, counting down.
TGACGGGCAGCGTTCAATTCTCTTTTGGGAAAAGACTCCGAAGCCGCCGTCAAAGCCAAAACTTTATCTTTAGGTAATATATCAGAAGCTACCGCTAACATAAAAGTTGAATCTACGCCGCTCGAAAAGGCTATGGCCACCGAACCGAGTTCTTTGAAATATGCCTGTAGCTTCTCTAATTTAAGATGTAATCCGTCTGTCATTATTTTTCCTCATTTTTCATTGCCAATTGTTGCGCCGAATTATAGATAAAATGAAAATCTTTACCGGTTGCCTCGGCTAACTTCTTAACGCTTTCAAATTCCGGCGCATAGCGCACAATGTCTTTAAAAGTCGAAACTTTGACTTCAACCTCTCCGCATTCAAGTGAAACTTTTATAATTTTACGCTTCATACAAGTTCTGTCAACCGGATATTTTCTCAAACCGATGGTTGTCGTATATTTGAACACGGCATATTCCACCGCTTCTAACTTATCGGCAGAAGTAATGGCTCGCAATATATACGCCGGACGGTTTTTCTTCATATAACACGGTTCAAAATGTACATCATAAGCACCGGCTTTCATAATTTTTTCCATTGCCAACCCGAGTACTTCCGCGGTACAATCATCTATATTGCTCTCTAAAGCAAACATAGTATCGGTATTTTGAACGTCTTCAATAATCATCGTACGCAGAAAATTTGCGTGTCCGAAATCGCGTTTACCCAGACCGATACCGGATTTTATTATTTTATAAATCCTCGGCAATTCATTTTGCGGCTGTAATGCGGCAATAATCGCAATACCCGTTGGTGTTACCATTTCACCTATATTAGCGGTAGAACGCAAATGTATTTGATGAGCCTCTGCAATATTCATCACCGCCGGAACCGGCACCGGCAATTCGCCGTGCTGACACATAATTGTCCCTGTTCCCTCGCTTAAACCGGTAACAATAACCTTATCAATTGCCAAGTCATCAAGCAATACGGCGGCGGATATAATATCAACAATCGAATCAATGGCCCCGACTTCGTGGAAATGTACTTCCTTTTTATCGACGCCGTGCGCTTTGGCTTCCGCCTCGGCTACAATATCAAAAATTTTCTTAGCTAAAGTCCGTGCCTTTTCGGTTATATCTGCACGGTCGATAATGGCATAAACATCGCTTAAATGCCGGTGTTCGCGGTGATGTTCGCCGTGGCTATGCTCGTGATAATGTTCCTCGTGAGGTTCATCGTGATGGTGCAAATGTACATCAAAATCCAGACCGGAAATACTGTATGAATTTTTGCGCTTGATATGATAATGAAATCCCTCCAAGTGCAAGCTTTCAACTGCTTTATCAAGTTTTTCCCGACTCGCTCCCAAATCCAACAATGACGCGACAGTCATATCGCCGGAAATACCGCAAGCGCCTTCAAAATATAAGTATTTCGCCATTTATTTTTCCTTTATTCTTAACATCTTACGCGCCACCATCGCCGCCCCGAAACCGTTATCAATATTAACCACCGAAATACCCTCGGCGCAAGAATTAAGCATAGCCAAGAGTGCCGTCAAACCCTGAAACGAAGCTCCGTATCCGACCGAAGTCGGTACGGCAATAACCGGAGCCGAAACCAAACCTGCGACCACACTCGGAAGCGCACCTTCCATACCGGCAACGGCAATAATCGCATCAGCTTTTTTGATTTCCTCGATTTTGGATAACAGACGATGTAATCCTGCCACGCCGACATCGTAATATCGCTCCACAGTTATACCGGTAAATTCAGCTACTTCAGCTGCTTCTTCCGCTACCGGCAAATCAGCGGTGCCGGCAGCACAAACCGCCAACACGCCTCTCATTTTTGTCTTATTTTCGCCGAGTTTAATAACACGCGAAAGTTCACCATAAACAAGCGGCAATCCGCTTTCTTTCACAAAGTTATATTGCTCTTTACTGCAACGAGTACCCAGAACGGCAACATTCTTTTCCTGAAAAGTTTGCAATATTTTCAAGAGCTGCTCATTTGTTTTACCTGCGCAATAAACGGTTTCCGGCAATCCGGTTCTTGTCTCACGACTCAAATCAAGCTTGGCAAAACCAATATCCGAATATATGTCATCAGTCATTATTACCCCTCAAATGTTTGGGCAATTTTCGTCATCCACTCATTAATAACGATATGTTGAGGGCAATGTTTTTCACAACTTTTACAATGAACACACTGTGAAGCCTTACCGGAATGTTCAATCAAATTGTTATAATAAACACGTTGAACTCTGAACGGCTTATCTTTTGTATCTTGTTTTTCGGCATTATAAAGCGCAAACATACTCGGAATATCAATCTTCATCGGACAATGTTCTACACAATAACGGCAAGCCGTGCAAGGAATGGCAATTGATGCGTGTAAAACTTTAACAGCCTCTTCAATCGTTTTATTTTCTTTATCACTAAGCGGTTCAAAATTTTGCATATAACTCGTATTATCTTCCAATTGTTCCATAGTGGTCATACCGCTCAACACCGTACGAACCCCCGGCAAACTTGCAGCATAACGTATGGCCCAAGAAGCTACCGACATATCAGGTTCGGCGTCTTTGAAGATTTTTTCCACATTTTCCGGCACCATTGCCAAACTTCCGCCTTTAACCGGCTCCATTACAACAACCGGTAAATTATATTTCTGTGCGACTTCATAACATTTACGTGACTGAATGGTGGCATTATCCCAATCAATATAATTGATTTGCAGTTGAACAAACTCAACTTCCGGATGTTCTTTCAGAATTTCTTCCAACAAATCGACACTATCGTGAAAAGAAAAACCGATATGTTTGATTTTACCTTCTTTTTTCTTTTCGGCAATAAATTTGAACGGATTATATTTTTTAACATTCGGCATTGTACTGGCATTTACATTATGTACTAAATAATAATCGAAATAATCCAAGCCTGTTTTCTCTAACTGTTTATTAAATATTTCTTCCATATTTTCGGCGCTTGTTACCATACCTATCGGCATTTTGCTGGCAACGGTATAGCTATCCCTCGGATGGCGTTCAACAACCGATTTGCGAATGGCAACTTCGCTCTCGTGCCCCATATACATCCACGCGGTATCAAAATAGGTAAAACCGCGCTCAATAAACTTATCAACCATTTTATTTAAGGTATCATAGTCAATTGATGTCTGGTCGTTCGGATTTTTAAGCGGTAAACGCATAAAGCCGAAACCGAGTTTATTGTTATTGTTGATTTGCGCCTTTACTTTTTCCGATACGGCTACGGTTTCCGCAATTGTCAGCTTTGGTAAAGCTGCAATGGCAAAAGCAGCAAGAGTACTCATTAAAAATTCACGTCTATTCATATTAGTTCTCCTAAAAATTACAAAATTTTCTTTCTTTTTCCGAAAAACAAGCCGATTTCAAAAAGTCCGTAAGTCGGAATGGTTAACAACAATTGGCTGATAATATCCGGCGGCGTCAAAAGTCCGGATATTATCAAAATACCGACAAAAATATAGGTTCGTTTGCTTTTCATCGTTTCATAACCGACTATATCGGAACGGATTAAAGCATAAGTGATGAGCGGAAATTGAAACATTGCCCCAAACACCAACGAAAGCCAAAGTGCCAGCGATACGATATTGCCGATACCAAATACAGGTTTAATGCTTTCTGTGACAAAACTCAATCCGAAGCGAATAACCATCGGCAAAATGAAAAACAAACAAAACAGTACACCGATTATAAAAAGTGCACTCGAAGTCAAAACGATTGACTTAACAAAGTCCTGTTCGTTTTGATAGAGCGCCGGTGCGACAAACCGCCATACCTCGCGTGCCATATACGGAAAGCAGAACAAAATATCAAGCACCAGTGCGATTTTAAGTTGTAAGATAAACACTTCCATCGGCGAAAAGAAATTAAGCGTAACCTCATTTTCCGCCATCATCACCCTGATGAGCAAATCCATAACATAAGGTGTGATAAAAAAAATCGGTCCCAACCCTATTGCCAATGAAAGCAAACACCTGATAAGCATTGTGCGCAATGCTTCCAAGTGTTCTATCAATGTTTCTTCCTTTTTATCGACCATACTATTTTTTAGCTTTCTTCACCGATTTCTTGGCGGTTTTTTTTGCCGGTGTTTTATTACCGGTTTCTTCGCCGGCTGCTTTTTCTACCTCGGACTTAAATTCGTTTACCTCGTTTTCAATCGCTTCCCTAGCTTTTTTATACTCGGCCTGCGCCTTGCCTAAACCGCGAGCCAGCTCCGGAATTTTCTTTCCGCCGAACAGTACTAAAACAACAACTAAAATTAAAATTATTTCAGTGATACCTAAACTCATTTTATTCTCCTTTTACTAAAGTAATTTGTTGAGGGGTTGATTCAATTTTAATAGCTTTAACCGGACAGACGCTTGCGCACTTGCCGCAGCCTATACATTTATCAAATTGAATAATCGGAAATTTGCCATCTTCTTTTATAATGATTTGTTTCGGACATTCCATCGCGCAAACACCGCATTTGATGCAAACATCTTCATTAATAACGGCATTAGCGATTTTTGTATTCTGTTTTTCAGCTAAACTTATGCGTTTGATTGCACCCGACGGACATACTTGAGAACACTTATGGCAATTAAAATCACAATAGGTATCACCATAGTCCAAATGTACAAACGGTATATCAGCCGTGGCTTTCTTAATAATTTTCATCGGACAGTTTTGTACACACAAGTTACAATTTAAACAGCGATTGGCAAAGTATTCCGGTTTGCCGGAGCCGGCCGGTAAGATAACTTTTTTAATCTTGGAAGCTGCCAACTTAGTAAGTTCAATTCCCCCTCTGAAAGCCGCTCCGAAAAGCACCAACACTGCACCTGATGTTAATAATTGCCGACGCTTTAAGTTAAATTCCGGTCGTTTTGTTTTCGGTAAACCGTAATACAGCGCTCCGTGTCCGCAATGGCTCAAACACTTAAAACACTTAACGCAGGTTTCGTTGTTAACCGTATGATTCTTAAAATCAATCGAACCGCACGGACAGGATCTTGCGCACAAACTGCACATTTTGCATTTATCGGTGTCAATACGGATTTTAAACAGCGAAAAACGTGAAATTAAACCTAAAACCGCACCGACCGGACATATGTTGGTGCAGAAAAAACGTTTCTTAAAAAACACCAAAATAGCCAAAGCAATTGCGAAACCTACCCCGAAACAAGCACCGCTCAAAGCATTACCTGCCACCGAATAAGGGTCGAGCATTCGGAGTAAAACAACCGTACCTCCGCATAATGCACCAAATAAAACTGCCGCCGAAAAATAAGCAAACGCATAATGTTTTACCGGTTGCATAGCAGCTTTGCGTTTTTTATAAAACGGTTTAAACAAGATAGTCAGCAATTCCTGATAAAGTCCGAGCGGACATAAAGTCGAACAGTATACGCGCCCGAAGAGAAGCGTTATCATAATGAGCAAAGCAAGTAAAATCAGACCGAGTCCGAAACCGGAAATAATACCGTTTTGCAGTGCTGCAGTGAATTGCACATCAAAAATTTCTAACGGATATGTATGACGATAAAACGCCAATCCGCATAAAATCATAACCGCAACCGCTGTCAAAAACCGACCGTATATTAGAATTTTGTTCTTCATACCTTAACCTTTTAATCCAAATCAATTAAAATATACTTATCATTGCCCATACCAAGTTCTTTCATATATGAAAGTTGGCGCAGACCGTGTCTGGTTTCAATGCGTTCACGCAAATCACGGCTTTTTTCGGCCAAAGCAAACACCATATCTACAGACGCCTGATCCACCGCCAAAATATCATCGCTTGCCAAAATACCTATATCCGGAGTAACCACCGGTGCGGCGGCTATTCCCTCACAATCACAACTGACTGACATATTGCGCAGTACATTAATGTAGGTAATGTTTTTACCGAAATGATCGAGTATTGCTTTGGTAGATTCGGTCATACGTTCCATAAACTCATCCATAGCGATACTCCACTGACCTTTCTCCGGATAAGTATGAATCATTGCTTTACCTATACGACCGTCTGCCATTCCGATACCGAGATTTTTATTTGAACCTCCGAAACCACCCATCGTATGTCCTTTAAAATGCGTCAGTGCAAGCAAAGAATCATATTTATCCGAATGTGAACCGACTGACATTTCTTTGAAATATTTTCCTCCCTCAAGCGCCCACATAGTTGTGCCTTCTTCATCTAAAATATCCACCGGTGCAAATGTCCAGCCGTTTACTTTTAGGGTTTCGCGATGTTGTTCGGTAGTATATCTGTCCCCCTCATAATAGGTGTTTGTTTCCACAATAGTTGCATTCGGTATTTCTGTTTCAATCAGATTTTTAACCCATTCGCGCGGAATAATATTCGGACCGTGCTTTTCACCCGTATGCAGTTTAACGGCAACTTTTCCTTTCATATTTTGCTTAACTTTTTGATAGATTTTTTGCAAACCTTCGGCGCTTAAATCTTTTGTAAAATATACAATTGACGCTTCGCCGTCACGCTTTTCGACCGGAATATTTACCGAACTGCCCAAAGTTTCTTTTACTTTAATCAATATTTATTCTCCCTATTTTAATCTATCATACTCTTCATCCGTAACCGGCTCCAACCATTCTGCCGAACCGTTTTCCGAAGGAACTTCTACGGCAATATGCGTAAACCAACTGTCTTTGGCGGCACCGTGCCAGTGCTTCGTTTCGGCAGGGATATTTACTACGTCACCTGCTTTCAGCTCACGAGGTTCATCTCCCCAAGCCTGATACCACCCTCTGCCTTGAGTTACAAGTAAAATCTGTCCGCCGCCGTGATGAATATGCCAATTATTACGGCACTTCGGTTCAAATGTCACATTAAACATCGGTACTCCGTTTTCATTCGTAATTTTTTGCAGATAACTCTTGCCTGTAAAATATTGTCCGTACGGATTTTCCTCACCGAAACCGAATATAACATTCTTTGCTTTTGCCTCGCCGGAAATATTCAAAATTTCAGCAACTTGCTCATCAGTCAAACCATTATGCTTACCTACATTAATATGGCTGTTTAATTGACTTTCCAAACCGTCACGAGCTGAAAGCATAGCAATGGTGGCAACTTCTCTTAACTGCCAATCCACATTGTCACGAGCAAAAATATCACCGAATAAATGTGCCTTCAGGTATTTATCAATTGCCGGTGCAAAGTCAAACAAAGGTCCTTTCACTTCCTGACCGACAAGTTTGGTTTGATTTTCCGTACCGACAGCTAAAGCATCCGCTTGTAGCGCAGGTGTTGCATCTCTGGCACTCTCCGGTGCTGCTTGCATCAGTGTGGCAAGAGCATTCAAACTGCGAGGGAAACCGCAATAAGCGTACGCCTGTACCAGAATTTCTTTAAACTCATTAACAGTTACACCTTTATCCAAACCGGCGACAATGGACTGCTTAAGCCTGTCTTGATTACCCAGTGCCGCATAAGCAGACACCTCTGCAATTGCCTGCTGTTTATCATTTAAAGCATTTGCCATAGCATTTTCTCCCCATAAAAGTGTTGTTGATACTAAAAATGCGGTCAAAATCTTCTTCATTCCGATGTTTCCTATCTGATAAAATTAGTAAATACAATTTCTTCTTCTTTAGGCATCGGAATACCCGCTTTTCTTCCGGCTTCCTGACACTTTAAGTGCCAAGCCATATTACGTGCTAAAATCCGAACATTTTGCAAGCCTTCCAAATCTTGTTCTATGTCTTTGGCGTCATATCCGTGCACCATATTCCAATAGCGACCGGATATAACCGGCATTTCCGTTATGGTAAAATATTTGTTAAGCTGATCTAAAGTTGCTGTCGTTCCCGAGCGTCTGGCACAAACAACCGCCGCCCCCGGCTTATGTTTAAAAATATCTGCCTTGTCGGCTCTGAAAGCTGAAAAGAAAGCTCGGTCTAAAAATGCGGATATGTTGCCGCCTGCCGAACCGTAATGCACCGGCGCACCAAAAACAAAACCGTCAAAATCTTTGGCTTTTTCAACAAATTCATTGACATTATCATTAATAACGCATTTTCCAAGTTTTGCGCAAGCATTGCACCCCCGACATCCGGCCACAGGATTAATACCGATATGATAAATTTCCGCCCCGATTCCTTCTTCTTCCAAAGTTGCGCTTATTTCTTGCAGAACTCGATTCGTGCTGCCGTTTTTATGCGGACTGCCGTTAACAAGTAATACTTTCATTTTTTTATCCTTTCCTTAATCTTCAGGTTTCCACGATATGAAATATTGATGCAATAATAATAAATCAATATAATCTGTCTGCAACCGCTCCAGCATTTTATCTATAGCCGGCAAAGTTTTTCCTTCGCCATACTCGGTTGGCCATAATTTAGTGGTAATCCATACTTCTCCGCGTTTTAATCCGCTTTGTTTTAACGCTTCACCGACACCGCGTTCATTTTGGTAAGCGTGTGCCGTATCTATATGACGGTATCCCAGCTTAAACGCATTTAAACAAGCCTCAATTGTATCTTTGCCATCCGACACCAAGAACACACCTAGCCCGAATTGCGGCATTTTCTGTCCGTTGTTTAATGTTAAATATGTTTGTGTCATTGTTTTCCTATTTTAGTTAAATATTGTCCTATCATCGGTATAAGCTGCGCCTTAAACACCTTATCCGACCAATCCGTCGGTTTGAATTTTCCGTCCGACATACACCAGCAAGTCATCATTCCGTAGAGTTCGGAAATAATTATATGAGTCAAAAGTTCAACCGGTGCCGTTGTCTTCAACTCACCGTCTTTTATTGCCTGATTAAGTATATTTTGAAGCATATCAACGTCAAATTGCCACTTAGTAATATCCGTATTTTCCGGCGACAGGCTCGGATCTATCACACCTCGTATCCACTCTCGGCACACATTGATACCATAACGCTGAACTTCTACCATAAAGCTGTCAAAATAATGTCCCAACCGCTCTAAAAAAGTTTTATTTTTCATTTGCTGCATACGCTTTTCAATGCGATTAAACATATTGCGGCAAGCTTCACAGCTGATTTGTTCACGATTTTTGAAATATGTATAAAAAGTTCCTTTAGCGCATCCGCAGGCTTTTGTGATATCCTCAATATTGAGTGAACGAAAATCACCCTTGCTGATTAAATCAGTTGCCGTATCCAATAGTCTTTGCCTTGTCTTTAAGGCGCATTCCTGTCTTTTGTTCATATCGACCTCGCTATTTGGGCATAATAGTATCATTTACTGACTAAAAGTCAATGACTATTATATATTTACACAATTATTCATATCGCTGACAATTAATTAAAATCTTAAACATATTTTATTTTTTTTCTAATTTATGATTGATGCTTAAATTTTCACATATTTTTTGTATTTCAGCATTTATTTTTCTGCTGAAATTTTCATTCATCAATTTCAATTTTTGAAATTGGGGAATTTTTTTAGTCGGACAATTCAAATAACCGACCAATTTCAGCAATTCTTTCAATCCGCTTTTTCCTTTATAAATTAACGGATATTGCCAAGAATAATAACTGCAAAATGCCATCGGCGATTCGGCAACGAGAGATTGTAAAGACAGGGCATCCCAAAAACCTTTTTTATACAGAACAATATTTTCAATACCTAATTTGGTTAAAATGTGTGTAATGGCGGAATCTACGGTAATAACCAAATCTATATTATTTTGTTTTATTTTTTCGTATAAATTATAAATTCCCCTATCTTCCAAAATATCAACACTTACCGCCTGCCTTATTTTATTGCTGAAATTTTTAGTTTCTTCGTTATGGCCGGACGGAAACAATATCAAAACATCTGGTAATATCTTTTTAAGTCCTTTCACCATATTTTCTATTTCCGAAAGACTTAAAGATTTTTGCCGCAAAGAAGCATAAGGATTAATGTAAATTTTATTGATTTTTTTACTCTTGTCTGCACTTAAACTCGGCAATTTAACACTGTTGACAAACGGGCGCACACAATTTTTCATATACGCAAAAATATTATCTTTGGTCAGCAGTATATCTTCTTTATTTTTCAAAGAAAACAGCTCAATATTCTTCCCTTTTTTCACGAAAAAACAGTTACGGCTGTTGATGATATAAACCCCATCTTTTGGGTATTTAATGGCAAAATCCTGCACAAAAGCGTCATCAATATCCAGCAAATCGGAAAAAATAAATACCCCGTCAGGCTGAGTATTTTGTAATTCCGACAACGGTTTCGCATCGTAAAATCCCGCTATATGTTTATAATTATCGCTGTATATTTTTCGCTCGCTTATATTGTAATCGGAGGAAAATAAATCCAACATATACGTACTTAAAAAAGAATCTCCGGCAAAGCGGTATAAATCCGCATAATTTATGCGTTTTGCATTCAATGCGGAAATATTGTTTTTCAGTGCCTTAATAAAATCTCTTTTGGAATCCGATATTTTTTCTTGCACATCAAACCCATTTTTTCGCAACTTCTCTATAAAATGGTGCTTTTGTTCGCTTCTTAAAATCTCGCCGCGCAAAAAATACTTCACCTTAAATTGATTTTGAACACCGTTTTTAAATATTTTACTTATTATCGGAAACGGGTATCCGATACATAATTCTTCTTCCGAACACCGTTCTCTCGTTATCACCATTACAAAATTTTTACCGATAGTCTTTAAGCGATAATTAAGATGCTCTTTTTGCATTTGCGCAATTAATTTTACTTTTTGTTTTTGTATCTTCTTTACTTTTTCAATCAAAACCGAAAATAAAAGTTCTGCTTGTTTTGCGGATATTGAACTTTTTTCAAAATCAGAAGTTTTAACAGAGAATTTAGTCATATCCTTAAATCCTTTTATTTATAACCGTTCAAAAAAATTTGAAATTCCGATACATTTTTCGCGCAATTTTCAATCTCATTTTTGAACAAATTCTTATCCTTATCATACAAAAACAAAATATCTGCCAATGAATGAATTTTCGCATACATTTTAATTACTTCCGCAAATTTGTTGAAATAATCCGTTTTTATGCTTCTCATCATTTCAAAAATATATTTTTTTGCATAAAGACATACCGAAAGCTCATATAGAGGATCAAAACAAATCGGATGGTCTATATCGATAACACCGGAGATTTTATCTGTCTCATCAAAAATAAAATTTTCTTCATTAGGATCTAAAATCATATAACGCGATTTATCCGTATATTGATATTTTTCGGAAAAAAACTTCTCCACGCATTTTTCGTCGTACGGAATCTGAAAAAGCAAAGAAGCTTTTTTAGCCCGATTCATTATATAATGAAGATATTCCCGCCAAGTATCAAATTGCAAATCTTTGTCATACAATTGACCGAAAAAAGGCATTGTAATCGAATGTATTTTTTCTTGAAAAGATATTATTTCTTTTATGTTTTTAATATTTATCGTCTTCTCATTTTTCACAATGCCTTGCACCTTTTCTTCGACCATAACCATATAATCGTCAATAAGTTCGCCCGTATCATAAATTTTGATTATTTGCGGAGCAGGTACACCTTTTTTACGAAGAAAATTCAAACAGTCGCGTTCAAATTCATAATCGTATTTTTTATCAAACTTCTTAAATTTTGAGCGAACCAACTTATAGACCGTATTGTTTTTTTCAAAAACAACGTGCATATAGCCGCAACCCAAGTATTTATAACCGTTGCGGACGAAATAATCATAATACGGTTCTTCGGTAATATCGTACATCAAATTTGCTGACATATTATTTATCTACAATATCCCGTCAATTTCCTTTTTCAAAACTTCAAAAAAAGTTTTCATTCTTTCAATTCGTTCCTTTGCCATAGTTTTACCGGTTTGGGTAAACATTCGATTCGGAATATTCACATCTTTGGTCAAAAATTCGATATTCGGAGTATGTTTCTTTATATCTATAATTTTTCCCGAAGAAACTCCGCCGACCAAATTAGATTTGATATATTCATCTATATCGCAATCATTGTAAATATCCTGTTTTTGCTCGCCGGCAATCATATAAGAACGCGCAATTCCTATATTGCCTATAACATCAAGTTTATCAGCATCAAACAATATTTTGGCCTCTATCGATTCCGGAACCAAACCGCCTCTGAAACGGTGCGTTTTTATGGCGCTTGAAACTTTTTCGGCAAATTCTTTGCTTGCACCCAATTCCAAAAGTATTTCATACGCTTTTTGAGCTCCCAAAATAGCGTGATCTATATGTTTTTCCGGATTAGCGTCTTCATCGGGACGGGCAATATCGTGCAGTAATGCTGCAACGCTTAAAACCTCTGTATCAACTTTAATATTAGGTTCGTTTTCCGCTATTTTCATACAATTTTTATATACCCTGTAAGTATGGGTTAAATCGTGAGAAGATGATTTCAATTTTTCCGATAAAATTTGTTTTATTCTATTTAACATTTGTCCTCCTTTTTCAGTTTTCGTTTTTGATATTCAATAATCGGGTAAATGGCACAATCCGTACAACACGGGCATTTTTCTTTTTCTCCCAATCTTATTTTTTCTGCTCGGTAATGCAGAGTATTTATCGTTCGGGAACTGTACAAACACGGTGAAACTGCACCGTTGGGATGTATAAACACGAATTCCCTTCCGGCCAGACAACGATTTTTTCCCTGTTCATCAATTAGTAAAGGAATTTTCCCATTTTCGATATATTCTCGCAAAATCTGCAAAAATTCATTGTCTTGACAATTTTCTTTTATAAATTCGGCAACCATTTTTTTCTTTTCGTCCGAAACCGTCAAGCTCAACTCTGAATTTCGATAATAAAATTCCGAAGTATCCGCAAAGCGAAAGCTGAACATTGCCGAATATTTTTTCGCCAATTCACGGACATATTGCAAATCTTCAACAGTGCAATTTCTATCCGACAGCGTCATTGATAATGAAACTTTTACATTTTCTATTCCGGACGCTTGTTCAACCAGTGATATTACATTGTGATAATTGTTCACTCCTCTTAATTCATTATGAATCGGTTCGCGGCCGTCCAAAGAAACGCTCAATATCGTTTCATCAAACAAACTTGTACATAACTCGCATATTTTTAATGCCTTTGCCGGAAATGACGCATTGGTATTGAGAAAAATACGTCTTACATTCGGACATTTTTTATTTATTAAACAGATAATATCTTTCAAATCATCGCGTAAAAAAGGCTCGCCGCCGGTTATGCTTATCGTATCCAAACTTTCAAAAAACGGTTTGGAAAATAAATCGCCTATTTCCGATACGGAAAGCTCATCGGAAAAATCGGATATTTTCCAAATATTGCAGATTCGACATCGGCTGTTACACCGATTTGTTATCGAAAATGTTGCATTTCTGATCATTAGCTTCTTCCCATTTCAATTTGTTTTTCCAAACATATTCTTTTTGATACGGTTTGAATGAAAAACATAACGGGCAATAATTTCCGCACTTCATTCCTTTACTTTGATTGGTACAAGGTGTCGGATTATTCAAATCGTGGTCATTTAATTCATTAAGATATCCTTCTTCCCAAACAATTTTATTATCATAGTAATGTGCTACACAGTATTTAGAACTTATCAACCCCGAACAAATTCGGATTTGACCGTCCGGATGAACCAATAATCTTTCGCCGAGTTTAGCCGGACAATATCCGTAATATTTCGGATTCTTATCAAACTCTTCTCTGGCAATAAAATGATACGGAATACGGACGTGAATTTTATATTTATTTTTAGTAACGGCATCTGCCAAAATATCGCGGGCAACAATCCATCTCTCGGGCGTAACCGCCGTATCTTCCGTCCACGTATCCATCGGAAAACCGTGTTTAAACAAAACGTGGAAATTTATATTTCTGACACCCAAATTCTGTGCAAATAAAATCATCTTTTCAATATTCAGCTGTCCGTTATCATCTTCTTGCAACAGTGTCGGATGAATGCAAGACGTAACATCAACGGTATATCCCAATTCCACGGCTCTTTTTATATTGGCTTGACATTTTTCAAAGGAACCTTCTCCGCGCAAAATATCGTTTATCTGAGGAGAATATCCGTCAATGCTGAAAGATACTTCATCCAATTCTTTCATACCGTCAAGCGCCAGCATATCATCTTCAAATTGACCGTTGGTATCCATTCTTATATATGTGTATCCTATCCGCCGCAGTTCTGCAATAAATCTGCATAAATCATTATGTTTTTCATCACCGTATTTAGAAGGTTCGCCGCCCATAATAGTTGCTTTAACAGCCCCCAATTTATGAAAATCTTCCGCTAATTTTATCATTTCTTCCAACGGAATTTCTTTTCGCTGTTTCATTTGGAAAAACAAATTAGGTTTATATAAACATTGCTTGCAACGAAGATGGCAAGATTCCGTAGTATAAAAAAATACCTGCTTTACTCTTTTATCAAAATAATCAATAAACTTCGGAGAAATATCAAAATTGAAATTATCTGTCATTAGAGCCTCTCTGTATCAATTGGTAACCGTATGCGCATTCACGATGTGCATACAGAATGGTAGTTTTTACCTACTTTAATGTCAAGATAATTTTAATCGTATAAAATTGTTTTGAAATATTGCTATTTAAAAATTTTAACTCTCTCGTCAAGCGGCAGAAAAGTTTTTTCGGCAGGCTCTTTTTCTATGCTTCCGAAAGGCATTTGCGCCACCAACTCCCAATTTTTAGGCAAATCATACATTGAATATACATCATCTTCTATAATTTCGTTATAGTGCTGCAGCGATGCTCCTATATTATTTTCCGCCATAATTTGCCATATCATAAATTGCAGCATTCCGTTTGCCTGTTGCGTCCATATTTTCATATTTTTACGATACGCCGGAAATTGTTTTTTCAGTTCTCGTAATGCATCTTTATCTTCAAAAAACAATATGGTTCCGTATGCCTTGGCAAAGCCTTTTATTTTTTCTTCAGTAACTTTTTGGCGCTGGCTCGGAATGATTCCCTTTAAATTATTCCATATTTTATCCCACAAAATCTGATGATGTTTATTAAGCAAAATAACAAGTCTTGCCGATTGAACATTAAAAGGCGTAGGACAATTCAACAAACACGATTTTATGGAATCTTCCAAACATCCGTTCACCGAAGCTGACAACTTTCCCAAACCGTAAACGGAACGGCGATTCCGTAAACTGTCTTGCTCTATACAATTTACCATACCATTTTCCTCCCTGTATTCCAAATAAACGGCATCATAATTTTTTTCAAGGTCAGGCGATATAATTTTTTACTTTATCCAACCGTTGTTTAATCTCTTGAATCGCCTTTTTATTTTTAACCTTTTTGTATGCTTCTAAAGCCGAATTGAAATAATTACGCGCTTCATACATAAAATTATCATCATTATTTTGTTTACCGAGCAAATAATAAATATTTCCTATTTCATCCTGAATTGCCGCCCATTCCTGCGGATAGCGCATTTGATCATATATTTTTTGCTTATTGTGATAGCTGTTAATCGCCAACTGCATAATATCATTACTTTGGGTTTCCATTCCCAAACAAGTCAAATAATATCCGAGCATTCCTTCAATATAGCTCCACGAAGTCGGAAATTGAGATATGGTATACATTTTTTCCGCTTCGCGCATTTGCGAAACTGTATCGCGCAATGCTTGCAAATCACCGGTTTGCTTCCAAAATTCAAAATAAAGTATGGCTAAACGATATGAAATAAAACCGTAATCGTAAGGATAATTGCGATTATGGTATTTTTGCGCTTCGCGGTAATATTTTATTGCCGTTTTAAGATGTTCGGAACCGTCTTTGCATTCTTGGCGAAATGCAACCTCGTGCAATTGCCCCAAATTATTATAAACACTTCCGAAATATATCGGTAAGCGCATATATTGCTCATTTTTTAAGGCACCGGATAACAAACTTTCAATAATTTCCGCGTCATCTTCACTCAAATTATCCTTTGTTCCTGCCAAATAGACCTTTCCCAACATATTCATTATAAACGGCATAAATTCACGCGACATATCTTTAGGCGAAGTATCTTCTGCCAACTTTTTTATAATTTGTTTCAATAACTTCGGTTTATTTTGCTTTTGTTCATTTGTAACCGGATTAACCGAAGCTATGATTATACCGCTTATAAGCAGCATTAAAGACGCCGAAAAACTTTCCGGATTCGAAAAATAATTCAACGGAACAAAGAGGCTGTCTAACAAAGAAAAATGCAAGTCATCCGAAATTATATACTGATTCGCTGTTTGAAAATTTAGTCTTATTTTTCCGTTTTCTTCATAACCCCAAATCACAATGTCGCTATGGTTAGTTTCCATAATTCGGCTGCCCTGATCAATAAAATCAAAAAAATTACGACCTTGGAGATTTAAAAAACCTTTAGGAAATGCCTCATTCAAAAAATACACATTAAACAAAGGATTTTGTTTTAACAATTCGGCAAATCTTAAACCGCAATTAAGATTGCACCTGTCTTCAAAAGCAACTACCGTCACTCTGAACATTCCGAGAGATTCCCGTGATGAGGAATTGACATAACTTATATTTTTAAAACTCTCGTCCAACGGCATATCATTTATCCTTGCGTCTTTGTGATAATGCGTCTTTTGTTTCTTGAATCCCCTGTTTAATATTTTCCATAACATCCTGATTTATTTCGCGCAAAGTCTGCTTACCGCCGCTCATTGAACCCATTGAACCGTTAAGCCACAGCGCCACGCAAAAAGCGACAATTACCAATGAATAGTTATTAACCGAGTATAATTGGAACCACGCCAAAAACATCATAACGGCAGAAACCTTAGATATGCTGACAACCAATTCTTTGACCGTAAGCCTTTGTGCCGCAATGTAGTAATTAGTACTTTCATACAGTGAACCGGAGCGTGAAATAAAAAAGTACCGCCATAAAGCAGTTAACAACTCCACCCAAAATACGCAGGTCAAGATAGCACAACTCGGCAATCCCATCTCTCCGATATTCATTAAAACAAGTGAACATACCATATACGATAACGTGATTGCCGCCGCATTATCAATTTCTATTTTAACATCATAAAAATTTATGCTCAGGTACCCCCCTAAAGCTCCGAGCAAAGCACCGGCACAAAGAGCAATATACAACGGAGCCGCGCCCAGAAAAGCCATTCCGGCAAGTCCCAAAAGGAGTGTAATTTGCGGAATTAAAAGCGTATGCGGTAAAAAATTATTCAACATTGCGCCCCAACAATAGACGAAAGCCAATATCAATATAATTATCTGCAGCAACCATATCGGCAATGCCGGATACGAATTGCCTTCACCGACAGGCTGCAGCCATACGGTCAACGCTACACAGACAATCGTTATGAGTAATGCACGACGTTCACTCAATACCGTACAAGCCCCGTAAATTATCGGTGCCGAAATCAATGGAACAATCACTCGCCAGAAAGTCAAATCTTCAATAAAATCATTATTATTCAACCGGAAAAAAGCAAATATCGCGCAAACCGCATAAAATACATAAATATACGGCAAGGGTAGCATTAAATAAGAAAATTTCAAAGTTTGAGCATATTTATCACTCTGCGGTTTGTACCCTATATACATTCCGGCAAAGCCGAATAAAACACAAATAAAAAAATACAGCAAATCATTCATAGCATTACCTCCGAAATTTAACTTATGATAACCTTAATTTGTTAAATTATTCTTTGCATTTTACAAATAAAAAACGAATCCATTCCTTTTTGTGATTTCAAATAATAAGGCATTGTTCTGATTTCTCCGCTTTCATTAATTAAATTATCTTCCCATTTTCCTGATAATGAAATGTCTTTTGTATCAATTTTCAAGCGCCTAAATTCTTTATGTTTCTGCAAAAATCCGGCAATTTGTTCTTCTCCCTCCATCTTGCAGACAGAACATACGCTATATATCAAAATACCATCTTTTTTCAATATATTACTACACAATTCAAGCATCTGTTTTTGCAGATGTGCCTGTTCTTGCGCGTCTGTTATATTTTTTATATGCAAAACTTCCGGATGCCGCCGAAATGTTCCGGTTGCCGAACAAGGTGCGTCAAGTAATACGACGTCATATTTATCCGTACTGTTTTTCATATAATCTAAAGCGTCGGCAACTACTGCCTTCACACTATCAAACCCTAAACGATGCATATTTTGTTTTAATGTTTGCGTTCTGCAATCGGAAATATCCAGCGCCGTTACATTTGCGCCTTTTGCAGCCAATTGCGCTGTTTTTCCACCGGGAGCGGCACATAGGTCGATAACTTTTTTACCTTTTATATCTCCGGCGATTATTACCGGTAAAGATGAAGCAACATCTTGCACCCACCATTCTCCTGAAGCATATTCAGGTAAATTTTGTATTTTCGTTGCATTATATATTCTCAATGTTCCGTTTGCCAACAAATCTGCCGTAAATTTTTGCAGCCATTGAGTATGATCGTTTTTTACGGTAATATCCAACGGCGGTACTATTTTAGCACTTTCGGAAATTTGTTTTATTTCTTGTTCGGAATATCCGGACAGCAAAGACAAAAAGCTCTCCGGAAGCAATGAAATATCGGATATATCTTTCAATATTTGTTCTTTTTGCGCCGCTATTTTTCTCAGCACCGCATTTGCCATTCCGCCTAAGAATTTATCACAGTTTTGTTTTATGTTTTGCACTGTTTGATTGATTACCGCATACGGAGCCGTTTCCATAAAAAGAAGCTCGCAAATTGCCGATTTCAGAAGATATTCTGACAATCTGTGTTTATGCGGTATTTTTTTTGTAACATATTTTTTTAATACCGCATTTAATGCCGTCCAATAACGCAACGAGGTCAAGACCAGCATATTGGCAAACGGCAGTTCTCTTTCCGCAATATCGTTTTTTAACTCACCGAAAAAAACTTTATCTTCCAGTATTTTCTGAATTATTTCGGCGCATTGCAAACGTATTTCAGTCATTCTGTTTCTTCTTTTTATATTCGGTAATATTTTGCACCAGAATATACATTAACGGAATAAGCAACAACCCGCCGATAGTACCGACAATCATTCCCGAAAACACCGGCACACCCACGGCGCTGCGGCTTCCGGCTGATGCTCCGCTTGCCCATACCAGCGGAGCCACACCCAAAATAAAGGTAAATGCCGTCATCAGCACTGCGCGGAAACGTTCTTTAGTTCCGTAAATGGCAGCTTTCAATATCGGAGTTCCTTCATTATGTGCATCTCTGGCAAATTCCACCACCAAAATAGCATTCTTAGCTGCTAAACCTACCAAAAGCACCAAACCGAGTTGAGCGTAAATACTTAACGACATTTTGGTAATAAACAAACCGAGTAAAGCTCCGAGCATAGCCGCCGTAACCGACAGCATCACCGAAAGAGGAATCATCCAACTCTCATATTGCGCCACCATAAACAAATAAGCAAATAAAATTGCAAAAGCAATTATATAATATATTTGCCCCTGATTGTTCTTCTCTTGCAGACTGGCACCGGACCAAGCGTAGGTGTAACCCTTCGGTAATATTCTGTTTGCCAAATCTTCAAGTGCTTGCATAGCTTCGCCGGAGCTTACATTAGCGTGTGCCATAGCGTTAATGGTTGCGCTCGGATATTGGTTGTAACGCTCAATACCGCGCGGTAACAGCACTGTTTTTACTTTTATTAAACTGCCTAACGGAACCATTTGTCCCTTATTACTGTATACATATATTTTATTCAAACTGCTCAAATCTTTACGATATTTCCAATCGGCTTGCATTTTTACCTTATTAACCTGCGTTCCGATATTTATATCATTAATATAGCTTGAACCGACATAAGTTTGCAGCGAAGAATAAATACTTCCGACGGCAACTCCTAAGGATTCGGCTTTTTCACGGTCAATTTCAATATATGCGTGCGGAGTTTGAGCATTAAAAGTAGAATAAGCCATCATTATTTGCGGTAACGCCATTGCTTGCGAGGTAAAATTCTGAACTACCTTTTCCAACTCGTTCATATCCGAACTTTCCACCGATTGAATTTTGAAATCCATTGCGTTGGTTGAGCCTAACCCCGGAATAGCCGGCATTTCAAACATCTGAATTTTTGCCTCTGATATTCCGGTGGTTTGAGCGGATAATCTTCTTAAAATATTGGTTGAAAATTCAGAATCTGCTGTTCTTTCACTCCAATTTTTAAGTGATAATACACCAAAGCCTACGTTTTCGCCTTGTCCTGCCATAATACTGAAACCTTCCAAATTCAATATGGATTTAACAGAAGGCTCCTTTTGAGCTATTTCTCTGATTTTATCGTTTACAGCCTTGGTTCTGACGTTTGAAGCACCTTCGGGTAATTGCACATTAATCATTATTAAACCTTGATCTTCACTCGGCAAAAATGAAGTTGAAGTTATTTTCATAAACAATACAATCATTAATACTATGATGCCTAAAATAAACGCTATAACGCTTAATTTACGTCCGATGTATCCGATAATAACCAAATACTTATTAGTTGTCCCTTCCAGCATTCTGTTAAATAATCCGAAAAATCCGGTTGAATGTTTTTGTATCGGACGCAAAAACGTGGCAGACATTGCCGGAGACAGGGTTAAAGCATTTATGGCGGAAAAGGCAATTGCAAAACTGATGGTTATGGCAAATTGCTGATATATTTTTCCGGTAATGCCGCCCATAAAAGCAATCGGCACAAAAATTGCCAATAACACTAAAGTTGTGGCGATAACCGCGCTGGAAACCTGTTCCATCGCCTTTATTGCAGCTTCTTTAGAAGAAAGTTTCTCTTCTTGCATAAGATGCAATGTTCTTTCCACAACCACAATTGCATCATCCACAACCAAGCTTATCGCCAATACCAGACCGAACAGCGTCAGAATATTTAAGTTAAAACCCAGAACTTTCATAACGGCAAAGGTGGCTAAAATGGATACCGGTATGGCAATGGACGGAACCAGAGTTGCTCTCCAATCCTGCAGAAATACGTAGCAGACCAATACAACCAGCACAAAAGTAAGTAATAAAGTAAAGAAAACCTCTTCAATTGAAGCCAAAATAAAATCTGTGGTATCAACAAAAATTTTTAATTCAAAATCTTCAGGATAAAACCTTTCAAGCTTTTTCAGCTCGGCTCTCACTGCTTTCATCGCATTAACTGCATTAGCTCCCGATGATTTATTAATAATCATTGCCACGGAAGGCTTACCGTCAACTGTGGAATGCAACAAATAGTTTTCCGAACCCAATTCAACACGGGCAATATCTTTCAGGCGAACCAATCCGCCTTCTTCCGCGGTGCGTACAATGATATTCTCAAAATCTTTCGGATCATTTAAACGTCCTTTTGTTTCCAAAGAATATACCAATACCTGCTTGCCGTCTCCCGGAGCCGAACCTATAGAACCAAGCGACGGTTGAACATTTTGGCTCTGAATGGCGGTTTTTATCGTATCAATCGGAATATTTAAAGCTGTTGCTTTATCCGCGTCTATCCAAACGCGCATACTCGTAGCGGCGCCCATAACATTTACTTCTCCTACGCCGTATGCTCTGCTCACTGCAATCTTAATATTGTTTTCTACATAGTTATTAAGAAAATTGCTGTCGTAAGTACCATTTGGTGAAGTAACCTGTATAAATGCCAATATGTCGGATGAGCGGCGGCGAACAGTAACACCCACGTCTTGAACTTCTTTAGGTAAGGTACTGACCACTTGTTGAATACGATTCTGCACTTTTACCTGATCCAAATCAGGGTCGGTTCCGGTTTCAAAAGCGATACTCAAATCATAAGCGCCGGAGTTATATGAATTGGACGACATATACAGCATATCCTCGATACCGTTAATAGCTTTTTCCAACGGAATTCCGACATTGTTGGCAACCGTTTCTGCGCTTGCCCCTAAATAGTTGGTAGAAACTCTGATTTCCGGCGGAGCAATCTCCGGATACATTCCGATTGGCATTGTCATAACCGAAACTATACCAGCCAATGCCATAACAATGGCTATCACCACGGCAAAACGCGGTCTTTCAATAAAAAACTTTGAAAACATTATCTACTGTCCTTTGTTTATTTTTCTACCAAACCGATTTTAATTTGCGAATTATTCTGTATTTTAACATTTCCTTGTATAACAACCAACTCTCCTTCTTTCAGACCGCTGATTACAGCTTGATCCGAACCGGTAATCGTATCTCCAAGAACAATGCGGCGTTGTTCCGCTATTCCGTGTAAATCATTTTCCTGACTTTTATCACTGTTAACTTTAGCAATATAAATGTACGCACCGTCTTTATCGTAATTAATTGCTGATTGCGGAATCACCACCGAATGAACCGGTTTGTTATCAGATATGGCTGATTGTACGTAATTTCCCGGAATAAGACGGTGCGCTTCATTGGCGACATCGGCATATACCGACAAGGTAGCGGTGCTGGAATTGACCGCATTGTCAAAAAATGTGGCAACAACTTTCTCACGTATTGTTTCCCCCGTAGGAAGAATAACTTGTGCCGTTAAATCTTCTGCCTTATAATTCTTGGTTTGAAGAGCGGCCATCTCTTTATCGGTTAGGGAAAAGCTTATGCGTATCGGATTTATTTGCACAATTTTAGCCAACACCACATTTGAAGCTACCACATAATTTCCTTTTGTTACCAGCGCTTTACCGACCTTACCGCTGATAGGAGCCACAACTTTGGTATTATCCAAGTCAATAGTTGCCACATCAAGATTGGCTTTAGCTTCTTCCACGGCAGCTTTGGCTTGCAAATACGCACTTTCTGACATATCAAAAGTTGCTTTGGAAGCGAATTTTTCATCACTTAATTTTACTTGTCGATTATAATCTCTTTCAGCCTTTACCAAATTGGCTTGTGCGCTGTCAAGTTTTGCTTTGGCTAAATCGAATGCCGCTTGATATTTGGAAGGGTCTATCTCAAATAAAACATCCCCCTCTTTAACTATGCTGCCTTCTTCAAATAATATATTTTCGACAGTGCCGGTCACTTGCGGCAGTAAATTTACTTCATTGATTGCTTCAATATACGAAATTTTGTTATTAGATGATGATATATCCTTGGTCTGTGCCTTTTGAGCCAAAATATAAACTTCGCCCATACCGTACCCCATAGATTGTCCGCTCGGTGATAATCTGCCTTTCAAATACCAACCTATCGCTACGCATAAGATAAATAACGCAATTTTTTTACTTACTTCTTTTAAATTCGGATAATTAATTTTCATTTTAATAACCTTCTGTCTTAATATTGTTAAAAATCAACGAAAAACCATTTCTCACCAGTTCATCAAAATCATTGGTGAGACGTTTGGTAAAATAAGCCTCCAACATACCGCCATACATAGTCATCAAGATTTCACATATTTGACTTATATCCACATCGGCACGAATTTGTTCTTCTTTTTGCAAAGTTTGCAAGGCATCTATGAATAATGCACGGGTAACTTGTTTGGTTTGTTCTATTGAAGGCTGTATTTTATTGATAATAGCCTCGCTCCATTCCATTTGACAAGATATAAAGAATAAAAATTTGTAGAACCGTTTATCTTCTCTGATTTGTTTATTATTGAAAAGCTGCATTTCAATAATACTTTCAAAACTTACCGGTTGATGTGCCGCAACAAAATCTTTTACATTTCCCAAATACTGAGCGGTAAAATCATTTATCAAAGCGGCAACAATGTCCGGTTTGTTTCTGAAATACCAATATACCGCACCTTTAGTCAAATTTATTCGTTTAGCAATTTCATCAAAAGTGGTTTTGGAATATCCCTTCTCATAAAAAATATCCATCGCCGAAGTCAAAATAGCTTTTCTGGTTTGTTCGGCATCTTCTTTGGTTCTGCGCATCTCCAATCCTTACATATACATATACCTATACCTTCAAGTACGTATATCTGCTGTTCTTGCAAATAGCAACAAATATTTTATACTAACAGGTATGTATATTTATCTAGCCCAAGCAGGAACTTCCACTTTTTTCTGCGGAGCTTGTTTTTTAGGCTCTGCTTTTTTGATTAAAGGCTCTGCCGTTTCCTCGGATTCCAACACATCTTCCGCTTTTTGTTCGGTGTCAAAGCGTCTTTCCAGCGGCTTTATAGTTTTACCTTCAGCTTCACCGCCGTCATCGTCAAAGTCTTCATCATATTCATCGTCAAGAGCAGAATTTGCACTCATTAATAAATTTTGTAAGGTTTCCAACTTTTCGCGATTAAAAAATTGCAAACACTGATTTACTCCCAATGCATTTTTACCGTACCCAACCTGATATGCCCACACGGAAAGCGAGCACATCCGATTACGATAAGCAATCCAACTGTCATACATATCACGATAGTTACCGTTTTTTAAATCCGGCCCGTTATTCCACTTGCCGACAAAATTATCTTCCAGCAATGTTTTATACAAATTCTTGATCCCTTTGGAAGAACGCTTCAATTCTTCATCTAAGCATTTCGAATTATTTTTTCCTTTCATACACTCTTCATATTCATCATCGTGATCATATATTTTCAAATAATTAAATTCTTTTCTTTTTTGCGGAACATTTTTAGTCAACAATAATATAATGCTGTTGAGATGATCTTGATGATGAGTTATATAATACGAATTACATCCTATTTTTTCATCTATCAAAGGTTCCAGATACTTCGCCGCTTTTTTAGAAAGCGAACATAAACGATTGCGAAAAGCCGTCCAACTCTCAAACATATCGC
The DNA here is from genome assembly GCA_017471705.1 of Alphaproteobacteria bacterium. Classification (GTDB taxonomy): domain Bacteria; phylum Pseudomonadota; class Alphaproteobacteria; order RF32; family CAG-239; genus RUG410. Next base: position 45,546 of record JAFUSH010000040.1, on the reverse strand, counting down.
GGAGAGTCACGGTATTATCGGAAATTTTTTCGTGCCAACCCACAATATTGGGATTTGTAAGAATTGTTCTGTACTCCTTTTTTACCGTATTCAATCTTTGACGAGCCTGTTCACTTGCACAGCCTTCATAATCATTTGTAGCTTTTACACATTTAAAATACTCGTCTCCGTCAGGATACGACGGCATAAAGGCCTGAGAAAAACTGATATTTAACATCAAGCTTGAAAACAACATCAATAAAAATCTCAACATAAGCACCTCTTTCAGCAAACTGCCGATATTATACCATAACAAATATGAAAATAAACTTAAATATTGATTAATTCCCCGAAAGATAATCCTTTTCTTAAAATTTTTTCACCCTCTGCCGTATAGTTTCCCGCAGAATCGTGCATAATCAGAGGTGGTAAAATACGACAAGGAGCTTTAGAATCTTTCTGTGCCGCAACAATAACTCTTTTGGCAACTTGCTCTTGTTTTGAATATATGGGCAAAATCGTAATATTTCCCGCCTTATTCTGCAAAAAAGAACAAATACCGGCCAGAGCTTCTGCTCGGTTTATTAAATATAATTTTCCGAATGGTTTAAGCGATTTCAGACAAAAAGCCAACCAGTTATCTAAACTGAAATTGCGATGATTATGAGCAATGGCTTTTGACTCATTCGGAGACGGCATATCACACTCACTGTAAGGAGGATTGCTGATTACAACGTCAAACGAACACGGCTTATATTCCGGTATTTCAATCTTATTTCTTATATCCGCCAGATAGAAATGCACAAAATCAAACCCGTTGGCTTCCGCGCTTTTATTTGACAGGTTGACCAGTTCTTTCTGCAATTCAAAACCGGATATTTGCACATTATTTTTTTGCAGACGATATGCCAAACAAAGCGAAACAGCACCGGTTCCCGAACCTACATCTAAAATTTTAACATTTTTCAGACTGTTTTCCGGCATAGCCGAAAGTAAAACCGCGTCACTAGATGCACGATATCCGTTCGATGGCTGAAATATTTTGATTTTTTTATCCAGCAGATAATCATTGGTGTGATTGTCAATCATTTCGGTATTTCTCGTATAAAAAAACTCAGGTCTGAGCCTGAGCTTTTTAATTAACTTTCCAAACTATGCACTCGGACAAATTTTTGATTGCTCTGCATTAAAGCTGATTGCTTCCGGAGTTGCTTCGGCATCATTGCAAATAGCACTGACCGGACATTCCGCAATGCAAGCGCCGCAATCAATGCAGGTATCCGGATCAATAACCATCTGGCTATCGCTCAAATGCATAGCGCTTACCGGACATATACCGGCGCAAGTACCGCATTTAATACAAGAATCATTTATAACTGAAGGCATTTTATATCTCCTTAAAAAATTTTACCATAGTCTGGGTTACAATCTAATCAATTTTATCAGAAAAGCAAGTTATTTTTTCGGGCTTTTAAAAATATATCGCGCAACATTGAAAAAACACTGAATATAATTATTTTTGTTGCAAAAGGAGAAAAAAATGGCCGAATATAAATCTGATTTATTGATAATGGGCTCCGGACCTGCCGGATACACCGCCGGAATTTATGCGGCGCGAGCCGGTATAAATTCTCTGATTGTAACCGGTGCGAACAAAGGAGGACAATTGATTCGCTCCGGTTGGGTAGAAAATTTTCCCGGTTTTGCCGAACCCCTGAGCGGTTTTGATTTAATGGAACGTATTTATAAACAAGCCGTAAATATGGGTGTTAAGCTTATTGACGATGAAATTACCGAAGTAGATTTTTATGATAACCCCTTTGTTTGCAGTTCTGCCGGCGGTAACTCATTTATATCAAAGTCCATCATAATCGCAACCGGTGCCTCTGTAAAATGGCTGGGATTACCCAGTGAACAAAAATATATCGGTCACGGAGTTTCTTCTTGCGCAACCTGCGACGGTTTTTTTTACCGCGGAAAAGAAGTTGCCGTAATCGGAGGCGGAAATTCCGCTCTTGAACAAGCTTTGTACCTGACTAACTACGTGGAAAAAGTGTACATCATCCATCGCCGGCACTCATTCAATGCCGAGCAAATTATGCAGCAACGTATATTTGAAAATCGCAAAATAACTATCTTCTGGAACAATGTCGTTGATGAAATAATCGGTACGGAAAATCCGTTGGAAGTAAGCGGTATCAAGATTCGTAACGTTAAGAGCGATAAACGCAAATATTTGGATATTGCCGGTGTTTTTGTTTCAATCGGACATCATCCCAACACGGAAATGTTCAGGCGTTATTTACATCTTGATGCCGGAGGATATATCGTTACAAAAGCACACAGTTGCGCCACCGATATTGCCGGTGTTTTTGCCGCCGGTGATGTTTGCACTCCCTATCGGCAGGCTGTAATTGCCGCCGGATGCGGAGCAAAAGCCGCTCTCGAAGCTATTCATTATCTCTGACTTATTCGGAATTCTTTTTACAAAATCCGTTTTTTTGCATATAATACATCAGAGCTATATCACCTTCGTGTGTCGTCTTATTTTGTTCCGCCGGTTTTACCATAATATGTCCATCGGCTCCGAAACCGCGTTTTTCTCCGTATTTTTCCACTATATCCTTAAAATACGGCTCCAAATTTTTTATTTCCTTGTATGGTAAAGTGCAAATAACTCCGAAATCACTGTCAACCCCTTCAATGCTTTGTGTATTTTGTAAATTTATCGTGCATATACCGTTTATAAATTCTGAACTCAGCCCTCTGATTATTGTAACATATTCATCGGATAATTCTTCCTGTTTACCATAATAGTCTTTCTTATCAGAACACGCCGACAAAGCATAAACCAAACCGTCATAAATATAATCGGCGCGATAATTATAATGCGCAATATCTTTATTTTTCAAAAGTGTTTCCACATCTTCAAAACTATGAATATTACCCAACAATGTAAACGGAACGTTCAAATCAAAATTAGCATATTTTATCAGACAACGTTGGTCTTTTTTACCTGCAATCTCAACCTGATTTTCAGAGTTACTTTCTGTATCCGGTTTACACTCCAGCAAACTTTTCATAAAAGACGGAGAAAAAACTTCGGCATCAACATAAACGACCTCTTCTTCCGGTTCTTCTTCCACCGATTGTTCTGAAACAGTTTCTTCCGAAGAATTTACATCCTGTGTTTCCTGAATTTCACCCGAAGATTCTGCCGTTGAAACCTCTGCCTCTTGTGCATTTGCCGAAAAAATCAATCCGCACAAAAATAACATACCGTAAAATATTCTTACCATTTTCAACCTCCACCGATAGTCCGAGTATACCTTTATAAATACAAAAGAAAACAATTTTTATAATTTTATACATCTCAACAAAAAAGGGAGCATAAAAAACGCTCCCTTCTCCGCCTTTTTATGGTTCAAAAGATAATATGATAAGAATATACCAAACCTTATCTAAATAACATCACAAACAAGGCCTGACACGCAGCATACTCGGTAAAATAATCTTTTTCGATTATTTAATCTTTTACGATGCTTTTTTGTGCCGATTCCAAACGAACAATTTAGAATTTAATTGCTTAAAGAACATCACTGCCGTTTGCGAACACAGTCTATATATATCTGCAAACTCTAAATTCAATCAATCTAAAACCAAATAACAAAAAAAACGATTGTTATATGTCCGAAAACATATAAACAATCGTCTTTTTTTAATGAGATCTGCTGCTCAAAAATTCGTTGACAACATCCGAAACAATTTTAGGATTATAGAGCTTCATAACTTCCATCACATAAATATCGGATTCGCTCAATGATTCTTTGCTCAAATTCTCAACCGCTCTATCATACATCCGGCGAAGCGGAGTTACAATCAGCGATGTCATATACAAATGAGCAACTACAGGCTTTATTTTCATCAACAAATTACGGCTATCCTCACTGACGAAATCACGGTCAAGGATAAAATGAATAATCATCGGCGAAATATATCCGGCCATAGGGACAACCTCTTCAATGAACAAACATATATCTTTATAGATATAACGACGTTCATCTTCCGTATCCAGCGAATAATAGATTTTAATTATCCATTCCTCAACCTTGCGATAAAGTTTCTCGCGACGACAACCCTGTTTATGGTACAAAAGCAAACGCAAATCATCTACGCCTAATTTACACTTATTTTGTTCCAAAACAGCCAGATGATGCAATGATTGTTTCAAGAACTGTTTGTTTTCTTCAAACAAAATATCCTGAATAATCATCTTATCACGCCAAGCTTCAAAATCAGGTGACTTACCTTGCATTATCATATCATAAACAACAGAAGACAAATCATCGACTTTTTGCAGATATTCCGTAATTTTAGAAATCAGATACTCCAAATTTTTCAATGACGTGTCAAGTTTCTTTTTCTCTTGTTCCAGTTTGTTTTTTTCAAGATAATTATCACCTGCTTTGGCAATCTTGGCATCCGCATCGTTAATTCGGTGTTCCATATCCACATACGCGTGACGAACTTTTTTAAGAACTTTTTGATAAGCGTGCTTGGTAAAATATTCTACCTGCACAAACTCATCAAAGTATTCCAATGCAACTGCATTAAGACCGTGACGCTGAATGTGGTCAACCAGAGATTCTTTCATCGAATCATACAACGGACTTTCAATACCTATAATATTGATAAATTCGTCTTCGATTTCGGCAAAAGATTTACCGTCTCTCATACGCTGCGCAGCAACTCTGCGAGCGACAGGCGTGGCTTCTTTGAAGGCACGCTTTACCATTTCATTTTCATCCATAATTATACAAAATTTATATCTTTTTAATTTTTACTCTAATTCTTTAGTTTACTCTTATATGGCAAGCTTGTCAAACATAAATTTGCACCTTGACAAATAAGAGCTGAATTGTATAATGCCTCTGTTTTTTTTGATTATTGTTTTACAAATTAATATGTGAGTATGAAACTGAAATTTATTACCTGTTCGGGTTGTAATGAAACAACTTCCATTCCCGAACTTTTAAACTTGTTAAATGAATTTCCGCGCGCGGAAATAGGCGTGCAGGTATCAAACAAAAAAGCCGCCTACGGTACTCCCCGTTATGATTGGATTTATTCATTGTGGGGTTTATTGTTGCACCGACGTACAACCATTAATGCTGCTTTGCACGTCAATTTGCAATGGGTTGAGGATTTTGGTCAGGGGATTGTCGCTCCCGAACTGGAAGAATTCTTACTTTTTGATTACAATGACGATTCGCCGTTTTTTCAAAGGGTACAATTAAACTTCAAAATCGGCAGAGAAAAAACACCTGATATTGACAAACTGGAAAAGGTTATCCGTCGTTTTCCGCGCCACCGCTTCATTCTTTCATACAATCAGAGCAACAAACGTTTGATTCAAGAGCTGTATATACGCAATGTCAAATTTGATTGCCTGTTTGATGAATCATTCGGAGCCGGAATTGTTCCCGCTACCCGTGATGAACCGGCCTTTATAGATGTACTGCAGGGATACGCCGGAGGAATCACTCCGGATAATGTTGAGCAAGAATTGCATAAAATAGCCCAAACCAACAAAAAAGGCTACTGTATGCAAGATGTTTACATTGATGCCCACAAGGGATTGGAAGATGAATTTACGCATTTTGATATAAATAAGTGCCGTGCTTATCTGACCAATGCCGAAAATTGGTATCAAAATTATCTGCAAAGTCTTAAAAAATGAAATACACCCCTTGCCGAAAAGCAAGGGGCGTGTTTTTTACTAAAATACGCTTTAATTATATATCCATTGTATCCAGCAAATTACGCGTATATGCTCTCAATTCTCCGCTGTTCATCAAACTCAATTTTATATTAGCTTTCTGCAAGTCAACATTTGTACCGCAGTCAAAACGCATACCTTTAGTTAAAACACCATATATCGGCATACCTCTCATTGCTGCCAAATTAAGCGCATCGGTAAGATTTATTTCCCCATTTGAACCTTTAGTTACTTCCGGCAATATATCTAAGACTTCATTCGGAATAATATATGGTCCCATCGAGGCGTAGTTGGAAGGAACTTCTTCCAGCTTAGGTTTTTCCACCAAACCGGTTGCCCGTACAACATTGCCTTCACGTTTTGCCCCCACCAAAGCACCGTAACGCACCATTTCTTCACGCGGACACTCCATAATATTTTCAACAATTCCGCCTTTTTCTTCATAAACATCGGCTAACTGCTTCATAACCCCGTCACCGTGTAAATTTATATATACATCATCAACCCACATAACGGCAAAATCACGATTACCTATAATTTCTTTAGCCATTAAAACAGCGTGACCGTTTCCTTTAGGTTCGCTTTGGCGCGCAAAAGAAAATTTCATACCGGCCGGAATTATTTCTTTTACGGCTTTCAGCAAATCATCTTTTTTCTTTTTGACCAAATGTTCCTCCAATTCCGGAAACGGAGAATAATACTTACTGAACATATGCTTACACGCATCATCACTGTATATAAACACTATTTCTTTGATTCCTGCTTCGGCACAAGCATCTACGGCATACTGAATAACCGGTTTATTATCAAGAGTCATAAACCCTTTATGTAAAACTTTGGTTGTAGGTAAATTACGCGTGGAAAGCCCCGCTACGGGTAACACACACACTTCTGGTCTTTTGGTCATTTCTCTCTCCTTGTTAAATTTTTATTTTACACTGATACTTCCGCTTACTTTTTGCACGGCTCCGTCAACCGGAGTAAGTAACCCGCTTCCCGTCGGTTTATTATCCTGTGTATTTTCAGGTTTATTTTTATCATACTGGGTAATTATTCTCCCTCGGCTTACCGGCGATGATACCGTATTTTGCTCAATATTATTATCCTGAATTGCATCATTTCCGGTATCGTTTTGCTCCGCTGAAATACTTATATTTTCCATAATTTCAGGTAAATCGTCAACAACCGGATTCGGATTATTGTTTATAAGCAAATTCTGAGCATCTATCTCGGCCTGTTTTTGTCTTTCTTCCTCTTCTTGACGTTTCTGTTCTTCAAAAGACTTTCGTCTTTCATCTATAAGCCGTAATAAACTTTCAGATACGGATTTGCGAATACCTTGCATTTGTGAATATATATCTTCCTGCTGATTAATCAACTTATCAATAGACACTGCCAGTTCGTGTTTTTCGCTCACTTTTTCTGCCGTATCCAACTGATTGAATTTATTCATCACATCGGAATAAACAGCTTCTATCGAATCCTTATTTTCCTGAAGCAATAAGTTTTTATCATTCAAATCTTCATTTTCGTTAAGATAATTCAAAGAATTGTATTGTGACAGTTGCTCACTGTCATCTCTCCACATATCTTTAAATTCATTATACAAATTATTTGCCTTAGAATAAATATCATTATTTCGCTCCGTAAGTTCGCTTTTTCTATTGTCAACATCTTCCTGATTGCAAGCCTGAATTTCAAAAGAAATACCGGAAAGCTGCGAATTATAATTTTCAATATCGTTGCCGTAAGTTACTATATCTTCATCGGTTATATTACCTGATAGTTTAACTTTAATATCTTCCATAGAGCTGTTTATGGTATTAATTTCTTCTATCTTGGCTTTATACTTATCGACAATAGCATCCGTAAGACGTTTACTCATACTATCCTCAGCTTCTTTCAGCACTGTGGTTGCTTTTTCCGACACCGTAGATATTTTACCTTGCAATTCTTCGATTTTTTCAATCTGTTGCTGTCTGATTTCCTCTTGTTTCTGTTTTTGCTCTTCTTCTATTTTCTTCCAGTGACTGTCATATTTGTTTGCTATTTCCTCAATTCTTATATCAACCGCAGGCTTATTAAGCATACCAGTAAAAGAAAATGAGTAACTTGGAATATCTTTTAAATCAGGATAATTTACCGTGAACACCTCGTTAATCTTCCATTCTTTCAAATTAACGCTTCCGCTGACATTTAAATTTGTTGTATCGTTTTTGAAAACGCTTTGTGAAGACGTTACAACTCCGTTACTCATCACGACATCTGATTTAAACTTTCCGAAAGATGTTTCACCGCTTTGAATATTTTCTCTGATTAATTGGTATAATCCCTTTGAATACTCTCTGCTTTGCAAATCTTTTTCTATAACATCTAAATTTATACCTTTAAATTTCAAAGAATCACCGGAAACAGAGGCCTTACCTTTTAGCCCTTTTACCATATCGGCAACCGTTTCGGCCGAAGTTTCGAAATCAGTATCTATCGCAACATTTTCCAAATTCAGAGAATAGATTTTTCCGCCCAGATTCATAATTTTAGGATACGTTATAAGCAGTTTCCCCTTCATTTGCGGAGTTTGAGCATAACTTATTTGCAAAGAACCCGATACCTTATGATTTTTATTTTCAAAACTCAAATTTTGGAACAGCAAAGTGTTTTGTTCATTTGATATATGAGTTTTTAAGTTGCTCATAGCATAATCGCCGTACGAACTCTTTTGCGCGTTCAAATCAATATCCAGAGCCACACTCTTATAACTGTTGTAATTTATAACATCTCCGTTAAAATTCGGCTGAGCAATAAAATTATTTTCTTCGGCGGTACTTAACTTAGGCAGTGTTCTGGTTCTCTGCACGTTTATCCAATTTTGTAAATTGAGTTCAGTAGTCTTAACATTTCCGGTAATTTTATAAATCTTTCCGCTTTCCGAAATGTTAACATTTGCCGTATACTTATCAATACCCATCTGAATATCGGCATTTTCTGCCGTCCAGTTTTGGGCATTACCTTTTACTTTTGCGTTTGCGACCAATGGACCTCTGTATACTTTACCGCTTATATTGCCGACCAATAATTTAAGTAAATTTTCCATATGTCCGGTTTTAAGCAGCATTTCACCGTCAAAATCCAACTTTCCGTCACTTTCGTTTAATATTCCGTCATATCTGAAAGAGTGCTCTCCCGCTTTGGTTTGGGAATTTACCAAAATTTTCTGTAAATTTCCGACCAAAACACCGGTTTCGGTAAAATTACTTTGTTCAAAAATCGGCCATTTCGGCAATCTGATACCCAGTTTATCCGCCAATAATTTAATATTGGAAGACTTTATATCATAGGTTACATCGCTGAAACTCATATTATCATCACCGAAATTATTTATAATTCCCGAAAGTTCGATACCGCTATTCAACATATTTTCGATTGATGCATACTCAACAGTTATCAATCCGGCTCCGTCGGTGACAAAACTTACTTCAAAATTACGACCGGAAATTCCTTTATACGTCGCACTTTTAGCTCTAACCGATACTTCCGCTTTATTATTTTTAATCCATTCAAAACGTTTGGTATCCGCCACTATCAATTCCTGCATAGTTTCATCGTCTTCCGTTGTCAGCGGAAAAATATAATTATCCAAGTTTAATGTATCGGCATCAATCTCAAAATAGTATTCATAATTTGCCATATCAATTGATACTTTAGCATCAATTTTGGCTTTATCCAATTTCAATTCGCTGCCGACAATATTTATGACGTTGCCGTCACCCTGTACGCTGAACTTAAGATCGGCTTCACGATAAGATGATTGTTTCGGAGATTTCAATTTAAATCCCAACGCATTTATAAACGAAAGTAAATTCTGACCGTTAATATCCACATCGATATAATAATTCGGCTCACTTTCTTTTTCGGTTAATCCGGCTTTCAAGCTCAAAACAATATTTCCCGGACAAGCCGCATAAAAGTCATCCAAATTAAAAATATTATCCGTCCATCTTCCTTTGGCCATAACATTCTCAAAAGTCCCCAAAGGACCATCGCTTACAATCACTCTCTCTGATGATATATCATAAGATAAATCGAAATTGGTATCCGGCTCATATTTTCGTCCTTTTTGAATTTCTTTAAAATTATCCGAAATAAGCTTCTTCAAAGGGCGAAAATTTAAATTAACAAGTTGGAATTTTATATCGACCTTTCTTTTTTTATCTTTTGAAGGTGCCGTTATATTTACTTTTCCGGCTCCTTCAAACAATTTATCAAATTTTATTACCAAATTATTCAAAACGGTTGTTATGGTATCGGATTCGACATCTGCCGAAAAAATAATCGGCTCGTTGTATTCATCGCGTATAATTTTATCACCCAAAATACTGTTAACCCAATCTGCCGTTCTTTGCGATTGTCCGCTTAAAACCCCTTTCATACCGTCAACCGAAGCATTATAGCTGCCGTCATAACGAAATTTACTTTCGGTTTGCGGATGAGTAATTGCCAAACTCATACTGACATCTTCCAGTTGAGATAATGAATCTACGCTTAATGCTATTCCGTATCGTTCATTATCTTTCAAAAAGCTTCCGTCCATACGATACGGTCCGTCAATACCCGCTGCTTGAACATCGGCATTAAAGTTCGTTAAATCAAATGCAATATTGTATTTTTGATGATTTATATGAACTGTTGATTTCTGAATACCGAAATTATGCAAATTAAAACCGGATTGTTCCGTAAATGAAACGGATTTATTGCTTTGATGCCAGTTACTGATACCCTGTTCATCAAACTTAAACCAAACTTCAACCCCGTCCATTGAGAGAGATTGCACATCGGGTTTTCTTTTTAACAAAGATGACAATGTGATTTCGGTATCCAATTTATGTATAACCGCCAATCTCTCGTTATTTTGCGGATTGATAATCTCAACGTCATTTGCCGAAAGTTGCGGATGAGGGAAAAGCTCTACTTTTAAATTACCCGAAAAATTAATTTTCTTTCCCATAGCTTCGGAAAGTTGCGCGGCCAACCTCTCTTTATGCACGTTCCAATCCATTTTAGATAAATAAAACGAAAAGCCGCCAACCGCCAAAATCACTATCAATAAAGATATCAAAATTATTTTCTTCATCAACGTCTCCCTCATTGATTTTAAGATATTCTTGACTTTTAATGTATAATATTCTTACAATAAATCAACACATTTTTCAACTTCGGAGTAAAAAATATGGCTATGAAAAATGAACTTTTACAAGTAGCGCAAAATTGCCGTCTTAATGCTTACGCTCCTTATTCAAAGTTTAAAGTAGGTGCCGCCGTTTTAACCGCAAACAACAAAATTTACGGAGGGTGTAACGTTGAAAATGCTTCATATCCTTGCGGAACCTGTGCCGAAGCCGGAGCTGTTGCGGCAATGATTGCAGACGGTGAAACAACCATCACCGAAATCTTAATAATTGCCGATACCGAATGTATTTTACCTTGCGGCAACTGTTTACAAAAAATCGCCGAATTCGGCACCGAAAAAACAATGATTCACAGTGCCGATTTAAACGGTAATATCAAGACATATACTTTGCAACAATTGTTGCCCCATAATTTTAAAGCGGGAGACATAAAATGCTAGAAAATGCTTTTGAATATCTTAAAAACAAACTGGAAAATTTTCAGCCTGATACAGCCATCATTTTGGGTTCCGGTTTGGGGGGACTGATTTCTGCAATTAAAAATCCTCTCATCATACCTTATTCTGAAATTCCCGAATTTCCTACTCCTACGGTTGCCGGACACGAAGGACGTTTTTATGCCGGAAAAATCGGCAAACACAATGTACTGTGCCTGCAGGGGCGTTTTCATTTTTACGAAGGTATAGATCCGATAATTATTGATGCAATTATTCTTATGCTGAAAAAGTTGGGAATTACGCAAATGATTGTCACCAATGCCGCAGGTTCGCTCAGAACATCGCTTCCGACCGGCAGTTTACTGCTTATCCGTGACCATATTAATCTAAGCGGTCTTAACCCTCTTATCGGACAACACGAAGCTCCGTATTTTCCTGATATGAGCAACGCCTATGACTATGATATGCGGCAAAAATTTTTAAGAATTGCGGCTCAAGAAAATATTACTGTACCGGAAGGTGTTTATATGATGGTTTTAGGTCCTAATTATGAAACCAAAAGCGAGGTACGGTTGTTTCAATCATTCGGAGCCGATGCCGTGGGTATGTCAACCGTATCCGAAGTTATATCGGCGGTTCATAAAGGCATAAAAATTTTGGGAATTTCCGTCATATCCAATCTTTGCACCGGACTTACCGATAAACAGCAAGACCACGATGATGTGTTGCAACAGGTGCAAAAATCATCAGTTAAACTCGGTATGCTTATTCAAAAATTTTTGGAAGAGGATTAACAGATGTTACCGCAAGAAATCATCCGCTGCAAACGCGACAAAAACGAGCTATCAAAAGAGCAAATCAATGAATTTGTTAACGGCATTATCAACAAATCGGTTAACGATGTACAAATAGCAGCTTTAACTATGGCAATATTTTTAAACGGATTTAATCGCCGTGAAACCATTGATTTAACTTTGGCAATGCGCGATTCCGGAGATAAAATGGAGTGGAATGAATTTGATAAGCCTATTGTCGATAAACACTCAAGCGGCGGTGTCGGTGATAAAGTCAGTTTAATGTTGGCTCCGATTCTGGCAGCTTGCGATGTATATGTTCCGATGATTGCCGGACGCGGATTAGGACATACCGGCGGAACGGTTGATAAACTGGAGGCAATTCCAAGCTATAACACCCAAGCCGATAAAGATTTGTTTAAGAAAACCGTAAAAAATGTCGGCTGTGCCATCATCGGGCAAACCGCTTCTTTGGCTCCGGCCGATAAAAAAATATATGCCGTCCGCGATGTCTGCGCTACTGTAGAATCAATTCCTTTAATAACCGCATCGATTCTTTCAAAAAAATTGGCCGCTGACTTACAGTATTTGGTTATGGATTTAAAATGCGGAAACGGCGCTTTTATGAATAATTTTGAAGATGCCAAAAACTTGGCGCAATCCATAGTTGATGTTGCAAACGGAGCAGGCACAGAAACCCGTGCCGTTTTGACCGATATGAATCAAGTTTTGGGAACAACCGTCGGTAATGCATTGGAAGTTAAGGAAGCGGTAGATTATCTGCAGGGCAAAAAAATCGATTCGCGCCTTAATACTATTACGCAAACTCTTTGTAAAGAATTATTGATTAAATGCAAACGCTGTGCCGACGAAAACACCGCCGATTCGCTGATTGAAAAGGTTATTGCTTCCGGAGCGGCATTGGAAAAATTTGCTGCTATGGTATCTGTTTTGGGCGGTCCGAAAGACTTTGTCGAAAAATATGAAACCTATCTGCCGAAAGCCGCTCATCAAAAACCGATATTCTCAGAAAAATCAGGCTATGTAAGTGCAATGGATACCAGAGCCGTCGGCTTGAGTATTATTGAAATGAAAGGCGGTCGCACCGCACCGGAACAAAAACTTGATTTATCTACCGGATATTCGGAATTTGCACAAATCGGTGATTATGCGGATAATAACAAACCATTGGCAATGGTTCACTATCAAAGCGAAGAACAATACGAAAAAGCCAAACAAAATTTATTGTCTGCTATTGAAATTTCCGACACTAAACCGGAAATTAAAAATCCGATTTTGCTGAAGATTTAGAACTGCACAAAAGACTCTTATAATGTCTCATATACGCAGTTTGCCGACTGTCGCGGTGTATTCGCAAAAAACTCGGAGAACGAGGATAGTACGCAGAAAGCTTTCTTAAGGACAGAAAAACTCGTATAACGAGACCAACAGAAAAAGACTTTTTCGCAAAAAACTCGGAGAACGAGGATAGTACGAAGAAAGCTTTCTTGCGCAGTGTACAACAAAAGGTACATAAGCAAGAAAGCTTTCAAGTAATAGCCCGTTATACGAGTTTTTTATTTGACTTCTTCGAAATCGGCATCCACCACATTTTCATCTTTAGGGGCTTCTCCGGCAGAACCGGTATCGGCACCCTGAGCCGCACCTTGCGCACCTTGCGCTTGCTGCGACTTATACATCGCTTCGCCGAGTTTCATTGAAGCCTGCATTAAGGCATCGGTTTTGGATTTCAAATCTTCCAGATTTTCTTTTTCCATTGCCGCTTTGGTATCTTCAACTGCTTTTTTGATATTCTCTTTATCAGCATCAGAAACCTTATCGCCGAACTCTTTCAGGTTTTTCTCAACTTCGTGAACCAAACCTTCAGCACGGTTTTTAGCCTCAACCACTTCTTTCTTTTGTTTATCGGCTTCGGCATTAGCTTCGGCATCTTTAACCATCTTATTGATTTCATCTTCGCTCAATCCGCCGGAAGCTTGAATACGGATAGCCTGTTCTTTATTGGTTGCCTTATCTTTCGCCGAAACGTTCACGATACCGTTGGCGTCAATATCAAAGGTAACTTCGATTTGCGGCATACCGCGCGGCGCCGGAGGAATACCCACCAAATCAAACTGACCGAGCAATTTATTGTGTGCGGCAATTTCACGTTCGCCTTGGAACACGCGAATGGTAACTGCGGTTTGTCCATCTTCGGCAGTTGAAAATACTTGTGATTTTCTGGTCGGAATAGTGGTATTACGGTCAATAAGACGCGTAAACACACCGCCCAAAGTTTCAATACCGAGTGACAGCGGGGTAACATCCAAAAGCAATACATCTTTAACATCACCCATCAGCACACCGCCTTGAATAGCGGCACCAACAGCTACAACTTCATCAGGATTAACGCCTTTATGCGGTTCTTTGCCGAAAATCTCTTTAACTTTTTCCTGAACCTTCGGCATACGTGTCATACCGCCGACCAAAATAACTTCGCTGATGTCGCTGGCTTTCAAACCGGCATCTGATAAAGCTTTTTGACAAGGAATTGCTGTTTTCTCGATTAAATCTTCCACCAAAGATTCCAGTTTAGCGCGGGTTAATTTAATATTTAAGTGTTTAGGACCGGTGCTGTCTGCGGTAATAAACGGCAAATTAACTTCGGTCTGTGTAGTAGCCGAAAGTTCTATTTTAGCTTTTTCGGCGGCTTCTTTCAAACGCTGCAAAGCCAATCTGTCGGAACGCAAGTCAATACCCTGCTCTTTTTTGAACTCATCAGCCAAATAATTAACGATTCTTTGGTCAAAATCTTCACCGCCCAAGAATGTATCACCGTTAGTAGCCTTAACTTCAAACACGCCGTCGCCGATTTCCAAAATAGAAACATCGAAAGTACCGCCGCCCAAGTCATAAACTACGATTGTACCGGAAGTTTTTTTATCCAAACCGTAAGCAAGCGCTGCCGCTGTCGGCTCGTTGATAATACGCAGAACTTCCAATCCGGCGATTTTACCGGCATCTTTGGTAGCCTGACGCTGTGAATCGTTAAAATATGCCGGAACGGTAATCACCGCTTTTTCTACTTTCTCACCCAAATAACTTTCGGCATATTCCTTAATTTTTTGCAAAACTATTGCTGAAATCTGTGACGGAGCATATTTTTGCCCTTTTGCTTCCACCCAAGCGTCACCGTTATCACCGGAAACAATTTTAAACGGTGAATGTTCCTTAAATTTTGCCACTTCTGCCGAATCAAAACGACGTCCGATTAATCTTTTAATAGCAAACAAGGTATTCTCAGGATTGGTGACCGCCTGACGTTTTGCAGGATAACCGACCAAGCGCTCGGTATCGGTAAATGCCACCATAGAAGGAGTTGTTCTCGCCCCTTCGGAATTTTCCAAAACTTTGGCTTCTTTACCGTCCATAACGGCAAAGCAAGAATTGGTTGTACCCAAATCAATACCTATAACTTTATTACTCATAGAAAAAATCCTCCTTTTTACTTTTCTAAAACTGTATATAGGGAGTCGATTTTTCCTATGCAAGAGTTCACAATAAAAAATTTAAACAAAAGATAAAAAAACTCTCCGGACCGGTTAAGGTCGGGAGAGTAACGGTTAGCGGACTTCATTATACACCTTCGTAAAGGGACGCGAGTGACGCAAAATACCGGCCAGCTTCGCCAGAGCGTTCTCAAGCTCCTTCGGGTCATCGGATAGAGCGCAGGTCAGCACCGCCTTGGGCAGACACCGCTGCTTACCGTCAACCGTCATCAGAGGTTCATCGCTGTAGAGGTAGAAAGCTCCGTGCTTGTCGAAAACCTCCACATTCTCCGGAGATATCGGCTTCTTGCGGTTGATGAGCTTGCCGACCGCCTTCATCGTGTAAAATACTTTGCCTGCCTCATCATACTGGAAGTAGGCAAGAATCACTGTGTTCTTTACGGGGACGTACGAGCGTCCGAACATCTTTTTGTTTTCGTTCATAATTATTTATAATTAAAAGTTAGGAAATATAAGCTATGTTAGCTTATAAAAATATTTTGTCAAGTTTTTTCTATTTCATTCGAAAATTATTTTCATTTCTTTACCGTAAAAAGCTATTAACCCCCGTAAATACCGATAACGCACATAACGCCCCATTTCCATTCCCTCTATATCGCGTGCCGGTATGCCGGTGCGCATAGTTACCTGATGCAGAAACATATTTCTTTCAACCCGCATTTTCCACAGTTCATAGCCGATTTCTTTCATTGTTTGCTTATCGACCAAATATTCTCTCTTTGACATTGTCATAAACTTCCTTATTTGCTTTTGTTAAAACAAAAACCACCTTAAATCACTTCAAGGTGGGGAGTTCGTAACTGCCAATAGCCAGTCCTGCTTATTCAACATATTCAGCAAGCTCCCCGTTCTGAGGAGTTATTCTATTGGAAGGAGTTACGATACTCCGCAGACGACCTCTCGCCTGCAAAAGTTATATTATATTAATTGTAAATAATTGCAAGCAGAAAACTTCCGGCACAATAAAAAAGGATTTTTCCGTTACGCCTAGCATTCAGGAAAAACCCTTGTAAACGATACTGACAATTTTTTTATATAATCATCGCCGTCAATTCAGCTTCCGACACCACTTGTCCGTCAACCGTTGATACACCTTTAAATACAAATATATTGCGGCGTTCCCTGATTTTTTCCAAGTGCATTTTGAGCTGATCCCCCGGACGCACCGGCTTACGGAACTTTACGCCTTCAACCGACATAAACAGCACGCTGCGCTTATTTTCAGCATAATTTTCATCAGCACTCATAACAATACAACCGGCCGTCTGCGCCATTGCTTCTATCTGCAAAACCCCCGGCATAATCGGATTATTGGGAAAATGTCCTTGGAAAAACAACTCATTCATTGTTAAATTTTTCAAACCAATTCCTTTAACGCCTGCTTCTTCAACTTCCAATCTGTCAACCAACAAAAAAGGATAACGATGCGGAAGCATTTTCATAATTTCATCAATATTATAAATTTTATTTTCTGACATTTTTTCCTCTATTTTTTAGAATTTTTCTGTAAAAATGAAACCTGACGCATAAAATCTTTAAACGGAACGCACGGAGAACCCATTACCACCGCTCCGGCTTCAACATCGCGCATCGCACCGGATTGCGCGGCAATTTGCGCGCCGCTGCCGATATTTAAGTGGTCAGCCAAACCGACTTGTCCGCCCAAAACAACAAAATCGCCCAAGGTACAGCTGCCGGCAATTCCCACCTGAGCAACTATCACACAACCGCGTCCCAGCTTATCATTATGAGCAATCTGCACCAAATTATCTATGCGGCTTCCGTCACCGATAACCGTGTCATCAAGAGCCCCTCTGTCAATACACGTATTTGCGCCTATTTCCACATCGTTGCCGATAATAACACGCCCCAATTGCGGAATACGGTGATGCTGATAATTCATAAGCTGAAAACCGAAACCGTCAAATCCGATACGTGCACCGGTATATATGTAGCAATTATCACCTATTATGCTGTACGCAATGGAGGCATTACTGCCTATTTTGCAATTTTTTCCGATTTTGCAATCGTGGCAAATAACCGTATTCGGTTCAATTATACAATTATCACCGATTTCAACATTATCTTCCACCACCACGTTTGCGCCGATATGGCAGTTTTGCCCGATTTTGGCACTCTCAGCAATTTTAGCCGTGGCATCAATACCGGCAACCGGTTTTTTTTCGGCATACATATATTCGTTCAATTTAATAAATGCAATTTTCGGATTCTCGTTGATTAGAACAATCACATTCTGCGGAACAAATTGTTTTAATTCTTCGGTAGTAACGCAAGCTTTAGCTTTAATTTCGGCTGCTTTTTCCTTACCTTTGCGATCATAAAAAAAACAAATATCTTTCTCGCCGGCAGATACCATAGTGGCAATGTGTGCTATCTTTTCATTTTGTTTGCTTTCATCTGTCAAAGCAGAAGAAGTTACTTTGACCACATCGGCCAAAGTAACATTCTCTTTCACTGCATAAAAAGTGCTGTCGACCATATTTTTCTCCTATAAACTGGTACCGAAATTCAAACGGAACACTTCTGTTTCATCATAGCGTTCTTTAACAATCGGGAACCCGAAGTCAATATTAATTTTACCCATCGGCGACATCCAATCAAAACCGAAACCGATTGACTGTCTGATTTTGGAAGAGTAATTAATTTTTTGCGCATTATAGTTATCCGGTTTACCTAATGCGCCGATATCCCAGAAAGTACGACCTTTAATTCCCAATTCATCCAATCCGATAGGGAAGGTCATCTCTGCCCCCGAATACATCATCCAGTTACCGCCTAAAGCATCATCGGTAACCTTATCGCGGGCGCCGATACCGGCAACCTCAAAACCGCGCATATTATTACCGCCGAGATAATAACGATCGGACATACGAATATCTTTTCCGCCGTAACCGACTATATAGCCGCCGGTGGTGAAGAATTTGAAAGTATAATAATCAGCCACCGTGTAGAATTTATACGCCTTGGCATCAAAACGATTATACTTTGTATCTCCGCCTAAACCGGATATATCGTGACCAAACGATAAGTAATAACCTTCTTTAGTATTTATGCTGCTGTCGCGCTTATCATAAATAAGAGTCTGCCCCACCGCCGAAGTGGTCGCTTTACCTTTTTCAGCCTTAACATATTCGGAAGCGTATTCCTTTACGTTCTTGATATCGGAAGTACTAAGCGTATAGCGGGCTAAGTGATATAAATTATCGGTATAATTCCAACCAAATCTGGTCCGGCCCCCGATAGTTCTGGTATCGTATGAAGCCTCATCTTCATAATCCTGATCTTCCATAAACAAATCAATACCCGCACTCAAACGGCGACCGAGAAAATACGGTTCCGTAAAGCTGATATTATAATCCTTGTTACGCTGAGAAATTCCTACATTAAAGCCGATTTCCTGTCCTTTTCCGCGGAAATTATTTTCCGTAACACCGGCTCTGAACAAAGCGCCGTTAGTCGTTGAATAACCGACACCTATATTGAAATATCCGGTAGATTTTTCTTCTACGTTAACATTTAAATCCGCTTTATTTTCATCAACAATATCTGTTTGAATATCTATTTTGCTGAAATAATTTAAATTTTCAACATTTCTGCGCGAATCTCTAAGTTTGGATATATTCAAAGCATCACCTTCATCCAGACGAAATTCACGGCGGATTACCTCATCTTCCGTGCGGTCATTTCCGGTAATATTAATACGGTTAACAAAAATACGTTCACTTTCATCAATATTGAAGATAATATCTATCTCTCCTTTTTCGGCATCACGTCCCAATTCGGTAGAAATATCAACAAACGCAAAACCTTTTTTACCCAAACTGTCGGTCATTTCGGCAATTGATTTTTCTATTGATTGAGCATTGTACCAATCACCTTTTTCAATTTCCAAATCATCGTACAGACTCCGAGTATCAACGCCTTCTATATTAGATACTATTTTAATATCTTTAACCTTATAACGAGGACCTTCATACAAATTAAACGTAAGCACAAAAGATTTGTGATCTTCACTTAATTCTGCCATTGCCGTCTGTACGTAAAAATCAGCATAACCGCGATTTGTATAAAAGCGTCTGAGCAACTCCTTATCATAATCCATTTTTTCGGCATCATAATCTTCAGCTGAACTGAAAATGCGGTACCAGCGACTTTCCTTGCTCATTATTTCGTCTTGCAAATCAGAACCGGTATAGTGCGTGTTTCCGATAAAGTTAATTTTATCAATCTTAGCAGCGGAACCTTCATCAATTTCATAAATCAAATCCACGCGGTTTTCTTCACGCTCAATAATCTTAGGCTCAACCGTAACCGAATAACGACCGGTTTTACGATAAACATCCAAAATTCTTTGTACATCTTGCTGTACTTTGGCTTTGTCGTAAACCGAGCGCGGTCCGAGTTGAACTTCGGTTTCCAAAATTTTATCATCTATTTTATCATTGCCGTCAAAGGCGCGCTTACCGATAATCGGATTTTCTTTCACATTAATTTTAAGCACATTCGCGGTTGCAGTGTCAAAACTGATATCGCTGAACAAACCCGTATCATACAAATTTTTGAAAGAACTGTCCAACTTATCTTGTGAAACACTTGAATTACGCTTAATATTCAAATATGACAGTACTGTTGCTTTCTCAACACGCTGCAAACCGTCAACCTCAATATTTTTCACATAAAAATCTGCGGCATTGGCTTGAAACGCCATCAAACTCGTCATTAATCCGACATAAACTACTTTTTTCATACTTCAATTCCTTATTAGTAAAACCAACGACTTGCCAAATGCAGAATATCATTCCACGTTGCCAACAGCATAATCGCCAAAATTATCAGCAAGCCGAATTTGAAAATATAATCCTTAATGTTTTCTTTTAAGTCACGTCCTATCACCATTTCAATCAAGAAAATGACAATATTTCCGCCGTCTAAGACAGGTATCGGGAACAGATTAATCAATCCCAAATTAACCGAAAGAAGAGCCATAAAGTAAATAAACCCTATAATTCCGCCCGTTTTGCTCACATCTCCGGACATTTCGGCTATGCGGATTATACCGCCTACATCTTGTCCGCCGCGTTGACCGGTAATCATTTGCCAAACTCCGCGCAGAGTTACTGCGGTTATACTGTATGTTTCTTCAAAACCGGCTTTAATCGCATCAACAAAACTCATTTTTTCGCTGAAAGCCAATTCCGGAGTAGAACTTACTCCCAACATTCTGCGTTTGCTTTTACCGCCGATTTCATTATCAAAATCCGTATCCTTAAGCACAACCTTCAAATTAAGCATTCTACGGCCTTTAACATCTAAATTTTCACCGTTATGCTCCTCAACATATTTTTTCAAATCATCAAAATATGTCAATTGTACGCCGTTAATACTTTCAAATACATCACCTTTAACGATTCCCGCTTTTTCGGCCGGACTGTTAGGGAACACTTCGTCAATAATCACCGGAACCGGCGACAACTCTCCGGTCTCTTCGTTCCTGTCTGCAGGAATGGAGCGAACACCTATCATCTGTCCGTTTTTCTCCTCACCGCATTCGCAATAAGTAATTTGTTCGGTCTGCATAGAAACATTAATAGGACGTTTGACTTCAACATCTGCTTCATCAGATTCGCTGAGCATTACTTCATTGCTTAAAGTTTGAAAATCAGGTGTCGGTTTTCCGTTTATGCTTAAAATTTCATCTCCGACCATTATTCCTGCTTCGGCGGCGGCACTGCCGTCAATAACACCTCCCACTACCGAAGGATGAACAATTTTACCGTAAGCAAAGAAAATACCGATGAAAATTAGAACCGCCAATATATAATTGAATAACGGACCGGCAACAACAATTGCCAGTTTTTTCCACGTTTTTTGCAAAGGAAACGCCATCGCTTTTTCCTTTTTGGATAATTTTGCCAAAGATTTACTGGTTGTTGAAGATGATGCGTCGGCATCTCCCAAAAACTGACAATATCCGCCGAGCGGAACGGCAGAAATTTTCCAACAGGTTCCTTTTTTATCGGTACGGCTCCATAATTCCTTGCCGAAACCTATAGAAAAAGCAACTACTTTCACTCCTAACATACGAGCCACTATAAAATGCCCGAACTCGTGAACAAATACCAATATTCCTAAGAGAACTACAAAAGGAATAACATAGTACAAAATGTTTGACAAAATTTCCATAATTACACCTCGCTATAAAATATACATAAAGAACAAATAAACAAACGGAGCGGCAAAAATCAGACCATCGATACGATCAAACACCCCGCCGTGTCCCGGAATTAATTTAGAAGAGTCTTTTACCCCGACCAGACGTTTAATTGCCGATTCCACCAAATCACCTGCTTGCGCCAAAAGTGCAACAACCGCCGCCATCAAAGCATAAAACATTTGCGAATTAACATTCCATTCATAACGAATTTCAAGCGGACGGTATGAAAAAGAAATATAACGGAATTTAGAAAAGTCATAAAACGGTATTTCCATAACCTGTGTGCAGAAATACATAAATATTATACTCACCGACATAGCTAACAATACACCGCCGCACAATCCCGACCAAGTTTTATTGGGACTTATTTTCGGAGCTAATTTCGGACCGCGTAAATTGCATCCAACTACCAACCCCCCTATATCCATACTCCACACCATCAGGAAAAACCACGCCGTCATAATAAAGCTGTAATTATAACGAGGATCAAAATTTCCTTCGCTCGGATCAAATGAGCGATACATCCAAATAAGAGAGGCGATACCTATAGATATATACATCACTCCCAACGTGAGCAAACGACGATGTTTTTCTCTTTCGGAAATAAACCACACGACCGCCGAAATAACTGCCGTCATCGTCAATATAACCGAAAAATTGTAGCTCCATATTGCAATAGCCAAGCTCATTATATACGCAGTTACATAATAGGAGGTTCTATGAGGAACCGAGAGCATATTTGCCCATTCCCACGCAAGTAAACTGCCAACTATAATAGCCAAGACTTCAACATACGGACTTCCCACGTATAAAGTCACAATCGCAATCGGAATCATCACAATTGCGGCTAAAATTCTTTTAACTATGGCTCCAAATTTACGACTTACCATATCTTCTCTCCCTCTTGGAATAGTCTTCAATAATACTTTTTAATTCTTCCTTGGAAAAATCAGGCCATAATGTGTCGGAAAAATAAAACTCACTATACGCCGTTTGCCAAAGTAAATAGTTACTTATTCTCTTTTCTCCGCTGGTTCTGATAACCAAATCGGGGTCAGGTATACCATCTGTGTATAAAAATTCGGTAAATTTCTCAATATTTATATCACTGAGAGATAATTTTCCCGATTTTGCTTCTTCGGCAATTTTGCGCACCGCCTGCACTATTTCCTGTCTGCTGCCGTAGCTCAAAGCAACACATAAAGTGGCAGATTTATTATCGGCGGTTTGCTTTTCTATCTGAGACATTTTTTGCCTTATATCATCAGCGAGCATATATTTTTCACCGATAAAAATTATACGCACGTCATTTTCCTGAAGTTCCTTAAAACCGCTGTCCAGATAATGACGCAACAAGTCCATTAAAGCATTGACTTCTGAAATATCTCTACCCCAATTTTCGGTAGAGAAAGCGTATACCGTCATATATTTAATACCCATATTCTTGGCAACTTTGGCAATTTCCGTGAGAGTTTCGGCTCCTTTACGATGCCCCATCGCAATCGGCAAATTATTTTTCTTTGCCCAGCGACGGTTGCCATCCATTATAAAGGCTATATGATTTACAGAGGTTCCGCTTTCCATATCTTATACCTGCATAATATCCTGTTCTTTGGCAGAAAATTGCTCATCAATTTTTTTTACGGCATCATCTGTCCATTTTTGAATTTCATTATTGTATTTTTTTTCATCATCTTCGGAAATTAATGCATCTTTTTTCATTTTCTTAACTTCGTCCATAGCATCACGGCGTATGTTACGAATGGCTATTTTGCTTTGCTCCGTATATTTTCCGGCGATTTTCACCAACTCCTTACGACGTTCTTCACTGAGCGGAGGAATAGGAATACGAATAAGCTGACCATCAGACATCGGATTCAAGCCCAATTCACTCTCTCGCAAAGCTTTTTCCACATTTTTAGCTAATCCTTTATCCCATACGCTTACGGATAAAGTGCGTGCATCCGGAACACTTACGGTCCCCACCTGACTAATCGGCGTCATACTGCCGTATGCCTCCACCAAAATACCGTCCAATAAACTGGCGTGAGCTCTGCCGGCGCGCAACCCGCCGAAATCGTTTTTCAGAGCATCAACAGTTTTTTCCATTCTTTCCAACGTATCACTTTTTAACGAATTGTAATCAGTCATTTAAACCTCACTGTTTTTTGATAATTGTGCATTTTTCTTTTCCATATACCGCGTCAACAATGGATTTTTCCCCGTTCAAGGCAAAAATCATTACCGGCAAATCTGCAGCTTCAGCCATTGAAACCGCTGTCATATCCAAAACATTCAAGTGTTTTGCCAAAACCTCGGAAAACGTTATTGTATCGTATCTTTCGGCGTTTGGATTTATACGCGGATCGGCATCATAAACCCCGTCAACCTGTGTTGCTTTCATCAAAATATCGCAATGCATCTCTATCGCTCTGAGAGCTGCGCCGGTATCGGTAGTAAAATACGGACTGCCGGTACCGCCGGCAAAAATCAGCACATTTCCGTCAAGCATTGCTCGCGATGCTTCTTTGAAAGTATAATCATCACAAACTTGCGGAACCCTTATTCCGGAAAAAACTTTTATCGGTATTAGCAATCCTTCCAAAGCAGATTTAAGAGCCATTGCATTCATCACGGTTGCCAGCATTCCGATTTGATCGGCAACGCTCCTATCCATTCCGGTGCAGACACTTTTGGCACCACGGAAAAAATTACCTCCGCCCGCCACAATACAAATCTGAACCCCGTCTTGATGCAATTCATTTATTTGCAACGCTATTTTTGTTATAACTTCGGCATCAATACCGCTTCCATCGGCTCCGGCTAATCCTTCTCCGGATATTTTCAGCATAACGCGCTTAAATTTAGGTTTCATTTTTACTCCGCCTTTTAAAGTCTACTAAGTATGTTACAAATTTTATTTACATTGTCATTATTATTTTACAGCCTTTCAACAGAATTTTTCTTATTTATAAAATTTGATTGAAAAAAATTATGAATTAAGCTACTAATTAGGAAATTTTTAAGGGGAAATAATATGCTTATATTAATTTTATGCGCTTTAGGCGGTTATTTAATCGGTTCTATCCCGTTTGGCTTGGTTTTATGTTACTTAGCCGGCTACGGGGACATTCGCAAAATCGGCTCCGGCAACATAGGAGCCACCAATGTTTTACGAACCGGTAACAAATGGCTGGCTCTACTGACCGTGTTGCTAGACGCATTTAAAGCCGGTATTGCCGCTTATACCGCTTATAAATTAACTCCTGTTTTTCCGATTAACGGTGATAACACAAATTTTCCGCTGATGTTTAACGATTTGGCTTCGTTAATAGCAGGAACCTGCGGTATTTTAGGGCATAATTTTCCGATTTGGCTCAAATTTAAAGGCGGAAAAGGGGTTGCTTCATCTTTCGGATTTATTCTTATGACACAACCGATTGTAGCTTTATCGGCTTTTTTTGTATGGTTGCTTATGGCTTTTGCTTTCCGTTATTCTTCATTATCGGCTTTAACTGCCGCCGCTGTTGTGCCGATAATTGCTTTTTTTCTTTGTCCGCCGATATATACCGTATTCTACACGGCAATCGCAATATTAGTCATTGTCAGACATCACGCCAATATAAAGCGTTTGCTAAAAGGCGAAGAGAGTAAAATAAGTTTCAAGAAAAAATAAATGACCGATAATTTGCTGTTGGATATATTGCAACTTATAAAAACCGACGGTATCGGTCCGGTTACGTTTTATAATTACGTAAATCAGACCGGAAGCATACAGGAAGCCGTTGAATTTGCCAAACGCAAAAAGAGTGTTTGTCCGCGCGAACTGGCAGAGGCTGAATTGATTGCCGCCAAAGAAAAAAATGTTCGGATAATTGCTTATTGCGATGAAAAATACCCGAAACGTCTGTTGGAATTAAACGATGCCCCTCCGGTGATTTATGCTCTGGGTAATATTGATTTGTTAAACAATACTCCGTCAATTGCCATCGTCGGAGCGCGCAATGCTTCCATAGCCGGACGCAAAATGGCTTCGCGCTTGGCTTATGATTTGACGTTAAACGATGTTACCGTTATATCCGGAATGGCCCGCGGTATTGACGGTGCTGCACACAAAGGTGCTTTATATGCCAACGAACAAAGCGGAGCCACCATTGCCGTGGTAGGAACCGGAGTTAATGAAATATATCCCAAAGAAAATAAAGAGCTTTATCAGCAAATATGCAAACAAGGATTAATAGTTTCCGAATTTTCGATGGGCACACAGGCACAAATTTCCAATTTTCCGCGGCGCAACCGCATTATTTCTGCGCTTGCCGACGGCGTTGTCGTTGTAGAAGCAAGTTTGCATTCCGGCTCTTTGATTACCGCTCATTTGGCCTTAGAACTCGGTAAAGATATCTTCGCGGTTCCCGGTTCTCCTACAGAAAACAGAGCCGCCGGTCCAAATCAACTTATCAAAGACGGAGCCGTTTTAACCGAAAGTTCTGCCGACATACTTAATGTATTAAGTATGCAATCCGTAAGACACATAAAAAAGATAAAAACCACGGAATTGCCTCTTGACAAACAGCAAAATAATGTAAATATTTCTAGGCAACAAAAATCAAATATCAGGTCGGAAAAAGAAGAAAACGATTTACTGAGTATTATTTCTTATGAAGGCGTTGATATTGATGAATTGCTACGAATTTGCGGATTGCCTCAGGAAGAATTTTTTCTGCAATTGACTGAATTGGAATTTTCAGGAAAAATCGAGCGGCAGGTCGGAAATAAAGTGGCAAAAATAAAGTAACGGGAACATAAAATGAAATTAGTGGTAGTAGAATCACCGGCAAAAGCCAAGACAATCAATAAATATTTGGGAAATGACTACAAAGTGTTGGCCAGTTACGGTCACATCAGAGATTTGCCCGGCAAAGACGGTTCGGTTGATCCGGAACACGATTTTGCTATGCAATGGGAATTCAGCTCTGCCGGACGCAAACACTTAAACGATATTATAGCCGCACTGAAAGATTGTGATACCTTAATCCTCGCATCCGACCCGGATAGAGAGGGAGAAGCTATTGCTTGGCATATTTTGGAAGAATTAAAAGAAAAGAAAAAACTCGACGGTAAAAAAATAGAACGCGTTGTATTTCACGAAATCACCAAATCAGCCGTCAAGGAAGGTATAGAAAATCCGCGCGAAATAGATCAGGATTTGGTAAGCGCTTATATGGCACGCCGCGCTCTTGACTATTTGGTAGGATTTACGTTATCTCCGGTTTTATGGAGAAAACTTCCGGGGTCAAAATCGGCCGGACGCGTGCAATCTGTTGCTCTACGCCTTATTTGTGAACGTGAAAACGAAATCGAAAAATTTAAGCCGGAAGAATATTGGACGGTTGATGTTAATTTTCTTACCAAATCACAGGCAAGTATGCTTACTCACCTGATTTCTTTAGACGGTAAAAAACTCGATAAATTTTCATTAAACAGCTCGGAAAAAGCCAATGAAGCCAAAATTAAAATAGAAGCTCAGGAGTTTAGTGTAGATAATGTTGAGCGTAAAAAAGCCAGCCGTTATCCGGCGCCGCCGTTTACAACATCAACTTTGCAGCAGGAAGCCGCGCGCAAATTGCGTTTTTCCGCCAAAAAAACAATGCAGGTAGCCCAAAAATTATATGAAGACGGTATTATTACCTATATGCGTACCGATGCGGTTAATCTCTCAAAAGATGCCATAAATTCCTGTCGTGAAGCTATTAAAAAATATTTCGGTGACAGTTATTTGCCGAAAACGCCCAAAGAATATAAAAACAAAACCAAAAATGCTCAAGAGGCGCACGAAGCCATTCGTCCTTCCAACGTAATGAACACTCCGAAAAAAATGGAGCTTAAATTAGACAGCGATGCTCATAAACTTTATGAACTGATTTGGAAAAGAACCGTCGCCTGCCAGATGAATCCGGCCATTTTTGATAAAGTTGTGATTGATGTAAAGTCACAGGATAAAAAAATAATGCTCCGCGCAACCGGTCAGGTCATTCAATTCGACGGCTTTCTTAAACTTTATCAGGAAAGTAAAGATGATTCCGATGAAGATGATGAAAACGTTATTTTACCTAACGTCGAAGCCGGAGAAATCGTCAATAAAGATGAAATAAAAACTTCGCAACACTTCACCACACCGCCTCCGAGATTTACCGAGGCCAGTTTGGTTAAAAAATTGGAAGAATTAGGCATCGGTCGCCCGTCAACTTACGCAAATATTATCGCCGTTTTACAAGAACGCAAATATGTAAAAGTTGAAAAATTGCGTTTCATACCGGAAGACCGCGGGCGCATAGTAACCATATTTTTGGAAAATTTCTTCAAAAAATATGTCGAATACGATTTCACCGCTCAACTGGAAGAATTTTTAGATGATGTTTCGGCAGGCAATATGGATTGGAAAAAATTGCTGAACGGTTTTTGGGTTAAATTTATTAAAACCGTTGACGGAGTAAAACCTTTGCAAATCACCGAGGTCATCAATCGTATTGATGAGGCTTTATCGGCACATTTATTCCCGCCGCGTGAAGACGGCTCCGATCCGCGCAGCTGTCCGCAATGCCATAAAGGTCACTTAAGTATTAAATTCGGAAAGTTCGGAGCATTTCTCGGTTGTTCGGAATATCCGACCTGTTCCTATACCAAACCTCTTACAGATACCAAAGAAGAAGAACAAAAAGAACTCAATAATACCAATAAAACGGCAGAAAACGCAGATAAACCGATGGGACAATATAATTCTATGAATGTTTATCTCAAAAAAGGTCCTTACGGCTATTACGTCCAATTCGGAGAAGATGCCACCGCCACAACCGAAAAGCCTAAACGTGTTGCGCTTCCTAAATTTGTTAAACCGGAAGAATTAACCCAACAGCAAGCTTTGATTTTGATATCATTGCCGCGCGATTTGGGCAATGGTATTGAAGTCAATATAGGAAAATTCGGGCAATATCTGAAGCAAGGTACAAAATCAAAAACTCTTTCCGGAGAGGATAACATTTTCAATATCACACCGGAGCGTGCTGAGGAAATCTTAAAAGATGTTGCGGCAAAACCGGAGCCTAAAAAATTAGGTAAACACCCTTCAACGGGAGAAGATATTATCCTCAGTAAAGGGAAATACGGTATGTACTTGAAATGCGGAAAAAATAATTACGCTATTCCAAAGGGTTATGCTCCGAGTTCTCTTACCGAAGAAGAAGCAATTAAAATAGTAACCGCTAAAAAATAATATGATTTATGAGCAAATCATTGATATTTTGCTTGCAAATCAACAATAATATGTTTATACATTTTGACAAATGGGAAACTTTAGAGGTGTTTAATGAGTAAAGAAGAATTGTTGGAACTGACCGGCGAAGTTATTGAAAAACTACCTAATGCTATGTTCCGTGTCAAATTGGAAAACGGAGTGGAAATATTGGCTCACACCGCCGGAAAAATGCGTAAATTCCGTATCAGAGTTATGGTTGGTGACAAAGTTGATATTGAAATGACGCCTTATGATTTAACTAAGGGTCGGATAACGTTTCGCCACAAAGATTAAATACGCCGCCGAAAGGCGGTTTTTTTTATAGAAATCAGCTATTAAATAATCTTGACAAATTTTTTCAAAAAATCTACACTGTAATCCTGAAATTAAGTAATTTTGAACATTATTCACTTAATATACTACAATTATGAACATTCGAGAATTTCGCAAAAGCTATGGACAGAACTTTCCTTTAAAGGTCTGTCGTGATGCTTATGGTTACGTCTTGAACGGAAATCTGCCAAAGCCATCTATCAGCACTGCTTGCGCAATTTACGCCAAGGATTTTGTTGATAACCGGTTGGTAGCTATGGGCTATCGCGCAAAAGAAGAAATCGGTTACGTTCACATTTATCGTATGATGACCGAAACCGTAGTGGCTCAGAAAACTTTGCAAAAAGGTGAGCTGGATTTTGATGACCGTTTCAGATGTATCGCTGCCTTGGGTGAAAACTACAGGCAAGAATTGGTTAAATCACTGGATTTTCCTGATGACCTGATTGTAAGTGTTTATAATCATTTTGGGAAATTTATTTCGGTGGTGGCTCTAGAAGGGTGCAAAAAAGCATCGCAAGTCAAGGATTTCAAGCACATTGGTCATATCCTTGCCATTAATTCTCTGGGGTATTACGACCGTTATCTGGATAATTTGGTGCTCATTAATGAGTATAAAGAAAAGCCTGAAATCAGCTACTTTGATAAGTATTTGCTGATGCAGCCTATCGAATTGACTGAAAAAGAGTACTTTAACCAGAAGCAACTGTTTCCCCGAAGAACGGAAAGCGTGCGCAAATACCTGAACAGAAAGAGTGAAGAATTAGACACCTGCGTGCGCATAGCAAGCATAGAAGTCTTTGGAAATTTCACCGATTTCTAAGTAAAAACTCTCAGACTTAAATGTCTGAGAGTTTTTTATAGTACCACAAAAGCTTTAAACCAATCTTGAATTATCTATTGCCGCTTTTACAAACGACACAAATAAAGGATGCGGCTCAAACGGACGTGATTTCAGTTCAGGATGAAACTGTACTCCAATAAACCACGGATGTTCCGATCTTTCGACTATTTCCGGCAAATTACCGTCCGGTGAAGTCCCGACTATCGACATACCTGCTTTATTAAGCATATCCTTATACTTAATATTTACCTCATAACGATGACGGTGACGCTCGGATATTTTATCCGAACCATAAATCTGTGCTACTTTAGAACCTGATTTCAACACACATTCATACGCACCCAAACGCATAGTACCGCCCAAATCGCCGTCTTTATGGCGAATTTGCTTAGCGCCGTCTTTATCCCATTCGGTCATAAGACCGATTACCGGCTCGCAATTTTCATCCAACTCGGTAGTGTTTGCGTTTTTAATGCCGCACAAATTGCGCATAGTTTCAATAACAGCCATTTGCATACCGAAGCAAATACCTAAAAACGGCACTTTATTTTCTCTGGCATATTTAACGGCATTAATCATACCCTGCGTACCGCGCAAACCGAAACCGCCCGGAACCAAAACAGCACTGACATCATTAAGTACATCGTCAGGATTTTGAGTTTCCAAAGTTTCTGAATCCACCCACTTAATGCGTACCTTATACTTATTTGCAATACCTCCGTGAACTAATGCCTCGTGCAGTGATTTATAAGCCTCAAGCAACATCATATACTTACCGACCACCGCGATACGCACTTCACCTTCCGGCGAGCGCAAAATATCCACAATATGCTGCCATTTACTTAAATCGCTTGGTTTATCATACGGCAAATTAAAATGCTTACATACCTGTCTGTCCATACCTTCAGCCGAGTAAGCCAACGGAACCTGATAGATACTGGCGGCATCCATAGCCGTAATAACATTTTCTTCCTTGATATTGCAGAACAAAGCCAATTTACGTTTTTCATTCTCCGGAATTACCATCTGTGTACGACATAAAATCATATCCGGTTGAATACCGTATTCCTGCAGTTTTTTCACCGAATGCTGCGTCGGTTTGGTTTTCAATTCTCCTGCTGTCGGAATAAACGGCAAAAGCGTAACGTGAATAAACATTGTACGCTCACGTCCGAGTTCATAAGCCACTTGACGAATTGTTTCCAAATAAGGTTGTCCTTCAATATCACCTACCGTTCCGCCGATTTCGCACAAAACAAAATCCTCATCACTTATATCCGATAAAATAAAATCCTTAATTTCGTTTGTTACGTGCGGAATAACCTGAATGGTTGAACCCAAATAATAACCGTGACGTTCTTTTTCAATCACTCTTTGATAAATTTTTCCGGTGGTAATACTATCAGAGCGCTTTGCCGGTACACCGGAAAAACGTTCATAATGTCCTAAATCCAAATCGGCCTCCGTACCGTCATCAGTTACAAAAACTTCTCCGTGCTGACAGGGATTCATTGTCCCCGGATCAACATTCAAGTACGGATCCAATTTACGCAATCTTACTTTATAACCTCTGGCCTGTAAAACCGCAGCCAATGAAGCCGACGCCAACCCCTTGCCCAGAGAAGACACCACTCCGCCGGTAATAAATATAAACTTAGAATTTGGATTTAGTTGATTTTCTGACATTATAACTTCCTTAAAAAACATCTCTAAAAAAGTGACAAAGGCACTTTACGAAAAAGTGCCTTATGTCCGTTCTGAATTTTCAAAACTTTTTACTCCGCAACCGGAACTTGAGGTTCTTGCGAAGGATTCTCGCTCGGAGCAGTTTCTGTTGCTTTAGGCTCATCAGCAGGGATTGAAGAACTTGCCACCGGAGTATCTAAAATTGAAGTTTTTTTAGCTGTTTCCACGTGGCTGAAATAGATTGACAAAGCCATACTCAAAGCAAAAAACAAAGTAGCTAATACAGAGGTTATTCTGGTCAAAATATTACCTTTACCTCTGGCGCTTATCAGACCGCCGATACCGCTGTCACCGCCTAAACCGCTTAACGCACCGCCGTTTGAACGTTGCATTAAAATAACGACAACCAAAAAAATCGCTACGATTAACTGTAATACCAACAATACGGAACCCATTTTTCAATCCTTTCTATTTACAAGCGTTTTTAGCAATATTTATAAAATCTTCGGCCTTCAGGCTGGCACCGCCGATTAAGGCGCCGTCAACATCCGGCAGACTCAATAATTCTTTGGCATTGTTAGGTTTTACCGAACCGCCGTACAAAATACGCATTTTATTCGCTGTAGCTTTGCCTAACTTTTTGACCAAGGTTTTACGAATTGCCGCGTGAACTTCTTCAACATCGGCAGCCGTCGGAGTTTTACCGGTACCGATTGCCCAAATCGGCTCATAAGCGATTACCGTATTTTTTGCGGTGGCATCATCAGGAACCGAACCTTTTATTTGCGATTCGCAAACTTTAATTGTCTTTCCGGCATCTCTTTGTTCTCCGGTTTCACCTATGCAAATAACCGTATTAAGACCGGCATTATGTGCCGCAACCGCTTTTTTATTGATTAATTCATCTTTTTCAAAATGGTCAACTCTTCTCTCGGAGTGTCCTATAATGGTATAACCGCAACCCAAATCCTTAAGCATAAGCGGACTTATATCTCCGGTATGAGCTCCTTTTTCGGCAAAATGCACATCCTGTGCGCCTAATGCGATTTTACTGCCGCGCAGGCATTTTTTTATCATTGCAAGCAATGTAAACGGCGGACAAATTAAAAAATCACAATCAAACTTACTACCTTTAACGGCACCGGCCACATCTTTGGCCAAAGCCATGCCTTCCGCAGACAGGCAGTTCATTTTCCAGTTACCCGCAATTAATTTTTTGCGAACCATAATTCAAACCTCATTAAATAAAATTTTTAAACTGGCATACTTTTAGCACAGCAAAAAATAAATTTCTACAAAAAAAGTGATTTAGCCCCTACTTTATTTGCGTTGCATAAATCAATTTAAAAATTGCAATAATGAATTATCTTTCTATAATGTAGCAAAAATAACTTTAAAAATAAGGAAGCAATTATGATTAACAGATTTTCAAAAATGCGCGACAGCATCTTTACAAAGATTATTTTAACCGTTACCGCCCTAAGCTTTATGTCTTTATTCGGGGTTTCCGGCTATATTAATACTGCAAACAGCAATAAAGCAGTTGTTAAAGTAGATGATTTCGAGATTTCACAGAGCGAATTTTCGTATATGTTACAGCGGGATATTTCCCGCCTGAAAGCTCTCGGCGGTTTAGGTCTTGACGAAGACAGCGAAAAGAAAGCGCAAATAGCTAATACTTTGCTTAAAGCTAAATTAGATGACCTTATTTTAGAAAATACTATGAAAAAGTATAATATTGACATTACCGAAAATCTGGTTCGTCAGATTTTGTTACTGATGCCGCAATTTCAAAACAACGGTAAATTTGATTATGAATCCTATAAATGGTATTTAAATCATTCCGGAAAAACCGAAACAGAAATGGTTCAAGATATTAAACGCAATGTGGCACGCAAAATTTTACTGGATTCTCAAGTGGCATATGTTAATGTTCCCAAAGTGCAATTAAATCAAATGGCAAAGGTTTTGGGACAACGCCGCACATTCAAATATGTAAAAATTGAAAATGATAAAGCCGATATAACCCGCGAACCTACAAATGAAGAATTGGATCAATATTACGATGATATGAGCGAAGAACTGATGATTCCGGAAACTCGTGACTTAACGGTTATGTATTTACCGCAAGAAAAGTTAACCGCACAAATCGAAATTCCTCAAGAAGAAATCGATGCTTATTATAAAGAGCATATTGACGAGTTTGAACAAGGTGAACAACGCTCGGTTATGCAAATGGTTTTTGACGGTGAAGAAAAAGCCGATGCTGCTTATGCAGGTCTGCAAGAAGGCCGCGGTTTTACCGAAATCGCCGAAGAAAACGGTCAGAAAGCCGATGAAATAGATTTGGGATTTGTCAGTGCCAATGACGTTTCCGAAGAACTATCCAAAATCATATTCGCACTTAATAAAGGAGAATATTCCGAACCGCAAAAAATAGCTGACGGATGGCAAATTCTGCAAGTCAATGATATCAGAGCGGCAAATAAAATTTCACGTGTCGAAGCTAATGCCAAAATTGCCGATGAACTTCGTCAAGATAAGGCTTATGACAGCAACTATGATGTTATCTCGGCTATTGAAGACAAACTCGGAGCCGGAGAAAATTTGGAAAAAATCGCTGTTTCTTATAACGAAAATTTATTAAAGGTAAAAGGAATTGATGAAGAAGGTAAAGCTTCAGCAGTTGATGAAAAATTAAAAGACGTTATAACCAATAAAGATTTCTTGGACACCGCTTTCTCTTATAACGAAGGCGAAGTCGGTCAAGCCGTTGAAACTGATGACGGAATTGCCGTGGTAAGAGTTGATAAAATAAACGAAACTCACCAACAGCCGCGCGAAGAAGCACAAGACCGCTTAAAAACTATGTGGTTGGAAAATGAGCGTGCCTCCGTCACTCAGGAAACAATCGATAACATCGAACACGATTTGGAAGCCGGTGATGATTTGACAACCGTTGCGGCTCGTTATAATCTGCAAGTAATGAACAGCCGTCCGGCAAATCGTAACGAAACTATTGATAAAGTTTCTTTCGTGGAAATGAAAAAATTGTTTGCCGCTCCTAAAAATGAACCGCAGACAATTAAAGTCGGTGACGATTATATTGTGGCGGAAACAACAAATATTTATGATGATTCCGCATCTATTAAAGACGATAAAAAAGAACTCTTAAAACAGACAATTTATGAAGAAAACGCAAAAGAAATGTCTGAAGCCTTATTAAGAGACTTTTCTCGTAACTATAAAATAAAAGTAAATTATAACCGTATTGATACAGGTGATTAATGAAAGTTGTTTTTATGGGAACGCCGGACTTTGCCGTACCGGCGCTCCGGCGTTTAATAAAAGAACATAAAGTCGTTTGTGTTTATACACGTGAACCGAAAATTTCAGGTCGCGGAAATAAATTAAACAAAACGCCGGTGCATTCTGTTGCCGAAGAAAACGGAATCGAAGTCAGAACTCCTAAAACATTGCGTTCTACCGAGGAACAACGGAAATTTGCCGAATTAAAAGCGGATGTTGCTGTTGTTGCTGCCTACGGATTGATTTTGCCTAAGGCTGTTTTGGAAGCATACCCTTTAGGATGCTTAAACATTCACGCCTCTTTATTACCGCGTTGGCGCGGTGCGGCTCCGATTCAGAGATGTATTGAAGCCGGAGATAACAAAAGCGGTGTTACCATTATGCAAATTGCCGAAGGCTTAGATACCGGAGATATGCTGCTTAAAGAAGAAACGGAAATTACCGAAAATATGACCGGCGGCGAATTGCACGATACGCTTATGAATCTTGGTGCAGACTTAATTTCCAAAGTTTTGGCAGATATAAAAAAATATCCGCCGCAAAAACAGGATAACAGCTTAGCTTGCTATGCCCAGAAGTTAGAAAAAGAAGAATGCAAAATAGATTTTAACCAACCCACAGAAAAACTTTATAACAAAATACGAGCTTTAAATCCTTATCCGGCGATGTATTTTGAATATGAAGGAGAGCGTTTCAAAATACTGCAAGCTGAGATAGCACACCTTAACGGAAAAGCCGGAACTGTTATTTGCGGCACAAACGAACTAGTTATCGCTACTTGTGACGGAGCATTAAAAATATTGCAAATTCAAAGACAAGGCAAACGCCCGATGAAAGCAGAAGAACTTTTGCGAGGTTTCAGCTTTAAGCAAATCTCTTTAATTTAATCACCGTCCGTCGTTTCCGTTACCATAGACATTTCCGCGGAATCTCGGTCTGACAAACGCCATACTTTTGCGTTTAAGGTCGCGGTTATATACGATGGCATATTTATCTGCCAACGGTCCGGCTAACGGCTTTACGGAAAATTTTTTCATAATATAATCCCAACCGTGCAAATAATCATCAACCCTATAGGGATTCATATCTCCCAATTCATCGCCTAATTTTGTAAAAAAGAACTTTGAACTATGTCCTCTTTCCCAAGAAAGACGTATTCTGTCGGCATCACACAAACATTTCTGAACATAATCATAGGATTTTCCATCGTACGGCTGAGCAACGGTATGAACTCTCGCCGCATTTTTAACACTTTCTTTTTGAGCCGGACTTAAATTAAATTCTTTATCATCAAGCAAACGTTGTACATCCGGCATTTCCGCCGCCTCTGGTCCGTGATGCCAATTTGCGGAATTATCCGTCCGCGCACAATCGTGAATAGCGGCCGCCAATAAAACGGGAACTAAATCTTGCTTGCGTTCATAGCCGAGAGAAATTGCAATATCCAATGCTCTCAATCCCACCCCTTCGCTATGCTCTAATCCGTGATAACCGGTAATACTCTGTCTTTTATCTTCAAAATTTTGAATTTTCGGAAAAATAACTTCTTCAAAATATTTTGCCATTTTTCCCCTGATTTCTTGCCGTTTTTTATAACGTGTATAATTAACACAAAGTACGTCAAGTTTTTCTTGCCTTAAATCATAAATCAGCGAAGTTGAATAGCCTTCATATTCTTTGCGGTGCTTAAATATAGGTAGCAAATAACCGTTCTTTTTGTATCCTGTTTCGGTATAATGCAAAAAAGCTTTAACCTGCTCATCATTTATCTGATGCTGCAAAACCTTTGCCATTATTTCTCGAGTATTTTCAAAAAAATCTGCCATAACTTAAGCCTCTGTTCTCATTCCACGTGGCGATTATAGCATAAAAATCTGTTATCTGTCAATTAATCTCAATTAAAAACTTATCCTAATGCCTATGACGGTGAAAAAACTTAAATTTATAATACCAAAACGGATAAGTTAAAACACCTCTTAAACGTTTAATACTTTTTGGAGGAAGAAGGGTTGATTGTAATTCATTTTTTGATATGTAATGCTTTACAATATCTCGTATAAAAATGAACACCTCTTTATTAGGGGCTCGCCAATGCATCATATTAACCAAATATCCCATCAATTGATATTTATACTTTTCCAGCAAATTTTCCTTATTAAATATATTTATTAAACAAGAAATATACATTTTTATCTCACACACTCTTGCCGGAGCCCCATAAGTAATAGAACCTGAACGATTGATTCTATAATAATATAGGCATTCATTAATAAAAGCTATTCTTTTTGCCTTCAACCATCCATTAAAAGATACAACGGCATCTTCATATTCTACTAAATTAGGATAATTAATATTCTGCTTATAAAACTCCTTCTTATAAATTTTTGTATGCGGAGCTCCCCAAAAATCAAAAAAGAAACCATCAGTATCTTGGTATGAAAATGCTTTGTTTTCTAAGGCTAACATTGTTGGAGTTATAATTTTATGCGGAGTTATTTCGCCTGTTTTGCAATCAACTATTGTCAGTTGAAAAAATAACATATCTGCATCTAACGATTTTGCCTTGTTATAGGCCTTTTCTAATAAAGTTAAATCCAAATAATCATCGCTGTCCGCACAATAAAAATATTCACCGGTAGCTTGTGATAATCCGATATTTCTGGCCTCACCTTGACCTACATTTTTTTCTAATTTTATATACTTTATTCGACTATCTTTATGTGCGAACTCTTGAATTATTTTATCCTCATTCGCCGGAGAACAATCATTTACTACTATTATTTCAATATCTTGAAGAGTTTGATTAACTATACTGTCAAGACACTGCTTAATATATTCTTCAACATTGTAAACAGGTATAACAATCGAAACTTTAGGTATACTTGCCACTATTTTTATCTCCTGACCTGATGGAATTAAACGGTGGTTTAAATCCGACAGAAAAATATAGTTATCTATATTAATTTTTACATAAATAATAAATATCCAAAAAAATATGTAATATATTGAAAAATAAATATATTTTTTATTGACAAGGTACTTGTTTTTATGTTATTATCGTTGTATTAATTTACAGAAAAGTGGCTATTTTAAACCACCGTTTAAAATAGCCACTTCTCTGCTATAACATATTGAATTTATACTAATTTTCTCCGTTATTCATTTTTGAACGTTTACGGGCTATCGGATCTAAAATACGTTTACGCAGTCGTAAAGACTTTGGAGTAACTTCCAATAATTCATCGGCTTGAATATACGATAACGCTTGCTCCAAGCTGAGTTTTCTCGGCGGAATTAAATCTATCGCCTCATCTTTACCGGCGGCGCGAATATTGGTTAACTGTTTCGATTTAGTCGGATTAACGTCAATATCATTATATTTATTATGTTCCCCGATAATCATTCCGATATAAACCGGACTGTTATGCTCAACAAACATCGGACCTCTGTCCTGCAATTTCCACAAAGAATAGGCAATCGCCTGACCGTTTTCACTGGAAATCATTACTCCGTTGCGCCTGTCTTCAATTTCCCCCTTATACGGTTCAAAATCATAGAAAATTCTGTTCATCACTCCTGTACCGCGGGTATCGGTCAAAAACTCGGAGTGATAACCTATTAAACCGCGGGAAGGAGCGTGGAAAATCAAACGAACTTTATTACCTACCTGCGAAGGTATCATATCGGTCATTTCGGCACGACGCTGTCCCAATTTTTCAACTACCGTACCGGAATATTCCTCATCAACATCAACCACAACTTCTTCAATCGGTTCCAAAAGCTGCCCGTTTTCATCGCGTTTCATAATCACGCGCGGACGAGAAATAGAGAGTTCAAAACCTTCTCGGCGCATTGTTTCAATCAATACACCAAGCTGCAATTCACCGCGTCCGGCAACTTCAAAACTGTCGGTATTATCAGTGCGGGAAATTTTCAAGGCAATATTGCCTTCAGCTTCTTTTTCCAATCTGTCCCAAATAACGCGGGATGTTACTTTATCCCCCTCTTTACCGGCCAAAGGCGAATCATTGACCGAAAAAGTCATCACTAATGTAGGCGGATCAATCGGCTGAGCGTGAATAAAATCCTGCGGATTAACATCTAATGCACAAATGGTATCGGCAACCGTACCTTTTACAATTCCGGCAACAGCAACGATATCACCGGCGTGCGCTTCGTTTAATGCCGTTCTTTCCAGTCCTTGATAAGCCATTATCTTAGTAATCTTTGTTCTTTCTATTTCACCGTTTTGATTGATTACCTTAACCGTATCATTAACTTTCACACTGCCGCTTTGAATTTTTCCGGTCAAAATACGTCCGACAAACTTATCAGCCTCCAATGTGGTTGCCAGCATTCTGAACGGTTTATCCGGTTCGCATACCGGTTCGCTCACATAAGATAAAATGGTTTCAAACAACGGAGTTAAGTCTTTATGTTCATCGGCCAAATCACGAACTGCCCAACCGTTTCTGCCGGAGGCATATAAAGTCGGAAAATCCAACTGTTCGTCATTTGCATCAAGACTTACAAATAAATCAAAAATTTCGTTTAATACATCATCGGGACGAGCATCTGCTTTATCGGCCTTATTAATAACAACTATCGGTTTTAATCCTATTTTCAAAGCCTTACCCAACACAAATTTTGTTTGCGGCATCGGTCCTTCCGAAGCGTCGACCAATAAAACCACCCCGTCTACCATTGATAAAATGCGTTCCACCTCACCGCCGAAATCAGCGTGCCCCGGAGTGTCTACGATATTGATATGAGTGCCGTTCCAGTCAACGGATGTACATTTGGAAAGAATGGTAATACCGCGTTCTCTTTCCAAATCATTACTATCCATAACGCAGTCAACAACCTTTTGATTATCGCGGAAAGTTCCGCTTTGACGAAGCAATCCGTCTACCAAAGTCGTTTTGCCGTGGTCAACGTGGGCAATAATGGCAATATTTCTCATACTCATTTTTATAAATCCTTCAAATATCGTTTATTAACGCAAATTTGCGCAAAATTTGCCTTGTCATATCTTATTTTTTTTTAAATTTCAAGTATTTTTAAGCGTTTATTTTAATATTTGACAAACTTTACAAATAAAAGATTCTTTCAATATCTCGAATATCCGGAGGAGCCACAAATAACAATACTTTATCGTTTGCTTGTAAACGCTGTTTTTCAAAATCATAAATCAGTTCATCATCACGGGCTATCAAAACAACCGAACTGTCTTGCGGAATCTTAAGCTCTCTAACACTTCTGCCCAAATTGACACTATCTTCTCCCAAACGAATTTCCCAAAACTCACCTATACCGCGCCCCACCGAATATGCTTCGTTTATACGCGCTTTGCGCAAGTAATGCAAAATTCCCGATATAGTGATTACCGAACGGTCAACTATGACGTTGTTGCGAATATTAAACGCCAACTGGTTATAGTCTTTTGAATTAACTAATGACAATGCTTGAGCTTCTTTATTTTTGGAGGCTAATAAAGAAATTAATAAATTATCCTTATCCCTGTCAGTAACGGCAATACTCACATCGGCATTGGCAAAACCGGCATCCTGCAAAATAACATCGCTCATCATTTCACCGAAAATTACCGCGGTATTATTTAGTTTCTCCGCCATTTTTGCCGCTTTTTCGGCATCAGCTTCAATAATACAACAACTCGCCACATTTTCGTTCTTCTCTATTTGCGATGCCAAATAATAAGATATGGTATTAGCCCCGAAAATCACTGCTTTTTCATAAGGATTATGGTCAATTCCGAATAAACGCATAATTTCGGTATTTTGCTCAGAATAACAGCTTACATATATCAAATCATTGCGCTGCAAATAAACTTCTTCGCTATTAGGTACTATTCTTCTGTTTCCGCGTATCATCAAAACTATTTTAGCATTAATTTCTTCCAATTTTTGATTGATATGATTAAGTGAAAATTTCATAAACGGAATATCAGTATCGCGATGCCTGAAAGCAAACACATTGATTTTATTATTCAAAAAAGGAAAAACAGCCGAACTTCCCGGTAAATTATAAAGAGCAGTTATAAATTTGCCTATTTCCACATCAGGTGTAATAACCAAATCAATCGGCAGACTTTTTTCATTATAAAGCGTATTCCATAACGGATTCAAAAAATATTGCGAATCAACTCGGGCGATTTTCCGCGGCACATTAAAAAGCGTATAAGCAACCTGACAGGCTATCATATTTAT
The DNA here is from genome assembly GCA_017471705.1 of Alphaproteobacteria bacterium. Lineage (GTDB taxonomy): Bacteria > Pseudomonadota > Alphaproteobacteria > RF32 > CAG-239 > RUG410. Next base: position 3,877 of record JAFUSH010000040.1, on the reverse strand, counting down.
TTCATCGCTGTCGGTAACCGCTATCAGCATATCCATATTTTTCATACCTATGCTTTCTTGAATATCAGGATGTGAAATTGAACCTAAAACCGGTTGTACATCATATTCTTTGGCAATTTCATCAAGCTTGGCGGAATCTTCATCTACCACAACTATATCATTGTTGCCCAAACTCAAATATCCGACTATGCTTTTGCCGACGCTTGATGCGCCTCCCACTACAATTTTCATTTTTCTATCCTCAAAAAATACCCGTTAATCAAGTCTGTTGTTTCTTTAACAGTATTTAATTTAGTATATTGTTCTCTGAATTTCTTTGCCTCATAAAAACTTTTTACATACCAGCCTATATGCTTTCGAGAAATAGCCACACCTGACCTTTCACCATAATATTCTACCAATAACCGTAAATGTTTCAGCAACATTTTTTTTACTTCGCTAACTGTAGGTTCGGCTAAAATTTCTCCGTTTTCCAAATAATGATGAATTCTGTTCAACAGCCACGGATTACCTAAAACAGCCCGTCCCACCATAATGCCGTCAACCCCGCTTTCTTTAATTCGGTTTTCGGCAATAAACGGAGAGGTTATATCTCCGTTACCTATAACCGGAATTTTTACCGCTGCCTTTACTTCACCGATAATATTCCAATCAGCTTCTCCGCTGTAACCCTGAGATTTAGTTCTTCCGTGTACCGTGATATAACTTGCGCCGCTGTCCTCGCACATTTTAGCAAACTCCACCGCATTTATATGCTCGTTATCCCAACCCTTGCGAAACTTTACACTGACATTCAACGGCGTGGCTTTAACCGTGCTTTTAATAATTTCTGAAGCTAAAAATAAATCTTTCATCAAGGCCGAACCGGAATTATTGGCAACAATTTTTTTCACCGGACAGCCCATATTTATATCTATGGATTTTGCCCCTAAATCAGCCACCAATTTAGCAGCATCGGCAAATAATTCCGGAGAATTACCCACCAACTGCACCACCACCGGATAAGGCTCGTTTTTCACATTGGCTATTTGATAACTTTTCGGATTTTTACGCTGAATGGCATTAACTGCCGCCATTTCGGCGATTAAATTTCCTTTACCGCAATCAGCCAATATAGTCCGCATCGGGCAATCGGTAATTCCTGCCATCGGTGCCAAAAAAACTTTACTTTCAAAACCATCAAACGACATTAATTAAGTTTTCCCAAAGCTCTTGCCAGAATGTAGTATACCTTACCGATGTCGGAACCGGAAATCAGCGCCAGCAACGTACCGGCTCGTTCATTCTGACGCGCTGACATTACCAAAGCTTCAAAATCAGACAAATATTTATCAACCAATACTCTGAAACTTTGGTTGCTTTCATAATCATCTTTAACCGATGCAACTTGCTTCTTGGTCATATTTTTGGAAAGATAGCGCACAAAAGCTCCGTGATCTCCTTCATAGTATTTTTTCCAAAGTTCATCATCTTTAGATGCTTTATTGAAAACAGCGTTAATATCAATGGAAATAGCTTCCAATTCACTTATAATATCCGAAGAATCACGCATAAAGGTATCTATGCTTGCCGATTTAAACTTCTGATTAAATTCATCTACCTGTTTTTCCGTTTTTTCATAACCGTCACGCAGACTTGCCAAATGTTCATCAACAATTTTTCCGAAATTATTCATTTTATTTTCATATTTTTGTAAGGTATCGCCCATATCGACACCCACTTGCGCCAATTTCTTATTAGCAGCCACAATTCCGGCGGCGATTTGTTTTAAATTATTCACGCTGTTACTCACAGATACGTCCTGTTCCGCCAATAAGCCGGCTGTAGCTTTGCTTTGTTCGCTCATTTGATCGGAACTTTCGGTCAAGCGCAAAATATTATTGTTAACCTGCTTATTTATCTCGCTGAACTTATCCAGAATACCCATAGCCCTTTGACCGAAAGCCTCAATATTTTTATTCATATTTTCTTCCGCCGCATTCAGACTTTGCGTAACCGATGATACCACTTGCCCAAACTCATTATTTTTATTTTGAGCGGTTCCGTAAAATTCTTGTAATCTTTTTGCCTCATCTCCAAACGAAGTGACTACCTTATTAATATTGTTAACAATCTGAATTCCCTCATTTTCCAACAACTTACGTTTTTCAACCACTTTATCGCCCAGTTGTCCGAAAGCAGCGGATATCTGTTCGGAAGTTTCTCGCATATTGCGGATTTGAGTTTGAATATTTTGCTCCAATGTTCCGGAACGTTCAACCATAGCCTCAACTTCCAAACTGATGAGTCTGCCGTATTCTCCGAGTTTATTATCCAAAAAGGCAGAATTTTTATCAATTAAACCGGATTGAGTTTCCACCACCTGTTTTTGTTCTTTAATACTGTTTTCAATATGAGAAATACCTGAATCCAAACGGCGAAACAACTCTTCGCAATTTTCGGAAGTACGTAAAAAGGTTTTTTGCAAATTTTCGCCTTTTTCTTCCCACGTTTCAATCATTCTGGCAATTGATGACTGACTGCTGTCTGAATATTGATTAAGCTGTTCTTGTGCTCTGGCTATGTTTTCATTATTAACATTCACCACTTCCTTAACTCTTTCGGCTGCGGTCACCATTTCATTAACCATCGGTGTAACAATACTGACCAATTTTTCACTGTCTTCACGCATTTGCAAAGTATTGACCCTGAAATCAGCGGTAGCGGAAGAAGCCTTATCGGCAATTGCATTAAAATTTTCAACTAATTTTCCGACTTCTTCATTGAGTTCCGTCATTGTTTGCGAAGAATACCTGTCCAAAGCCTCGGCCAAATCTTTAAGTTCGGCAACTCTATCGGTTAAATCACGTTTAATCACATCACTTTGTGCGCAAACATCGCGGGTAGCTTCTTTCAAATCAGCAACTTGTGCTTTAATGGCATCTGCAATCATTTTAGTAGCTTCACTGCCATTAGAATCCGGAAAAATAACCTGATTAAGCGAATCGCGAAGCATTCTGGTTTCGTTTTTAAAACTGCTTCCACGGTCAATATATGCCATAATCACCCAAACAATGGCCAGCGGTAAAGTAATTCCTGCCATAAATCCGCTAAATTCATTCGGCACCATTGAGAATAAATTGTCCCAACCGAAAAATTTTGTAATATACACAGCTACAATTCCGAACCACATAACGCTGAAAACTATAATAAAACGGTGCAATCCGTTGGCGAACCAACTTTCATATTCGTTTTCTGTCTCATTTATAAAATTGTTATCGTTAAATTTTTTCTTGGCATTTTTCGAAGACATTTTTAACCTCAAATCCGATTTATACTCATACTTTCCGCCTATAATAACCGTTAAATAGTAAAAATTTTACATAAATTTTGCAAAATATAAAAAAATAGATTGATTTTTAAAAAGTTATGTGTATGTTGTGATTGTTGACAGCATTATGCCGTTGTAGCTCAGTGGTAGAGCACGTCATTGGTAGCGGCTAAGCAAAAACAACCTCTAAATGTTGTTTTTGTCTGTAACGCCCGAAGTTGTCTGACAAGCAAGGGAAGCATTTTGCGACCGTAGCGCGGCGATGACAACAAGGCGGGGGAGTAGACCCCGTCATTATAAGAGATTATGTACTGATATAAATTATGCCGTTGTAGCTCAGTGGTAGAGCACGTCATTGGTAGCGGCTAAGCAAAAACAACCTCTAAATGTTGTTTTTGTCTGTAACGCCCGAAGTTGTCCGACAAGCAAGGGAAGCATTTTGCGACCGTAGCGCGGCGATGACAACAAGGCGGGGGAGTAGACCCCGTCATTATAAGAGATTATGTACTGATATAAATTATGCCGTTGTAGCTCAGTGGTAGAGCACGTCATTGGTAATGACGGGGT
>JAFUSH010000039.1 GCA_017471705.1 Alphaproteobacteria bacterium | reverse complement strand
TCGCCAACTGGCAATATCTTTGACAATCATTCAATGCTCGGAACAATTGACATGGGCGAGCTTGATCAATTCCTTCGTCAAGTTTTCTGCGATGAATATACGCGATTCGTTATGTTACAGTTTAGATCTCAAGGAAAACTGCAATTACCAATATCTGGAATTGAAATCGATTCCAACATCAATTTCGATATTCCACCCGATGAATTAATCGAGGCTACATTTAACGATCCACGATATGCAGAATTTGCTCACGTATATCAAACCGGCGATTCAAGCATTGCGGGAGGAAGAAATCAACGCGACATGCGACTTATTCTTTCACTGCTCACAATGACAAATGGAGATCTCGGTGCTGTTGAGTATTTGTTTAAGAGTTCAGCGTGCTATACAAATCCAAATCTCGGAACAAAAAAAGATCCTGATTCCTGCGCTGGTATTTGCAGGAAACAGAATCCAGAATATTACTTAAAGCACACATTTGAACGAGCAATAGACAGATGGGACGGGAAATATTTCGTTCCAAAATCTATTTGGTTGCAGTATATCGCACCAAATCAAGAAAAGCAAGGCAATCCAAAGACTGAGCTTGCTCTATCGGGATATAATGCAACGGAATTCGCGAATAGTAAGTTGATTCGACAGGAATTCCCAGATCTGATTTCAACTGTTGTCGGCGACAGCGAAAGATCCAATCTATATAATTGGAATGGATGTGTTTTCGAACGCGTTTTAAAGCAACAGATTATCGGGAAGATTAATAAAATTGGCGAAAAATTGATCGCAATTGCAAGCCATTCTGATGAATCATTCGCAAAAATTCTCAATTCTGGTGCTAAAAAATTGGAAACAAAAAGTTCCGCAACTGCATCACTCGATTTAGCTGTGGTAGATGATCGCTTTCATACAACAGATGAATTCAACACAGCAAAGGATTGGTTTGCTTTTATTAATTGCTACATCAATACAAATCCTTTCTCCAAAGATTTTTTGAAAATCATTGCCCCCGATAAATCTATGCTGTTCACTCTTTCAAGCAGTGTTGTATATAAGCCTAGTGCAAAATGTCCAATTTTTCGAAAAGCATTAAAGCGAATGCTACCGAACGATAAAACTAGACGAGAATTTATCAAGGCAATGGCACTCAACTTGATCTCTGGAAATCCTGGACAGCGTTTCTATTTCATCTATGGATTAGGCGCAAATGGTAAATCAACAGTTGCAAACGCAGTTTTTAAAGTTCTCGGCAAATTCGCTCAATCCTTGAAAGCAAACGTATTTCGATTCAATCCAAATAAAGACGGTTCAGCACCGTCACCAGAATGGATTCAAACACGCAACAAACGAGCTATATGGTTTGACGAAATATCTCCATCATTTGTATGGGACATTGAACGCGTCAAAAAAATTGCCGCAGGAGGATTTGATAACGGCAGGCTTTTATTTTCGAATGATATGATTGATTTCAAATTCGAATGCACACCATGGGCAATTTTGAATGAAAGAATCAATCTATCAAATGTGAATGATGATGCTCTTAGACGTCGCATTGAAGTTTTTTATTGTGGCGAAAAAGTTCCTGAAAGCGAGCGTGACGATTACTTCGAACAAAAACTTGAATCGCAATCTGAGCAAGAAGGAATCGTCGCGATGTTGATTGAGGAGGGACTTGTCAATCTTTTCATTGATGGCGGAATTACACCGTCGCCAGAAATGAAAGCATGGAAAGATATCCTTCTTGAAACTGAAGGAGATTTCACAGATAAATTTTATGACGAAGTGTTGGAATTCGACGAAAGAGCGAGTATTTCACTGAAAGCTTTAGTCGCAGTTGTAAAAGCTTGGGGCAAATCACTTTCGGAATCTGAAGAAGTCAAAAAAGTTTTGGAAAATTTATCAGACAGAAAGATCAAAGATTCAATTCGACGATATTTCGATTCGCGTCACCATGATCGACATCGAATATATACGAGAGGAGATTGTGGCGAACGATTCCGAGCATTGGGAGTTAATCCGGAATGTGCAAATCTGAAAGATATCTCTGATAAAATAGAAAACGACCTGAGAACAAAACAATCAAAGAAAGATCGCCAGCGTTATGAATCGAGTAAACAGACAGATCTGAATCTCGATTCATAATCGCAACTATCAAGTTCGATTTTTCGAGAATTTTGGAGAAAAACCGTTTTGTAAGTCTAGAGATTTTGTGTAGAACTCTCCTTTGAAATCACTGAATTTGACTTTTCTGAGGATGTCCAGTTTCTGGGCGTCCTCTTTTTTTATTCCAGTGTTTGACTTTTATTTTTCAGTGATAAAAATTTTCCCGTTTTATCACTGAAATCGGGCGTTTTATCACTGAACTATCACTGAAAAAATGCCCCCCCACTCCTATCAAACTCCGCATCAAATATAAATGTCAAACTTTTTCAGTGATAAAAATCTCGATTTTTAAAACTGAACATGAAAAAAATTGATCGCCACATACAAAAAAATATTTTTTCAATTTCATTTTTCGGAAATTTTATCACTGAAATCCAATAGACAGTTTACAATTTAAATAACATCTTGATAATAGTAACTCTATATTTCAAGCCATTTTGTTGTAATTTTAAAAATTAAAATTCTCTAAATGTGTTTGCTATTTCAGTGTTTTCTCAGTGATAAAACTCGGAATTTCAGTGATAAAACTCGGAATTTCAGTGATAAAACTCGGAATTTCAGTGATAAAAATTTTTCGGTGGCGTTTTTTAAGCATTTTAAATTTAAAATTTGATTAGAATTTGAATTTCTATTATGTGATATTCATAACTGAACTGCACACCGATCATGTAGAAAAATTTTGTAGCAAACTTAAATTAACATCACCCTCGAGCATGCTGGCGCAGGGAATCTCGGAAAAGAAAAAAAAAAGCACCGAGGATCTGTCGACAGATCGATCGGTGCGAATGGATTGGAGATTTCGCTGGATTCATGGTTCAGTTGCGGAAAACAGCGGGAATATACACGCTATAGAATGGATTCTGAGGGGCGTTTGAATTGCTATGCGTGTATTTGGTAACAGGAACGCGTTAGAAGGCAAATGTCGAGGAGTTCAGAGTTGAGTGTTGACGCGAGATTTCGAAGATGATGTAGCAAAACGCGACGCCCCGTTTTCGGACGGGATTTGCGATATCGGAACGAGCACAAGCCGAGGGATCTGCTGGACACAGAATCCTCGGCGGAGTGAAATCAACAGCATGAAAAATCGAGATACTGATCCTGATGGCGCGGGGGATCTGAAATGGAACGTCCTTGAATTGGGCTAATCTATATCAATCTAAATCCTTCAGATTTGAGAGCGGAGATTAGATGGTGGACGCTGATCGTTCCAGAGCATGACACTTCAATCTCGTTAGATGTAGATTTTTTCTTTTTGTGTGTTTCTGATGGAGTATCATTTTCAACTTCGACTTCGATTTCGTCTGAATTTGACACAGGAGAGGATTCGAATAGAGCATCGTCAATCAAGGATTCCGCCCGATTCTCCATAGAGTTCAGAGCATGATTATATCTGTCAGTAGTGACGATAGATTTATGACGGAGCATTTTTGAAGTTTCATCTATAGACGCACCGAGACGAATAGCGTTCGTTGCGGCAGAATGACGCAAGCTATGAGCGGTGTAAGATTCATCAGTCAAACCGATACTGCAGAGTGAATTTTTTGCGACTCTAGAGATTGAACGCGTTGATAGTTGACCGCCAGCATTGCGACGACTAGCTGAAGTGAAAAGGAATTGAGAGTTAGCAATATTCCCGCGAGCGTTGAGATAGTCGCGGATAAGAGATTCAACGTGCGCAGGGACGCGGACGAATTCATCTTTATCATCGTCGCGACCTTTACCATGAACGAATAGGATAGTTTTCCCGTCGCGTTTAACGAGCGAGCTGACCTTGGCACGGGAAATTTCGATTGTGCGTAAACCACAGACAAGCATTAAAGCTATCATAGCTTTATCTCTTTTTTCAGCAATTGTGTTGAATTTAGCACAGTTCAATAAATCTTTGCTTTCTTTGATCGTGAGAGCTGATTTTTTGAATGAACTGCCAACTTTTGGAGATTTGACACCGTCGGTGATGTTGGGATATTCGCGACGAATAGATAACCATTTAAAGAAGAGTTTGATAGCTGCGAGATAGTTCTGGACGGTGGAAGGTTTCAAGCGATCTGAAAGATTTGCGCGGAAATCTTTGATATCTTTTTGAGTTGGAACATCGATATCTTTGGCGACAAGGAATAGCAGGAATTGCTTTATAGCGCGAGCGTAAGTTGCTCGAGAAGAATCTCTGATATCGATAGAGGAGTCATTATTTGGAGACAGCCAGAGATCGGCAAGCTTGCGGAAATTTTTCTTCTTTCTTGGGAAATCGATGTTGCGGATCTCTTTTGTGATGGACGAAGTCATTTGACTCAACTCCTTCGAAATAAACAAAGGGAAACATCTTGAGGCGAAGAATGGCATATAAATTTAATGTCTGAAAATAATATTTTCTGGACATTAAATAAAAATCCTAAATATTCATCGCAACGCGCAATCAACATCGAATGAATTTTGATAAACGGTGATTAACTGCGGGGCGATCACGGTGGCGACCGAACAGAAAAAGCGAGAGAGTTCCAGCTCCCGCTTTTAGTTTCATTGTTGAGATTGTTGTCGTTCGAGATTTTTTTGTATTTCGATACTGTCAAGTAAACCTTTATTTCCACTCCCGATAATTGTGATTTTGGGAATCCTATCTGCCCACTGTTTCTTGACGTCTTTAGGGATATTGTCCTCAGTTTTTTTGTCACGCAACGAGTCTGCACAAACACTGTCGATTATGTTGGCTGATCTGTCAAAGATATCGCGATTGACTTTTTCTGTAAATTCAACAAATTCATTTTGATTCTTGAATGACACCATTCGACTTCCACTAGCATTTGGCAAAGAGAGATATACACAACTATTTTCTTCGCTGGTGAATACCATATGCCCCACAGATTCCCAGAACAACCATGCGTCGCGTTGTCTTTGGAAGATCTTATTGATTATTTCAAGGCTTTGTTTTTTTTTAGTTCCTTGATATCCAACAAGTTCATCGATTGTAACTTCGAACAAATCTGCCAGTCGAAAAAGCGTCGCAAGTCTTGGCACTCGGTGACCGCTTTCATACATGGATATTAAACCGACAGAAACTTCAAGCAATTTTGCCAAGCTTTCTTGAGACAAACCTGCTTTACCTCTCAACCTTAAGAGGTTTCTACCGAGCTTATTTTCTTCAGCTCCCATATTTGTCGCCTCCGATACTTGAAAGATTTTTTACTTTATGTAACAATATCGATTATAAGATGAAACTTAGGTATTTTCAAAGTTTATCTCCAGTTTCATCTATTAAATTTACTTACTAAACGTTATAATTTTAGGAGGCAAGATCATGGATAAATTGGATTTGATGCAAGCATACGATCGAATCGTAGCAGATTTCAAGGAGGATGAAACGCACGATTCTGATGTTTACTTCGAAGATTGGCAAGCATCATTCTCTGACAAATTAGATTCTCGGGATCGTCAAATCTTTTTGGAAGGAATGAAATATGCTCGATTGAACTGCATGGAAATCGTTCGCAACACATTAATCGGAAGATGAAGGGAGAGAAAAACGATGAATGAAAACAAATCGTCTAATTACGTTAATGCATTGCGTCAATGGCTAACACTGAACGCCAAGGATTTCAAAATGGAAGAAGAATCACTGCAGGAATTGGAGGAATTGCTCTGGACGTTGCCTGATGTTGTAGTTAGCTCGATTTGGCAACATGCATTTCTAAACAATCGCGCGAAAGACTATACACTGGAAGAGATTCGTCGCGACTTCCGAGCGAATTGAAATTGTCGGTGCACCGAGATTTTTGGAATTCCAAAGAGGGATCAATTCTCACGGGATTGATCTTTCGAATGGAACTCCAAATAGTTCCAAATTCAAAATGAAAGGAGGGATAAAGATGGCTAAAGTTGCAAATGCAGTTCAAACGCATGCTTTCTATACAGTTGCGGAGTTATTGCGTGGCAGCGACAGATTAAATTTGTCTCAGCAAGATGTTATTGATCTCGTTTCATATGAAAAGACTTCCGGAAATTTTGATGTGGCAGAACAAGAAAATCTTCGCAAATTATACTGGTCAATTTTCTACAATCCGGATAAATATCGCACTGAAATTGATTTCATGATGGCGAGTAAAATCCCGCCCGAAGAAAATCCATTCGATTCATCAGTTCCATCACCGATTCCAGAATCCAAAGATTCTAACGTAGAATTCACTGGACAGCTTTCGCTAGATCAAATCAATGCGCGATTGGAACTCGCAAGATTCTTAGTTGCCAAGCATTTCAAGATCAAGGATAGAGATTCTGCATTGCAATTCGTTGATAAGTTGATATCAAGCGATTTCATTCACCAAGCGACTCTCGATAATTTACGCCCCGAAAATCATGCAGAATTCAACAGACTCCTCGATCGGTGCTTACAGATTTCATTCACTGAATCAATCGCTGATGTTGAGCAAAGAAAATCCAATACTCGGCGAATCATCGATGGAATTTCGAAAATCTTACAGTCGAATAAAATTTCTATTCCGTGTGATGTTGACGACTTCATGTTGAAATTGGCGACTCTTGAAGAATTTAGAACAAACATATATTCAAGTTTGCAAGACGACTCTCGCGCAATGTTAGATCTGCTATGTATAGCTTTAATTGAAAACGAAAAGGAGGATGAAAGCAATGAAAAATATCGACAAGATCAAAGCAATGCTGGATACAATGGACAAATCGGAATTGAACAGTGCGATCGCTAAAAACGATAATTTATCGAACGAAAACGAATCAAACAAAGCACCGTCGGGCGGAACTTCAGTCTCACCTACAATCGAAGAAATTCCAGATCCTGCAGAATCCAAAATCGATTCCGGTGCACATCAATCGATGGATGCCGAAAATTCAAATCAGACTGCTAAAGATTCAAAATCCAAAGATGAATCATTAGCACAGGATACGGTGGAAGAAAAAAATCCCGCGACAATTACTAAATCGAATATTGTATCCATACTGTGGAATATTCCTCAGGAACTTCAATCTCTCAATCAATTCACTTGTCGCGGCGGCGATGATGGGAAAACTCCAATGAATCCACGCACCGGATATCCTGCAAAATGGAAATTGAATAATGAAATCTTTCCATTCGCTGAATGTGTTGAGCCTGTTGAAAAAGGGAAATACGAGGGCGTTTCCTTCTTAATTCTAAGAGACAATTCAATCCTCGTGATTGATCTCGATCATGTCGTCGCCAATGGTGAGATTATTGATAGAAAAGCTCAGCAGATCGTAAACTTCTTCAAAGGCAAGGCTTACATCGAATTATCCAAATCAAAAACGGGCTTGCACATATTCGTGAAAATTCACGGCGATCTTCCGCAATGGATTTTCACAAATGGAAGAATGAAATCTTTCAACGGCGATAATGATATCAAATATGAATTCTTTATTGACGATCATTTGATTTCGCCAACTGGCAATATCTTTGACAATCATTCAATGCTCGGAACAATTGACATGGGCGAGCTTGATCAATTCCTTCGTCAAGTTTTCTGCGATGAATATACGCGATTCGTTATGTTACAGTTTAGATCTCAAGGAAAACTGCAATTACCAATATCTGGAATTGAAATCGATTCCAACATCAATTTCGATATTCCACCCGATGAATTAATCGAGGCTACATTTAACGATCCACGATATGCAGAATTTGCTCACGTATATCAAACCGGCGATTCAAGCATTGCGGGAGGAAGAAATCAACGCGACATGCGACTTATTCTTTCACTGCTCACAATGACAAATGGAGATCTCGGTGCTGTTGAGTATTTGTTTAAGAGTTCAGCGTGCTATACAAATCCAAATCTCGGAACAAAAAAAGATCCTGATTCCTGCGCTGGTATTTGCAGGAAACAGAATCCAGAATATTACTTAAAGCACACATTTGAACGAGCAATAGACAGATGGGACGGGAAATATTTCGTTCCAAAATCTATTTGGTTGCAGTATATCGCACCAAATCAAGAAAAGCAAGGCAATCCAAAGACTGAGCTTGCTCTATCGGGATATAATGCAACGGAATTCGCGAATAGTAAGTTGATTCGACAGGAATTCCCAGATCTGATTTCAACTGTTGTCGGCGACAGCGAAAGATCCAATCTATATAATTGGAATGGATGTGTTTTCGAACGCGTTTTAAAGCAACAGATTATCGGGAAGATTAATAAAATTGGCGAAAAATTGATCGCAATTGCAAGCCATTCTGATGAATCATTCGCAAAAATTCTCAATTCTGGTGCTAAAAAATTGGAAACAAAAAGTTCCGCA
>JAFUSH010000038.1 GCA_017471705.1 Alphaproteobacteria bacterium | reverse complement strand
GTTTTTGTTATTCAGAGGTGTGGTTGGATTTGAACCCTAGAGAAAGGGTTCGACTACAAGCGAAAGGCAGACTTTAGGATGCCGGTCGGCTTCAGCCGATGAGCGCAGTGAACGTAGCGAAGCGAAGTAATCCCTATCTCAGCACTTCTATACCTTGATAATTTAATCAATAAAACTTGACAAACTAATAGTTTTCTGATAAAATATTGTATACTTTAAGTTGTGAAATTTCAACAATTTCATATTTTTGGGAATTTTGACGAGTCAATTGAGAGGAATAGTATATGAATGAAAACAATTATATATTCATTACAAATGAGCAAGATATAGAATATTTTTCTAATATAAAAAAACGATTGGATGAGGTCGTCATAAAAAACAATGGAAAACAATGGACTTTTCACAAAAGTGATCCAGATAAAATATGGCCATCAGATCCGCATGGCGATTCTAAATATGAAAAATTAAATCCATATGATGGAACAATATGGGATAAGAGCACGAAACAATGTATTGGTCAGTTATCAAAACGGCAATTAATAAGACTACAAAATGAATTAAAATCACATAAAGATTTTTCCCATATTTCATTTGACTAATATTTTCCTATTTTACAAATTCTTATTTTTAGTCCCCATTTCAAATAATTTCTGCAAAGGGACACTCATTATTACATTAAGGATCTGGTTGGTAAGTTTCGGAAAAGGATAAATAGAGTTCAAATAATATCTGTATTCAATTTACTTTCTTTTTCCTTTAACATTTTTTGTATATTTTAATACTATCTCATTAAGCGCAAGAGATTGTGCTCAGGGCGTCAGAAACCCTGTTAGATGAATCGTATAGTCGTTATTGCATAAACGACTTTAAAGATTATATGCCGCATACGTTTTCGGACGGATGTCGGTGAATAAGGCTATGCGCTCAAATAAGCCGAGCCGTCTATTGATTCATCTACGGTTTCTGAACATCCGCCCGCTTTGTAAAAAAGTGGGTATTTTTATTTGTGCATACACGTTATCCAGAGCAGGCACATTTTGTGCCGTTGTAAGGAAACGACTGGATTCTTCCGCTTCGTTGCACTCAGCGTCAGAATGACGGCGGAAAAATATAAATGAACGTAGAAAGGATGAAAGAAAAATGAAAACGGATATTAATATTTTTAATAATAAAGTCATCGCTCGCTTTGCCTTTAGGCATAAGCTTCAGGCGATCTTCGAATTAATAAAAGCGGCAGCCCCCTTGACGATTCCTGCGGAATCGAGGGGTGACTTGTCGGAGCAATTCTGACGCTCGATGATAGAGATGCTCGGGGTGTTGGCGATTATAGGGGTATTAAGCGTTGGAGGTCTGATTGGTTATTCCAAAGCTATGGAGCGTTACCGCGTTAATAAAACCATTGAGCAAATCAGTTATATTGTGCAAAATACCCGTAATTTGTTCAGAGCTCAACCCAATATGTACGGCGCAATGTCGTTTGAATATAAGCCTATGTCTGATTCCGATAATGCCAATCGCAAATTGGCTGATAAAGCCAAAATATTTCCCAGCGAACTGGTAAAAAATAATTATAAAAATTTGTTCGGCGGTAAAATATATTTTTATGCAGATATTCGATTTTCCCAAAATGACGGCAAAGCTTTTATAATTGATTTCAAAGTCCTTCCGCAAGAGACTTGTATAGAATTAGCCACCCGTGATTGGCAAAGCTAACTGGGATTATTAATGATGAATGCTAGGGGTTCAGGTAATTCCGGCGGAGGAATTAGAAATACCACAACGCAGAGTTGTACAACCACATACACAAAGGGATATGGTAGAGTTTGTGCTAAAGATATGCCTATGAGTATTAAGCAAGCTGTTGCAACCTGTGACTTGGAAACGGATAATTATGTTGCATTTAAATTCTACTGAAAAAATAATAAAAAATCTCATCTTCATAAAAACATATTTACAAATTATCCTTTTCAGATTATAATATTATTGGGGTTTGAGCAGGAGTGTTACTATGGATTCAATGACTATCGGAATGTATTTAATCGGAGCATTAATTGCATTCTACATTATAAAATCTTCAATAAAATTTATGTTCTCTATCATAATTTTAGGAGCGCTCGGTTACGCCGTATACGCTTATATATGGCCGATGCTGCAACCTATGCTAAATGATATGTAACGTCAGATTCTTGTTTTAAAGTAGTATTCTACGCTGTTGTCTAAATATTCCACCAACTTGCTGTAGTTATCCGGTAAATTATTGATTTTAAACTCATCGTTTTTATCAAAATGAAACAGCAAGCATTTTAGTATCTGCCCATATATGTAATTAATATTTTGCGCCGTGCGGCTTATACCGACCTCTTCATCGGCTAACACACGAATTGCCGCATACAATTTTTTAAACGCCTCTTTGTTAAATTCAGATTTATTACGCAAATAATGCAAAAAACTGCCGTCTTTTGTTTCAACATTATCTTCCAATATATCTTTTGCACTCATAATAAACCTCTTTTATCTGCCCAGTTTATAAAACTCAATTAAAAAAATCGTTAACAAATATATTGTTTTATATTATAAATAAGCTACAATGCACGGCAGAAAAGGAGTTGTTATGATTGCTCGGGTAGTTATAGGAATTTTATTGGGATATATATTGATAGCTTATTGGCCGCTGATTTGGCAATTTACGCCTTACCTATGGCCGATTATTTTAATGATTGCCGCATTTTTTGCTTTACGCACATTACCGGTATTAGCAGAACCGCTTGGTTACGGATTATTGGCAGCTTTGTTGTGTTATATCGCTTACATAGTATTAAAGAATCGCGGCAAACTGAAAGAGATGGTTCATAATACCAAAAAAAGCAAAAAACAATTACCTGTGGTTAATATTAAAGGACATCCGCAAATCAGTGTACTTTTAACTTTAACACTCTATACTCTGGGACTTACCTTTGCCATATATATTCTGATTTTGCTGATTTATGTCCGATAACTTTTTTGCTTGAAATTTCAGCAGATTTATTTAATATAACCCTTGCCTGCAAGAGATTGCTTGCGAAGTATAGCAGCTCCACGAATAGATTGCCTCCTCATAGTGGGGAACTGATGGAATATATTGAATACATCTGACTGACTTTCGCAGTTGCTAACTCCCCATCTTAAAGAGATTTAAGGTGGCTTTTGTTTTAACTAAGGCAAATTAAGGAGTTCGAAACTATGAGAGAAAAAATTATTCACTAGGTAAGCAAACAAAACTGGATATCGGAGCAGATAAAAATCACTTTTGAGTAACTGAAAAGGAGTTTCTTTTGCGAAACTCCTTTTTTAGCGTAGCTTTTATTATCTTCTGCACTTTTTTACATCAGCTAACGTTCGTAACCTACTGAACATAGCTTCCCCTATCTTACGTTTCGGTGCTTTAGGTTTCTTTGGTAATTTCGCATCACGAACAATGTTTGCTTTGCTTAAATCACCAAAACCGAAGTTATACTTCGCACCTCTAACTTCAAAATGTATTCCACCGGTTACGGTTGAACCTTTAACCTCAAAAGGAGTTTCTATAACTTCATCCTCATATAAAGACTTTTCATTTACTGCTTTATATTCTTTATCCAATCTATTATACACTTTCCACTCGCCGGACCATTTGTCTGCTTTATCAGCTTGTTCACCAAATTCACTAACATACTTTTCTTTTCCAAGGTTGAAATCCCACGCATTTTCTTTATCTGGAGCAATATCCCTGTAACCATACCTTATTTTCATCTTAAAGGAATTTTGAGCATTATCATCCGATACTTTCACCACGTGCCCATTGATTTTAAAAACATCACCGACTTTTACTTCGCCAAGATGTTCACCAAACACTTTCTGAGCATCTTTCCTGTTTATTTTCATTTCCGTTATTTCATAACTAAGGGGTTCAATCCCCGGAGCTTTTGACACGTCGGATGTGGCTTCATATTTAGGATTACTGTAAGCTCCTTCCTCTTTTTCTACAGAGTATAACAAAGAATCAGGATTTCCTTTTTTTCCGGCTTTTAATACAGGTATCCCATTAGAAGTGAGTTCTTGAATAGTTTTTTGAGAATCCATAACTTGCTCTGTTTGATTCTTCTGTTCGTTATCTTGCTGCTGTTGCTTTTCCTTACCGTCACTGCACGAAGTCAAAACAGCTGCAACAATCCCAACTCCGATTGCTTTTAATTTTCCTTTTGTACTCATATCAACCTCCAATACCGTTATATATCTTAGTATACCCCCCGTTGACAAAAGTCAAGCTATTTTGTATAACTTACTCGGAAATTTACATAAATTCAGTAATACACATTTTCTCGCCGTTCACTGGCACAGAAAACAGGGATTAACGTGTGTAAATACGCCGCAAGCCTTTTTCCGTAAAAAGTTCGGAGAGTTAGACTAATAGAAAAAGGTTTCTTCTTGAGGTGTACTGAGTATAAAAAAGCTCAGAGAATGAGGTTAATACGACGTAAGCCTTTTCTCGTCGTGTACAATAAGGTACATAAGAGAAAAGGCTTACAAGTAGAAACCCATTATATGAGCTTTTTAGAATTGATCGGAGGTGCGTTTAATCAACTCCTCAATATTCTCAGGCGGCCACCCCGGAGTTTCCATACCTAAATGGATACCCATTTTAGCCAACACTTCTTTGATTTCGTTCAAAGATTTACGTCCGAAGTTCGGTGTGCGAAGCATTTCTGCTTCGGTCTTTTGAACTAAATCACCAATATAAACGATATTATCATTCTTCAAGCAGTTAGCTGAACGAACAGAAAGTTCAAGTTCATCAACTTTGCGAAGCAAGTTTTTATTGAACGGCAGCTCTTCCTGAACACTTTCAGTTTCGCTTTCAGGTTCATCAAAGTTGATAAACGGTTTTAATTGGTCTTGTAAAATACGAGCCGCATAAGCAACTGCATCAACCGGAGTAACCACACCGTTTGTCTCAACAATCATAGTCAATTTATCATAATCGGTAATTTGACCTACACGAGTATTTTCAACTTTGTAAGAAACCTTCTTGACCGGAGAATAAATAGCATCAACAGCAATCAGACCAATCGGAGAATCTGCCGAAGTGCTGTTAGCGGCCGGAACGTAACCTTTACCGGTAGTAACGGTCAATTCCATATTAATTTTTGCACCGGCATCAAGAGTGCAGATGATATGATCCGGATTCATAATTTCAACATCGTGACCGGTTTCAATCATTGCAGCCGTAACCGTACAAGGACCTTCAGCTTTCAGCGATAAAGTTTTGGTCAGTTCGGTATGCACCGCAACCGCCAACTCTTTGATATTTAAAACAATATCAATCACGTCTTCTCTAACCCCTGGGATTACAGAAAATTCGTGTTGCACTCCATCAATTTTGATTGCTGAAACGGCTCCGCCCTGTAAAGAAGATAATAAAATTCTTCTTAAAGCATTACCCAGAGTAAGACCAAAGCCTCTCTCTAAAGGTTCAACCACAATTTTCGCTTTATTTGCACCGTCTTCTTTAATATCAAGTTTAGTCGGTTTAATAAGTTCTTGCCAATTCTTTTGAATCACGGGTTTTGTCCTTTTCTTTAGAAGTTATGTAGCATATATCAAAACAAGGTGGCAGGCCCTATGCCTAGGCCCGCACCCTTAAAATAAAATATTAGACGCGACGTCTTTTCTTCAGACGGCAACCGTTGTGAGGAATCGGTGTAACATCACGAATCGAAGTGATGGTAAAACCGACAACCTGCAACGCTCTGATTGCAGATTCTCTGCCTGACCCCGGACCTTTAACTTCAACTTCCAGAGTTTTCATACCGTTTTCCTGCGCTTTTTTGCCGGCTTCTTCAGCGGCAACCTGAGCGGCATACGGAGTAGACTTTCTTGAACCTTTAAACCCCTGAGCACCTGCGGTAGCCCAAGAAACCGTATTACCTTGAGCGTCCGTGATGGTAATTCTCGTGTTGTTAAAAGAAGAATCGATGTGAGCCACACCGGAAGTAATATTCTTTTTTTCTTTCTTTTTTCTAACTATTGCTTTAGCCATTTGCGTTTACCTCACTTATTTCTTCTTATTCGCGATGGTCTTACGTTTACCTTTACGGGTACGAGCATTTTGTTTAGTGCTCTGACCGCGTACCGGCAGACCTTTACGATGTCTTAAACCACGATAGCAACCCAAATCCATCAATCTTTTGATGTTGGTACCTACTTCACGGCGAAGTTCGCCTTCAACTAAATAACTGCTATCAATGACTTCACGAATTTTCATGATTTCTTCATCGGACAAATCATTAACGCGGCGGCTAACATCAATACCCGACTTTGCGCAAATATCTTGAGCAGACTTTCTACCAATGCCGAAGATATAAGTCAGTGCGACTTCAATTCTCTTGGCGCTTGGAATATTTACACCAGCTATACGAGCCAAATTTAATCTCCATTTTCAATTGATTAACACATTCAAAAAGTTGATCACCACTTTTCAAAATTAAGCGGATTATAGGCAGGTTATTTATCAGAGTCAATATATTTTTTACAAAAATTTAAAGTTTTTTTTACAAAAACTCAAAATCCTTTATTTACTTGGACTATTCCAACCCGAGAACTGCGTCGATTTTACGGCTGACAGCTTCAATTGTTCCGGTACCGTCAACGGTTTTCAATAAACCTCTGCTTTCAAAAAACGGAATGGTCGGGTATGTCAGCATACGATAATTGACTAACCTGTTATGAACGGTTTCCTTGTTATCGTCTTTCCGGCGGGAAAATTCGGTTCCGCCGCAAGCGTCGCAAACGCCCCATATCTTCGGCTTTTGAAATTTATCGTGATATCCGGCTCCGCACTTCATACAAGCATAACGTCCCAAAATACGTTCCATAATGATTTCATCGGGAACCTGAATTTCCAAAACGGCATCAAGTTTTATACCCTTCTCAGCCAGCATTCCTTCCAGAACCTCGGCTTGCGGTAAAGTACGCGGGAAACCGTCCAAAATAAATCCGCGGTTGCAATCCGGTTCATCTATACGATTTTTAACCATTTCGATTATCATTTCATCGCTGGCAAATTCACCTTTATCAAGCGCCGCTTTCAATTCTTTTCCGAGTGGAGTATCTTTTTGCGCAAACTGACGCAGCATTTCTCCGGTAGAAAGATGCGCAATTCCGGTCTTTTCTTTTAAAATGCGAGCCTGCGTACCTTTACCGCACCCCGGAGCACCGGTAAAAACCACAAACAGGCTCTTTTCATTATCTAACATTAACGACTCTTCTTGCGAACCAATGCCGCTTTTTTAAGCAGACCTTCATATTGATAGGCTATCAGGTGAGATTGAACCTGATTTACAAAGTCCATCGTAACTTGAACCACGATGAGCAATGTGGTACCGCCTAATACAAACGGAACACCTACTTTACTGATTAACACTTCAGGCAAAATACATAAGCACACTAAGTATATGGAGGCAACCATAGTTAAACGAGTGATAACATAATCCAAATATTCGGCTGTATTTTTGCCCGGTCTGATACCGGCGACGAAACCGCCGTGTTTTTTCAAGTTTTCTGCAGTTTCTTCCGGATTAAACACCACTCCGGTATAGAAAAACGTAAAGAACAAAATCAAAAACGCATATAAAGCCAAATATAACGGCTGACCGTGTCCCAAAAGTTGGCTCAAAGTTTGCACCCAAGAAGGTCCTTGCTCTGCCGACAGATTTGCAATCGTAATCGGCAACAACAACAAAGAACTTGCAAAAATCGGCGGAATAACGCCTGTAGGGTTAATTTTAAGCGGCAGATGCGAACTTTCAGCCGCAGTCATACGCATACCCATCTGACGCTTCGGATATTGAATAATGATTTTACGTTGAGCTCTTTCTACGAATACAATAACATAAATCAAAGCCAGCGCCATAACAATCAGCATTAAAATCGTGGCTATTGACATCTGTCCGGCACGCCCTAATTCAAAGGTCTGCGCCATAGCATTCGGAATGTTGGCGATAATACCGACGGTAATGATTAAGGAAGAACCGTTGCCGACACCGCGTTGAGTAATCTGGTCGCCCAACCAAACGATAAACATAGTACCGCCCACCAAAGAAACTATAGTGGAAAAGCGGAAGGCGAAACTGCTTATCATCACGGCAGATGCACCGTTGGCACCGGAAACGCTTTCCAAACCGACGGCTATTCCGTAACCTTGAATAATAGTGATAAATACGGTTAAAATTTTGGTATAGTGCGTAATTTTACGATGTCCGGCCTCACCTTCTTTTTTAAGCGCCATCAGTGACGGAACAACCGATTGTCCGAGCTGAATTATAATGGAAGCCGAAATATACGGCATAATATTAAGCGCGAAAATGGTCATACGTTCCAAAGCACCGCCGGAGAACATATTAAACATTCCTAAAATTCCGCCCGAATTACGGCTGAACATTTCGGCTAAAACCGCGGCGTTAATCCCCGGAAGCGGAATATACGTTCCCAAACGAAATACGATTAAAGCCATAATTGTGAACCACAATCTCTTCTTAAGTTCTTCAGCTTTGCTAAATGCCGACATATCTAAGTTAGCGGCCATTTTTTCTGCTAATGATGCCATTTCAATATCCTTAAAAAATTTAAAACCAATAAGCGGGCACTTTTTGCCCATTGCCGATAATTTAATACACAAAAAAAAAATTATTGCAACAAAATAATATTTATCCTCAATTTTTATGCGTATAACCTGTTTTTCAAGCCTTATTCCTTTTTTTGCTTGATTATTAGCGCAAATAATATAATTTATAACATAGCAATAATTTTTTCGGGAAAGGAATATTAAAATGGAAGCTGTTGCTGTTGTTTTGTTGATTGTCGTATTTGCAATAATTCTGAAATATGTCGTTATCGTCAGCCAAGGTTATGAATATACCGTGGAGAGTTTCGGTAAATATACCCGTTCACTTGCTCCGGGATTTCATATATTAATCCCTGTTTTTGAAAACATCGGTGCAAAAATCAATCGTAAAGAGCAAGTTTTGGAAGTTGCTTCGCAGGAAGTTATTACCAAAGATAACGCTATGGTTACCGTTAACGGTGTGCTGTTTTATCAAATTCAAGATGCGGCAAAAGCCGCTTATCAGGTGGAAAATCTGGATTATGCCATTATGAATTTGGTAATGACCAATATCAGAACGGTTATCGGCAGTATGGAAATTGATGAATTGCTTTCGCAACGCAATATTATAAATCAAAAACTTTTAGATGTGGTTGATGTGGCAACAATTCCGTGGGGTGTCAAAGTTACTCGTGTGGAAATCAAAGATATTACTCCACCATCAGATTTGATTGACGCTATGGCTCGTCAAATGAAAGCTGAACGCGATAAACGCGCCAATATTTTGGAAGCGGAAGGTTTGCGTCAAGCTGAAATTCTGCAAGCAGAAGGCGCAAAACAAGCCGCAATTTTAGATGCCGAAGGTAAAAAAGAAGCGGCATTCCGCGAAGCCGAAGCGCGTGAACGTTCTGCCCAAGCCGAAGCCGCCGCCACCAAAATGGTATCCGATGCCATAGCTAAAGGTAACCCGAGTGCACTCTCTTACTTTTTGGGGCAAAAATACATTGATGCCTTGCAAGGTATCGTAACCTCGCCGAATGAAAAACTTTTGATGATGCCTGTAGATACTACCCACGTTATGAGTACTGTCGCCGGCATCGCCGAAATAGTCAAAGATTCTATGGCTAAAACACCTAAGAAAAAATCCGGAGAATAAAAATGTTTTTTAACCCTGTAACTATCTGGCTTTTAGTCGGACTTCTGCTCTCATTGCTGGAATTGGTTGTTCCCGGTACTTATTTGATATGGTTCGGATTTGCAGCTTTCGCGATGAGTATACTGGTATTTGCCGTTACGCTTGACATAACCGCGCAATTATTTTGGTTTGCTTTATTTTCGGCCGTTTTCGCCATAATCGGGCTATTTGCTTACCGCTATATTTTCAAGCGCACACAAACTCCCAAGGAATATCAAAATTTGAACGATTCCGCAAAACAAATGGTAGGACGCAAAGTAACGGTATCTGAAGACAGCGAGGATAACCAAACCAAAGTTAAAATCGGTGATACTTATTGGTTGGCTTATTCCGAAAAGCCGTTTAAAAAAGGAGATACCGCAAAAGTTATCGGAGTTAAAGACAGCCTGATTTTGATAATAGAATAAAAAAAGAGGAGAACTTCA
Source organism: Alphaproteobacteria bacterium (assembly GCA_017471705.1). Lineage (GTDB taxonomy): Bacteria > Pseudomonadota > Alphaproteobacteria > RF32 > CAG-239 > RUG410. The sequence continues at coordinate 7,221 of JAFUSH010000038.1, read as the reverse complement.
AAAAAGTTCTCCTCTTTTTTTAACACAGAAGAAAGCGTCTGACTCTGCCGCGAGCACCTTTTTCAAACTTAATGCCTCTTTTTTCGGCAGCGTTCAAAGCCTCGGTTATGGCTTTTCTTCGCTCATTAATGCTGAGCTGTCTGAAGAATTTCTTCATCTCCTTGGTTTTAAACTCTGCCTGACCGGCGGAAGTAACATCAAAAAACACCAACCCACCGCGTTTTTCACCTTCGGTCTTCACTTTAGAGAGCAGATAGTCAGCCACGTGCAAATCGAAATTATTAGTCAGACAACAGCACAGACTTTTGACATACAGAAGTGTTTCAAAAAGCTCCGCATCACTCATTTTTTCCGGACAAGAATCTTCCACATATTCCTGTACCGCTTTAATTAAATAATGATACAACTTCATAATTAAAAAATTAATTGTAAAACAATGTATTTTCAATATATTACTTTTTATTTTCTTGTCAAATAAAAATGTCTTGCTATCGGACTGATTATCTTTTATAAAAAGGCGAAAGGATTTTTTATGCTTAATATCGGATGTCACTTATCGGTTTCCAAAGGATTTTCAAATATGGGCAAGGTTGCCTCATCCATTGGGGCTGACACTTTTCAATTTTTTACTCGTAATCCGCAAGGAGGCAAAGCTAAAGATTTGGATGAAAAGGACATTGCCGCATATAATGAATATGCCGCAATAAACAATTTTGCCCCGATTGTCGCTCACGCCCCTTACACATTGAATCCCTGTTCCGATAATCCGCAGACGCGCGATTTTGCCGAAATGGTTTTTACAGATGATTTAAAACGTATGGAATTGCTGCCGCATAATTACTACAATTTTCACCCCGGTTCTCACGTCGGACAAGGAGTTGACAAGGGAATTGTTATGATTTCCGCATTACTCAACCGCATTTTAAAAAGTGAACAGTCAACCGTAGTTTTACTGGAAACAATGTCGGGAAAAGGCTCGGAAGTAGGCTCTCGATTTGAAGAATTGGCAGAAATCATTGCCAATACCAACCTAAACAAAAAACTCGGTGTATGTCTTGATACCTGCCATATTTTTGCCGCCGGTTACGATATTGTTAACAATCTTGATGGTGTCTTTACCGAATTTGATAGGATTATCGGTCTTAATCGCTTAAAAGCAATTCATTTAAATGACAGCCTGATGCCGCTGGGCTCGCATAAAGACCGTCACGCCAAAATCGGTGAGGGTTTAATCGGTAAAGAAGCGTTGATTCGCTTTGCAAATCATCAGGCAGTTAAAAATCTGCCGTTTATTCTGGAAACTCCTAATGAGCTTGACGGCTATGCCGCCGAAATCAAATTGATGAAAGAAAATTACAAATAAAAAGAGCGAAAGAAAGCATATACATCTTTCAATCGCTCTGTCACTCAGTAAGGATACCTATACCCGTAAGGTACCCACGGGGCAAGGTGTACTTTCTTTGTCGTATCCTTGTTCACCGAATCCATAACGCTCTTTTTTACGCAGTAATCGAGCCGATAATTCAAATCCGGATTACGAGCATTAAAGAAATACGGAGAATAAGAATTAGTAAAAGTTAACCCGTATTGTCCGCATCCTGCAAACACGCAAGCAACCGCTACGGCACCTGCAAAGAAAAGCATAAACTTTTTCATACGCAAAACTATTTATCCGACCGGCAGTACCTCTACTCATATCTAATGCCTGTGATGCCTTCTGTGCCGCGGAGGCGGAGGCGGTGCAGGACGATAATAACCGTAATAAGGCGAGTAGTAATAATAGTACGTTCTGTAGGGATAAACCGAGTAGTACGTCTGAGACGGATAAACCGGTTCAGACACTACCACGCCGTACGATTCACAACCGGAAAATCCGAGTACAACCACTATGGCTGTAACAACGGCAAATAATATCTTCTTCATAGGCATAATTGTTTAAAATGTAGTCTTAAGCTAGCACAAAAGATATTATTTGTCCAGTTTTAATTCTATCTTGCCGCCTTTTTCACAAACTCAATATAAGATTTACCGTCAACCAATAAATCGACAATCATCGGTTGATATCCGTGTTCATAAGAAAAGACCAATTTTACGTTTCCTGCATTGACCTTTTGCGTCAAGGCATTCGAATTTTTTTGCTGAATGTAAAAATGATAAAAACGGTCAAAATCTTTTAAAGGACACTTATTATCTTTAAATTGAGAACAATCTGTACCATCCCAATTAAGTTGTAAGTTCATATAATTTCCCGAAAAGAAATCCCGCGGATCATAGCCGGATACGGCAATTTCCACACGACTGAAGTTTGTCATTGTTTTTAACCATAACATACAAAATATCATACCTAAAACAGGTAAAAACAAAAGAGCGGTTAAAATTTTATTTTTCATTTCTGTTCTCCCATAAAATTTTACCGTATTTTTTAAGCAACAATAATGTTAATAAAAGCAATATACCGCTTCCGATTAAATAGATGCCGAAAAACTGTAAATTATCGACATCGGCATAATGTCCCAGAATACGCAATACCGCCGCCAATACCGCCATATTAAACCAGCGTTTACTATTTGCTCTGTATGCTAAATAAGCCCAAATTCCGCATCCTGTTAAAGACGGTATAACATCAAAAATATTGTCTTCCCACACCGAAATAAACCAAATGAACAACAACAAATAACAGAAACGCAGCAACTTTGACATTTTATAGTAACGCGAATATACTGCCATAATTGTTACAAACACGACCGGAATACCTGCCTCTACGTGTAAGCCGTAATGATTATGAAAATACATTGAGTTCAAAGCAAATATCACCAAAAACTCCGCGGCTAAACCGCACAAGAACCACGGCATAAAACTGACGCGCTTATAATGTTTGTTGAGCGTCCAAACTAATCCGGCAAAAATCAAATAAGGCAAAATCCAAGTAAACGCCAACAACATATCGTGCGCAGCGCTTAACTCTCCGATTCTTATATTTTTTAGTGAATACACTGTTTGCGAATATATACCGTACATCACCATTGCCGACCAAAAGCGCAAAGGTTTTGCCGTAATATTATCTTGCGGTTCTTTTTTAAAATTAACCCAAATTTCATAAGCTCCGAACAAGCACAAATAACAGTAAACCGTCACAATCCGCGGTAACATTGAAGTATCAGCAGAACTGCCGCTCACAAAAGAATGCATAACTTCCGCCGATAACGGGCGAGCTTCCCATACCCAACCGTCAACTCCGAAAAAGGCCACCGGCAACCATAACCATAATAAACGAGGCGCTACCAAAAACAGCGGCCAACTTACGGCACTCCACGTCAAACAACCTCTGGCAAAATCAGACTTTAACTGAAAAATTTGTCCGATAAGCCCGATAACTCCCATAATCAAAAAAGCATATACACACGCTAAAACCTGTTTAAGAACATTTTTATCGGTCTTCATTGCCCATATCAGCGCAACCGCATTTATCATCATCGCGATTAACGCACCGCCCAATTTAACACTGTTCGGAATAAGTTCCCAATTGAACGCTATTTCGGCGACAATGCCCAAACCTATCAAAAAAGAGGCAAAATAAATCAGCACCGTCATCCAGTAGTTTTCGTCATAAACTTTTTTTTCCGTATTATCGACCATTTTCACTACCCCTGATTTTCTGCTTTAAGCATAACTTGAGGAGCTTCTATTCCCAATAAATAAAGCATTAGCGTTAAAACATCTCGCACCAATTTAGCTAACGTCAAACGAGAGGCGGCTAATTCGCCGTTCTCGGCACTCATCACTGGACAAGCATTGTAAAATGTACTGAAAATCTGCGCCAAATTATACGCATAATCGGCAATTATACTCGGCTCTTTTTCATTGTGAGCACGCATAATCACATTATGAATCTGGGCTAATTTTAAAGCTAAGGCACGTTCTTCCGGTGCTTGCAATATCACTTTACCAAAATCTAATCCGTTGGCTTTTGCCTTGCGCAACATCGAATTAATACGAGCCACGGCATATTGGATATATGGTCCGGTTTTACCTTCAAATTTAGCAAAATCATCGAGTTCAAAAACATATCCGGAATTAATGGTGTTTTTCAAATCCTGAAATTTAATTGCCGCCACTGCAATTTGTGAAGTCAGTTTTTCAATTTCCTTTTCTCCGTAACCTTCAATTTCGCCGGCTTTAGGCAGAGATTGCCGAACTTTATCCTTAGACATTTCAATCAGAGTATCCAAATTCATCACTCCGCCGTCGCGGGTTTTAAATGGTTTGCCGTCTGCACCGTTCACCGTTCCGAAAACAATATGTTTTAATTTTACATTCGGAGCTATACCCAGTTTATCAATTACTTCAAACACCTGCTCAAAATGCAAAGACTGACGGCTATCGGTAAAATAGACTATTTCCTCGGCGGCTAATTCATCAAAACGCATTTTAGCGGTAGCTATATCGGTTAATTGGTACCCGAAAGCTCCGTCACTCTTAACCATAATAACCGGTGGTTTAGGTTTATTACTTTCTTCCAAACGAATAATTTCCGCACCGTTATCCATTTCAGACAAGCCCTTTTCACGAGCTATTTTCACCACTTTTCCGCAAGTTTCGTGAGCGTCGCTTTCTCCCCACCACAAATCAAAATTAACATCTAATTGCTCATAATTTTCTTTAATTGCTTTCATCGATTCGTCACGCAAATGCTGCCAAGCTTTGCGATATTCCGAATTACCGGATTGCAATTCTGCGGTAATTTTACGTGCTGATTCTTTCGCCGATTCGTCTTCTTTACAATGAATATTGGCTCTCTTATAAAATTCTGTAATTTGGGCAATATCATAAGAATTGACTTTATCCAAATTACCGTCGGTTTTGATAATTTCCGCCAAAATCATTCCCATCGGAGTTCCCCAATCCCCCAAATGGACATCGGCAATAACATCGTTACCGACAAATTTTTCAATCCGGCGGATGGATTCGCCGATAACTCCGGAGCGTAAATGCCCTACGTGCATTTCTTTTGCCACATTCGGACCGCCGTAATCCAAAACGACTTTGTGTTTATCCTCGACTTCCCCGCAGCCCAAACGTTCATCAACTGCCATTTTATCGGTGTTGGCAGCGATAAAGTCATTTTTAAGTTTGATATTTATAAATCCGGGACCGTCAACCGATATTGTTTCAATAAAATCGATTTTTTTTAATTCTTCGGCTATCAGCGACGCTATTTCCCGCGGATTCTTATGCGCGATTTTAGCCAAAGCCAATGCCCCGTTGCATTGAAAATCGCTTAAATCAGGTCTGTCTGAAACTTTGACGAATGCAAATTTTTTATCCAAACCGTTCTTTTCGAAAACAGCCATCAAAATGCCGTTCAATTCATTTTCCAACAATAAATTCATTTTTCCATCCCGTTATTTTACACATTTATAATACGCGTGACTCGGTAGCAGCAATCTGCCGTCAAAATGGCGTTTCTTTACCAATTCGGCTCTGATGCCCGTATTATGCGTTTGACATTCTTCATCTGCCATTTTTTGCAAAGTTTCATCATCAGTGAGCAGTGCATTGTAGCAAATCACCGGCTTTTGAGGAGTAGACGGTCCCGTATACAAACGAGCCGTATCCTGTCCCGGATTACGCTGTCTGTCGACAAACGGCTGCAAAATGCCGCATCCGTTCAAAAAAAGTACAAATAAACCGACAATCATTAATTTTTGACTAGACAATTTCAAAAACTCCATTAAATTATAACCGTTAGTTTGGTATAATATACAAAGTTTATTAAAATGAAAAGCGAAAATGAATATATTGGTGATGATAAATTTCAAAAATTTCTAAATCACTACAATTGTGAAACTCCTTTGGAAGTGGTAAAATTGCGTTTTGCCGGTGCAATTTGCAGCCCTAATGCCGATTTGCGACCGACTGATGTCATATCTTCTTTATGGGAAGAAAATCGAACTCCTCGATTGGAAACCAAAGCTGAAGCTGATTTGTTTTTTAAATTTTTTATGGGATTATGGGATGAAATGTTTGTTTTGGTATCAAAAAACAAAATTTCTCTGCCTCGTTTCAATAAAAAAGAAAATATACAAGAACTGTGCCAGACACGCTTTGAACAAATAGAACTCGGCTTTGTCGAGGGTTTTTGGGGCGGTTTGGATAATTTAAAAATTCCGGCGTATATAGCCGAAGTTGCGGATTCGCTCAGCCGAGTTGCTCTGTTATATAAGGATTTGGCAAAAAAGGCACAAGCACAGACAAATGATAAAAATATATTTGACGCCGTGACCGATTGTGATAAAATGGTCGACAAATCGCTGAGCTTTTTGGTTGAAAATTATGCTATACCGCATATTGAAGAACTTAAGAGAACGATTAATTGATGTAAGAGGTATATAGATGAAAAAATTTATTTCTGTTTTTTGTTTGATGTTCTTGACCGCTTTTTCCGCAAGAGCCGATAAAATTGATTTAAGCAAAATTGAAAACTATCTTAATAACCTTAAAACTTTAGAAGCCGGTTTTGTGCAAATGGCCAGCAACGGGAGTACAGCCGAAGGTAAGCTCTATATTTCCAAACCCAGCAAAATTCGTATGGAATATACTTCTCCGGAACCGTTATTGATTGTGGGTAACGGTGATTACATCATTTATTATGATAAAGAACTGGATCAAATTACCAATATTGATTACAAAGATATTCCGGCAACCGTTATTCTCACAAAACAAATAAAATTTGATAACGAAAATTTGAAAATCACAGATTTATATAAAGACAGCGGACAAACTTCCATAACGGTAGAAACTCCGAAAACTCCGGGGGTGAAGCCTATTACCCTGATTTTTGATAATGAGCCGTTCCGTCTTAAACAATGGAAAGTTATTGACCAACAGAATATAGAGGTAACTATTTCTTTGTTTGATGTAGAACAGGATGCCGAATTAAACGCAAGTTTGTTTAAATTTGACAAGAAACCATCCAATTCCGGTTCCAAAACCAAAAGGAAATAGCCGACAATATTATAGTCTTGAGTTATACCCTGACTGTTATAATTTTGCATAAGTTGTTGCTCACGCTGTTGACGCGCCATTTGATATTCTAATTCATCACGCGTTGAAAACCCGCGGTGATTTACGCCGTAGCTGTCTATCTATCGTCCCCGATTTGGCTGCTAAATAGTAGATTTATTTGATAAATACGAGTATAGGTAATTTTATATTGACATC
>JAFUSH010000075.1 GCA_017471705.1 Alphaproteobacteria bacterium | reverse complement strand
TGAAACTGATACAAAGGCGAGCGTACGGATTTAGAAATTTTGAAACTGTAAAATCAAAACAATCCGGTGAATTGTTTTGATGAGCCAAGCAATGAAACTTAATTGAGCTAGCTAGCGTAAGCGACGCGCAGCGAAATTTTGAAAATTATCGCTTGCGTGTGCGAATTTTATGTGCTTAAACTTAACTAACAAAAAGGTCAAACTGATGACTTATACTTTTTATATTTTTTTACTCTTGCCCCCAACTTTGACGATGAACCTCGGGATTGGCTTGATTTTTTTATAAAAAATCTGCGCCGCTGCGTCGGTTATGCCCTACGGCACCGGCACACCCCCGTGTGCCTTAACCTTCTTGTCAAACCCGCGTATCGCGTGTTCGCTTCTTATTGCACGCAATCTACAAACACAAAAAGCCACCTCAAATGGGTGGCTTTTTGTGTTTGTGGTCGGGGCGACGAGATTGGCTTGATTTTTTTTTGTTAAAAAATCTGCGCCGCTGCGTCGGCTATGCCTTACGGCACCGGCACACCCCCGTGTGCCTTAGCCTCCTTGTCAAACACGCTTCTTTGCGTGTTCGAACCGGCGGCCCAAAAACAATATAAAAAAACACCACCTGAAAAGGTGGCGTTTTTTTATATTGGTCGTGTATATGGCACGTTTTAAAGGAAAGCCCCGGTTACGAGCTCCCATGGTCCGAAAATGCGAACTCCCAGTCCGCTTGGTATTTTTGGCGGGATACAACTATAGGTGTTTAATATACACTCGGGTCGGTTTACCTTCGTGGTTGGGCATGGTCTGCCAAAAAGTAAAGCCGTATTTCTCATAAAGGCCGATTTCATCGGTAGAGATATAAACTTTTTCTGTTCCGGCTGATTTTAACACTTCGCAAACATGGGCGATTAGCTTACCTGAGTTGCGGTGACCGCTGTAGGCCGGAAAGGTATATACAAACCCGATCCACGGCGACAGTTCCTGCGCATCAATCTCATCTTGCGGTGCCAAAGTCGCAAACGAAACCAGCTTATCACCGTCGGTCAGCATATAAACTTCGGTCGCTTCCCCGCACATTTGCTTTAACTTATCGCTCTCCAGCCAATCGTGCAATAATTCCGCCGCCGACCAATCGCCTTTACCGATTTCCTCTCGCCAATGCGCCTGATTTTCCGATTGATAATACTTTATTACCTGCATTTTGCCTCATACTTCATAGTTGCGATATTTGCAACCTATAAACCTTTAAATATCACTTGCCAAGTACATAGTTCATAGTTTTGAAATTTTAAAACTATGAAGTTATAGGATATAAAGAATATCCGGCGACCGAACTTAAAAAATATAAATATTCGGGAATTTTTCTTGACTTTTCGGGAATTATTCGGTAATATTTCGGTAAAGATTATAGCAAAGGATATTAAAATGCCGAATATGACAGATATTACAATTACGCCGGATATGCTAAAGAAAATAGCAGAAATTGACGCTTTTAACGGGGCGTTTAACAGCGGCGGTATAAAGATTAAGCCTGAGCAATTAAAGGCAATGAAGCGCATTGCGACAATTGAATCTATCGGTTCTTCTAACCGTATTGAGGGCAATAAATTAAATGATACTGAGGTTGAAACTGTCTTTAATCATATCAACAAAAAGTCATTTCAAACGCGCGATGAGCAAGAAGTCGCCGGCTATGCCGATTTGCTTTCAACGATTTTTGAGAATTATAAAGAAATCAATCTGTCCGAGAATTATATTCGGCAGTTGCATAAAATCTTGCTTTCGTATTCAGACAAAGACGAGCGTCATCGCGGCGAATATAAAAAAGATTCAAATCGCGTGGCAGCCTTTGATGCTGACGGCAATGAAATCGGCACAATTTTTGAAACGGCAACGCCTTTTGATACGCCGCGCTTAATGCAGGAATTAGTGGACTGGACGAACATTAATTTTAAGGACGGCTATTTTCACCCGATTATCACAATCGGCGTGTTTGTCGTGCATTTTTTATCAATACACCCTTTTACAGACGGCAACGGCAGGCTTTCGCGTGCTTTAACGACAATGCTTATGCTACAAAACGGCTATAATTATATGCCTTACGCTTCAATGGAATCTATTATTGAAGCAAGCAAAGACGCATATTACAGAGCCTTACGCGGCACCCAAAAGACGATATGGACGGATAAGGTTAATTATGAGCCGTGGCTGACGTTCTTTATTACCTCGCTTGCCAAGCAAAAGCGCCATCTAGAAGAGAAAATTGCAAATGCTTTGAAATCGGATACAACGAGAATAAGCAAAGCCGAGCAAGCCGTATTAGACCTTTTTGAAGATAAAACAAATTTGTCTGTTTCAGAAATGGCAGAGATTTTAAGCAAAAACAGCGAGACCGTCAAAAAGACCGTGCAAAATCTCGTCAAGAAAGACTTGCTTGAAAAACAAGGCTCGACCAAAGGCACATATTATATTTTAAAGAGGTAAAATGCGCCAGCACGTTATAGCTTTGGTTGATTGCGACTGCTTTTTCGTTTCTTGCGAACGGAAAGATAACCCTGATTTGCAGGGAAAACCGGTGTGCGTGGTGACCGGCGGCGGGTCAAAAGGCATTATTATCTCCCGCTCTAAAGATGCCAAGGCGCTCGGGATTAAAATGGGCCAGCCGTATTTTCAGGTTAAGCCGAACTTTCCGACCGCGATTTGCATTCCGGCCCGCCACCACCGCTATACCGAGATTTCTAAAGTTGTGATGGACACCATCAAAACTTTCAGTCCGGATGTGGAAGTAACCTCGGTTGATGAAGCTTTTATTGATTTAACTTCGCTTAACAAAGTTTATCACTCCACTTATACCGACATCATCAAAAATATCCGGCAGACCGTATGGGATAAGGTCGGCATTCCGGTATCTATCGGCTTGGGAACTTCTAAAACGCTGGCGAAATTGGCAAGCGACAAGGCAAAAATGAGCGGCGGGATATTCGTTATTCCGCCGGATAAAATCTTGGATATTGTGGGCGAGATGCCGATTGAGGACGTCAGCGGTATCGGGCGCAAAAACAGCGAGCACATGAAGTTCAGTGGGATTTTTACGATTAAGGACTTTGTGGAGAAAGAAAACGGTTGGATCAGAAAAGCTTTTGGGATTAACGGATTAAACCTCAAAAGCGAACTGACAGGTATTGCGACATCTTTGGTGAATAACGAACCTACCGCACCGCAGAGCATACAGGTTACGCGAAGTTTTGAGGATTTTACGCAAAGTTTGGAATATTTGGAGCATGAATTAAATCGGCATGTTCACGAGGCATGTCAGAAGCTCAGGCGGTGGAACGGCTTTTGCCAAGGGGTGGAAGTTATGCTCCGCACAAAGGACTTCAAATATCTCGCCATCGAGGCGAAACTACCGAACCTGACCAACGGCGACCAAGAAGTGCGCATGACCGCCATAAACCTCTTAAAACAACTCTACCGCCCGAATTTAATTTACCGGTCAACCGGCGTAACACTCAAAAACCTGACTTACGGGGAAGTTCAACAGTCGCTGTTTGAGGAAAGCAAGCCGCACGACGACAAACTTTCGCATTTGGTGGACGAGCTGGAAGCCAAATTCGGCAAAGGTATTGTCAAAACCGGGGTATAATTATTCATCAACTCTTTCGCCAACTAGCGCTAATATCAGCAATATTACCCACACAATCGGTATCCAACCGAGTAAAAGGTTTACCGTAGCTATTCTGTCAGCGTTTTTGTTGTTTTTCGCCAACTTTGCCGGCAACATATAGATACACCAAGCAAGGCATAGGAGCAAAATAAATATGATAAATGCTAAAACAGGATGCTCTTCTGTATTCGAAGAAGCAGAACGGTCAGTCAATGATCTTTTAACAACGTAGCCATTGCCTTTATCTGTACGCACTTTTGCCCATTCGTCTTGAGTTTCTTCAACATAAACAGTTTCTCCTGATACGAGTTTTCCAGATATTTCGCATTCTGTGCTCGGGCAAGAGCGCAAATTAAGTACAGGCGTGTTGACATAACGAACTTCGGCATTTGCTATGTGGCAAATGAGTAATGTAAAGGCAAAAATGATACTTTTTAAGCACTTCATTGGAAAATACCCCGTTTGCAATAGTTATATGCGCAAAAGAAATATTTAGCAACAGATTTTTATAAAACCTAAGGCAACAAATCACAATGATTCTGAAGAATTGTGCGACAAACGTCATATTGTACTTGATATTGCCCCATTTCCAAGCATTTGTTACTTAAAGACATGATATAAAAAATGTGCTAAAAGAAAAAAGAAGCGGACGATTGATCCAAGCAAGAATGAACGTTCGTAATGATCAGAATCTCCGCTTCTAAAGAAACTCAACACTTGATGGGTTGGTTGTACCAC
>JAFUSH010000037.1 GCA_017471705.1 Alphaproteobacteria bacterium | reverse complement strand
GTAACGAAAAGGCTCTCCAAAGAGAGCCTTTTCTATAGAACCCCCAGTTTACTGGGGGATATCTATTTATAATAATTTGTAAACAGGATAAGTCAACGATAAAATATTATTATGTTTTGGATATATTTTCCATCTTATAACCGAACAACTTATGTACGGTCTAAAACCGGTTCATAGAGATGAGCCGCGGGAAGGACAAAGCGAGTGGTATTATCTGGATCCGCGTTATGATGATGACGATGAACGCCATCAAATAGATGTGGAAAGTGAAAATACGCCGCATCCTTACGCAAGAGAAATACAAAATTATTTATATAATAACGACGAATATCGCTATAAAAGTCTTTATGGTGATACTCCGCCATCTATGCAAACACAGAATAACAATGATCCAAATTGCTATATGATATTTGATGGTCAAAACTTAGGTCTTTACAACAACACAGGGCAAGTTGGAAGTTTAGATGCTCAGTCGGGACACGATGATTTTCAAAGTGCTCAATATCAAAATGTGGCAGATAAAGGTCCTATCCCAGAGGGCACATATTATGCCAACCAAGACCAAAGACAAAGTTTGACTCCAAAAAATATTGCCTTAAAGCTAGGAGAAAAGTTAGGATTTGATATGAATCAGAAAAGCGATTGGAGTGGAAATCCGATATCTTGGGGAACTAGTCGTGTTTGGTTGCAACCTGATGATAATACAAATACTTATGGACGTTCTGGATTTACAATTCACGGGGGATTAGCTAAAGGTTCAAGAGGATGTATAGACATACCATGGCAAACTGGGAAATTGAACAATTATCTTGATGATTGTCAAGATTCTGTGCCGATATATGTTAAATATCCGAAAGGATGGTAAAAGCCGAGGCAAGGAATTTTTCCTTGCCTTTTTTCATAAATGTTATTAGTATGACTGGTGTGAATCCTGATATTCTCATAAATTTCTGTATAAAAAGGAATGAATATGATAAAATATAAAACTCTTTTAGCTGTTTTATTTTTACTTTGGGCTTGTAACGATCAAATAAAAGGATTTGACAGTACATATTATGATTTATATAAAGAATCACAGTTTGCTAATGGGTTTGCACTAATTAAAGACCAATATGGGAAAAGATTGAATTCGTATTATGATGAAAAAAATTATGCAGATGGGATTATGAAGGCTTCTGTTATGTTTGGTGAAATGGATTTATTAAAAATAAAAAAACAAGTTATTTCTCTAATGGATAGCTCAGATATTACCAATAATGAAGAAGGATGTTGGAAGCCGTTATACGATGAAGTGCGGAAATCTTATGGGCATAGATATAATATGATAGATGCTTGGGTATATTGGTTTATTTTTAATCCTCAGGTTAATTATTCTGTTGTTGGAGATTCTAAAACAGGTGCTTTGACCGATATTGCAATTGTAACGGCTATATCTCGTGCAGATGTAGCTTATTGGCATAGAAAAACAGTTGCTTGCTTAAAAAACAAAATGACACCTCAAGAAATGCAAACTTTGCATAAAACATGGTCTGATAAAACAAAAGAATGTATGCAAGAATATACAGGTACAATCAGTAATATTGCAGCTCAAATATATACAAAATTAAAAACATTACCACAATATCAACTTAACAAGTAGTTATGCAAAATGTTCAAAGATTTGAAAAACGATGCGATAGGGATATCTAAAGGTTGGTCGGCAAATGATATAAATGACTGCAATTATCTCTTGCCTCCGAATGTTCGTAGAAGATAATTATGAATTCTATCAAAGAATAACCGATTGACAAATTGGTTATTCTTTGATTATATGAACTTAATGATTTTACAACAAAGAGATACAATATGCATAAATTACAACACATTTTCTCTGCCTGTTTGGATTTATTAGATAAAATTGTCGGTGTCATTTTATTTTTAATTACAGTGGGGATGTTGCTAAATCTTGACTTTTTCGCTATAGATGTAAATCAATATGACGACGAAATCATAACTTCATATAAAAACTTGAGATATTTATTTTTATCTGTAACAATGTTAACACTTTTATTCTTGCTAAAAAAGAAATATCCAAAAATCATATATATTGAAACAATTTTATGGCTTATTCTTTTTACAGTGGCTCCATATTTATTTCATCAAATACCATCGGTATCTCAAACATATGACAATATAATACATAACAGGAGTTTCAAATGAGGAAAACTTTTTGGTTTTTATGGGGTGTATGTGCAACATTTTGTGTTATGCATTATGTTTATATGGTTTTTATCACTGATAATTTGAAGATTATAAATATTGAACATTGGTTTTATATATCTTTGATTTTGTTATCTGCTACCAGTATGTTAAATATTAAGAAAGGTAAAGTATTATTATTTTTCTTATGTTTCTTATCTTTATCGCATATATACTTTATCCCTGAATTTGAAGAAATTACGGCATTGGAAAGTTGTAATGAGGGAAAATGTGAACAAGCTTTAAAAATTGGAATTGTAAAAATTGATAATGACAGGATAATTTATGTTCCCCGAAAAGATAGATAATATATTTTAAAAATGCGAGAAATGTTAAACTTATCTTGCAATGCCGATTGTAAAGTCGGCATTTTTTTATGTTCAAATAAAAGGAAAAAATAAAATGACATATATAAGCAAACAATTCGCGGAAGAAGTGATTCTTCCGGACGGATCTGTCGCATCATCGGTCGCGGATGTCGACAAGTATCTGCGCACAAGCGGACTTGTGCGCAGCAGCGACTTTTCTGCCGAGTATATTAAAAATATTCGGCAGAAACAGGAAACCGATCGGCAAAAGCAACTTTTTGCCGATTTTCTTTCTAACTAATTTTTTTAAGGAATAAATAAAATGATAAATATAACCGAACAACTTATGTACGGTCTAAAACCGGTTCATAGAGATGAGCCGCGGGAAGGACAAAGCGAGTGGTATTATCTGGATCCGCGTTATGATGATGACGATGAACGTCATCAAATAGATGTGGAAAGTGAAAATACGCCGCATCCTTACGCAAGAGAAATACAAAATTATTTATATAATAACGATAAACAGCGCTATAAAAGTCTTTATGGTGATACTCCGCCGCCGCAAACGCAAAACAGCGGACAACAACTGCGTATGCCATCCGGCTCGCAGTATTATATAACAATGCCAAAATCACAAGAACCTACTGCTTGGGATAAGTTCAAAAATTGGGCGGAGAACATCGGGGATGCAATGCAAGCCGGTGCGGTAGGTTATGCAACCGGTGCAACATTAGGTAATTTTGACGAAGCAATGGGAGCGGCAACCTCGGCAGTTACACTTAATCCGGATAATTATGCAATGGGACGTGATGCCACCAGACAATTACAAAAAGATTTGCAACAACGCCATCCGTACATTTATGGCGGTGCGGAATTTGTGGGAGCGATGACGACACCAATGCACTTGGTAAAAGATACTACATTTGCCAATAAAGCACTAAATGCGGCAACCGATACATTGAATGCTTCCGCCGGATATGCGAATAATTGGAACGATTTTAGAACTAATCTGGCGATAAACGGAGCGGCTAATATGGTAGGATTGAAAGCTGAACAGCTCCCATTATGGAGAGCTGCAGGTAATACTCTTAGCAAATTTGCAACAAATACTGGTCGTAAGTTTATAAAACAAGGCATAAATTCTGTTGCTGACAAAACGAAAAATATGTATTATAAGGAAGGTGAGGATGAAGAAAAATACTACTAAAAGAAATATACAATAAAAGGAATAAGATATGGAAAAAGAGGTGAGATTTTCTCTGATAAGGAGAATAATATTAAAAACTATATATTGGTTAGTATCTTTATTAATTTTTATTAGTGCAATGATTATTTTAGTATTTCATAAAATTTGTCCTTATTTTCCCGTTTTGTTTCTATTTGATTTTTGTTTCATAGTAGGTCATCCATTATTCTTAAAACATATTTCTAAAAAAAAATGGTATGAATGCACGAAAGATGATTTCTTAGCATTAAGGTATATTTTACTACCTTCAATATTTATGGAACTTGTTGTGTTGCTATATTACCATAATGAAACCATACTTATCATTAAGGCTATAATGGAGAACAGCAACTGACAAACTGAAAAATTTGTGTTATAAAGAAAGTGAAGACGGGAAGAAGTATCGCTATTAGCAAGATACAGAAGAAAAGGAACAGAATATGGAAAAAGAAGGTGCAAGTGAAACTATAAAGTCATTTATGCTTAAATGTGTTGATTTTGTTTTAAGTTCATTGTGTGCATTTGGGATTATTGCAATAATTGAACTACATTTTGTCGTACCTCTTTTTCCTGTTCTATTTCTGCTTGATTTGTATCTTATTGTCGGGTATCCGTTATTTTTACGATATGTGCTGAAAAAGAAATGGTTTGAGTGTCGTAAAAGTAAAATTTTACAAATAAAGTATATCTTATTGCCTATATTGTTTTTAGAAATATTAGCACTGTTTATAGTAATAATGTGCTATCCTGATGAAATATTACAAGCTCCATAATGAAAAATAAGATTAAAACATAAAAAGGAATTTCACAAATTAAGTGGGCATTAAAAAGATGTTCGCTTTTTGTTTGCCGATTGTAAAGTCGGCATTTTTTTATGTTCAAATAAAAGGAAAAATAAAATGACATATATAAGCAAACAATTCGCGGAAGAAGTGATTCTTCCGGACGGATCTGTCGCATCATCGGTCGCGGATGTCGATAAGTATCTGCGCACAAGCGGACTTGCGCGCAGCAGCGACTTTTCTGCCGAGTATATTAAAAATATTCGGCAGAAACAGGAAACCGATCGGCAAAAGCAACTTTTTGCCGATTTTCTTTTTAACTATAAAAGGATGATATGGAAATGAATGATTTAAGAAAAGAAATTGAACGACAATTCAAGGCGCACGGTCTGCTTGAAGACCAAGCCGAGAATAAATCATCTGATGATTTTTCGGAAGCGGTATCGCAAGGAGAAGCTTCTGCTCCTCAGGTTGAGGAAACAGCAGTGGTGCAAGCGCTGCTTGCGCCGAAAAGTTATCAGGAAAAATTCGCGTCCGATTTTAAGAACCTGCCTCAAGAATGGCAGGTTTTTTTAATAGAACACGAAAATAAAAATAATGAGAAGTATCAACAAGCCTTGAACAGTTTGCAAGATTACAAACTTTTGGAAGCTCAGTATGAAGCCAATCGTTTGCGTTTGCAAGGACAGGGCGTGGAAAAAATCCGTGATTGGCTTTTCGGTTTAATCTGGATTGACGGTGAAATGGCTCGCCGTCCGGAACAAACCCTGCGAGCAGTTGCAAAGGTTTATGGTGTAAATCTTGAAAACGGTAAACGTAAGCAAAGTGAAGTTTCGGATGAAACGGTGGCTCGTTTGAACCATTTAGAGCAGAATTTCCGCGAAATTACTTCTTATTTGAACGAACTGCAGAAACAAAAAATGCTTGATAATCTGCAAATGTTTGGTCGGCAAACCGACGAGGATGGCAATTTGCTGCATCCGTATTTTGAGGCAGTGAAAAATCAAGCTTGGGCGTTTCTTGCAAACGGTACGGCACAAAGTCCGGATGAAGCTTATGAAAATGCTTTGTGGCTTAATCCGCAAGTTCGTTCCGAACTGATTGAAAAACAAATCAGTTCACGCGCGGCAGAGGCGCAAAAAGCGCATAAAGCCGCATTTTCTCCGAAAGGAAAGTCAGAAGCACCGGAAAGACCTTTAACTCTGCGTGAAGAGTTAGAGAAAAATATGGCAGCTTTTTTGGATTAATTTTTTTATAAAGGAATAATAATATGACACAAGATTATAATGATGTTTTTACAACTACTTTAACCAACCGCACTCAATATTTGCACGATAATATGTCAAAGAACAGTGCATTGTTGAAAAGATTAAAAGAAAAGGGTAAAATGCGCCCGATTACCGGAGGTTCCAAAATTTTGGAAGAGCTCGAATACGGTGAAGGCGATATGATTTGGTATTCGGGGTACGATACTATTTCATTCAGCCCGAAACAGTTATTTACGGCTGCTGAATACGCTCTTAAACTTTGTGCGGTTCCGGTGGCAATTTCCGGTGAGGAATTGTTAATGAACAGCGGCCGCGAACAAACAATGGATTTACTGGAAAAACGTATTGCTAACGCTGAAAAAACGTTGATTAACAAAATGGCGGCGGCAGTATACGGTGACGGTACCGGCTCTTCCGGTAAAGAAATCGGCGGTTTGGCATTATTGGTTGCCGATGATCCGACTTCAGGAACCGTCGGCGGTATTGACCGCTCGGCAACAGGTAACGAATTTTGGCGTAATCAGGTTGAAAGCGGGGTAATTACCAAAGATAATATTAAACAGCTTATGAGCAGTGTTTATTTCAAATGTTCGCGCGGTTCAGATAAGCCTGATTTGATTGTTTGCGATGATAATTTATACTCAATTTATGAATCTACGTTAATGGACTTACAGCGTTTTTCCGATCCGAAAATCGCCGAAGCCGGTTTTATCAGTTCACGCTTTAAAGGGGCTGATGTGGTTTATGACGGCGGTCAGGGCGGTAATTGTCCGGAAAACCATATGTATTTCTTGAATACGGATTATATCTATCTGCGCACTCACAAAGATCGTGATATGAAGGTAATCGGCGGTGACAGACGCGCCGTCAACCAAGATGCTTTGTATCGTATCATCGGTTGGGCAGGTAACCTGACAATGAGTAATGCGGCTTTGCAGGGTGTCTTGATAAAAACGGAAGCCTCTTCTTCGGATAGTTCTGAAGAAACCGCTTCGCAAAGCGAAACTTCGGCGGATGGAAACGAAACCTCCAATAACGGCGGAGAGTAAAAATAGGATTATATAAAAGAGAAGGCGGATTTATTTCCGCCTTTTTCTTTTTATATCATAACGTTATTAGATTTACTTAATATATTAGATAAAGGAGTGAAATATGGATTTTGATTTTGCAATGTTTCGGCAATTTGCCGATAATACTAACGATGATCGCAATGTGGCGGCTCGTTTTTATGATAAAGCCGTGAAAACCACGGCGATGAATGATAACGGATTACCGATTTTTAAGAACGTAACTTATGTGGAAATAAGGTTGAAAGATAATAATACGGAAGTTTTTAATCAACCGGCGAGTCCGGAAAAAATAGAACGTTTTCCGCGAGAATATGCACTTTATAAAATGGCAAAGGCGCAAATAAAAGAAGGAACGCCTTTGGAGCAATTCGCTTTTTTGACGGCAGCTGAAATAGCAACTTGCAAGAATCGCGGTATATTCACGGTAGAAGCGTTGGCAAATTTATCTGATGATAAGGTTAAAAGTCTGGGGTTGCAAAACGAACATAAGTTTGCCGAGATTTTTATGCGAAATGCAAAAAGCAATAACAAGGTTGCTGATTTTGCCAGAAAGGAAAAGGAATATGCCGATAAAATTGCCGAATATAAAGAGAAATTCGAACTATTAAATAAAGAAAATATATCATTAAAACAAGAAATTATTAAATTAAATAAAACGAAAACATTAAGAAAATCAAAAACACCCAAAGGAGAATAAGCTATGAAAACAATTTTGGAAATATGTCGGGAAGTTGCCGATTTGGCGGCTGTTAAGAGGCCTGATGATTTATTTAATACCTCAAGTCAGCAAAATAATATTTTCTTGAGCGTGGCAAAGTCGACTTTGGACAGTTTGTTGCGTTACGGTAATTGGCAGGAATTAATTAAAGAAGGCCGGATATGTACGGTTAAAGGGAAAAAACAATATGTGATAAGCGATTATGTTCCGGATTTTTATTGCTTGTTGAATAATACAATTTATATCAGGGATACAAACGAAAAAGTAATCGGCGCCATTACTCCTGAGCAATGGATGAGAGATAAATATTTCGGCAATAGTTCTTGCGGAATCAAGTTCAAAATTCAAGGCAGAAGATTGATATTTTCAGATGAGCCGAAATCACGGGTTAAAATAGTGTTCCAATATCGTTCCGACAGCATTGTTTGGGATTTCAAAACTTTTGAGGAAAAGAGTGCTTTAACCGCTAATACCGATGTTCCGTTATTTGACGAGTATTTAGTGAAATTGGGGATTTTATGGCGTTGGTTGAAGCGCAGCGGTTTGGACTACAGCGAGGAATATACCGAATATCAACGAGAATTGAAAAAACGTTTCGGCAGTTCGCTGGCAACACGAGATATCAATTTAGCCGCAAATAGTGAGAACTGTGAAGAAGGAGTAAAAATCAATGTATGCACAATATGCGATAAGAGGAAATAAGTCACACACTTATATTTTGCCGGCGCCGGTTAAGGGGCTGAACAGGCGCGACAGTTTGGCCAATATGGATCCGATGTATGCCGTAACGATGGATAATTATATTCCGTATAACGATAAAGTGATTTTGCGCAGCGGGTATATTCCGTATGTTTCTTTTTCCGATAAGGTGGGAACATTGGCAACATACGCCAACGGAGCTAAGTCGGAATTATTGGCAGTCAGCGGGCATAAAGTTTACAATATCAGCTCAAATAAAAAGATACGAAGTTTTTCTGATATATTTTTAAGTGATGATAATTGTCAAACGGTACAATACAAAAATTATTTGTATTTTATGAACGGTATTGATATTCCCAAAGTTTATTACATCGATAACCAAGGAAGCGAACATTTGGAAGATTGGAAATTTACCGCAAATAATCTGAATGCTTCTGCTATTATTGCCGGAAGTGTTTCAAAGCAAAGATTGTGGTTTATCGAAAAAGGAACTTTGCGCGTTTGGTATGCCGAGAATGCCGGAAATATTTCAGGTTCTTTACAATGTTTCGATTTGTCGCAAGTGAGCCGTTTCGGCGGTCATTTGGCGGCAGTGGCAAGCTGGACGCAGGACGGAGGAACCGGAATAGACGATTTAACGGTATTTATTACTTCCGAAGGTGAAGCATTGGTTTATTCCGGTTCAAATGTTGCCGATGCCGATGATTGGAAGCTGCGCGGTTCGTATAAAATAAGCCGTCCGATAGGATATAAATGTTGTTTATCGTATCAGGGAGATGTGGTGATAATCACGCAGGACGGGTATATTCCGTTGTCCGGAGCACTGCCGCTTGATAAGGCAAATTCATCTGAAATAGCCTTTAGCGATACTATCAGAGATTTAGTATGCAGCAGAACAAAAATATACGCTTCACGTATCGGTTGGCAAGGGATAATTTATGCACGCGGCGGATTTGCCATATTTAATGTTCCGCTATACAAAGGATATGAACAGCATATCATAAATGTTAATACCGGAGCTTGGTGCCGTTTTACGGATATAAATTCCCGATGTTGGGTAGAATTTAACAAAAGATTATATTTCGGTTCTGATAATGGAGTGTACCTGTTTGACGAAGGATACAGCGATAACGGAAAACCTATAATCGGTGAAGTTGCGCAGGCATATAATGATTTGGGAACGGATAAATTAAAGAAAATACAGCTTATAAATCCGCGTACCAAGTCATTGTATAACTATACTCTGATTGTTTATACCAATACCGATATGCAGAGCAGTAAAGACGAGTATTCAGAGAATATAGGCTCGGCGGCAGGTGTCAGATGGAATTCGGCTAAATGGTCTGCGAACAATAAATCAGGTATAAAATGGGAAAATTCGGGAAGAGGCGAATTACACAGTCAATGGATATGCAATTCGGCCACCGGTTACAGCGTCAGTTTGGTATTTAAAACTTCCACCTCCGGAAACAGTATAGAATGGTATGAAACCGGACTTCGATATGAATTAGGGGAGGGGGTATTATGAGTATTGATATAATACCTGACGGTGACGGCAGAATAACCGATTGGGTTCGTAAGGGTTTGGAATGTGGTAATGATTGGCCGGAAGGAGAACATTTAACTTTCGGCTTTTATTATAACAAAAAATTGGCCGGCGCTATTGTTTTTCACGAATTGCGTCGGCGCACCGAAGTTTGGTGGACGATGTATTCCACCGATAAGCATTGGTGTTCGCGTAAAGTTTTGCGGCTGATGTTTACGATTGCGTTTTGCAGAATGGATTGTCGGCGCATCGGAATATTGGTCAGCAAAAGCAATGTTCGATGTCTTAGTATGGTTCGGCGTCTGGGATTTAAAGACGAAGGACTAATGCGGCAATGTCGTGATGACGGAGAAGATTGTTATATTTTAGGGATGCTCCGCTCGGAGTGTCCGTGGATTAATTTTAACGGAGAAAAAAAATGAGTAAATCAGTAGGAAGAATATTCGGAGTGGGATCAATTAGCCCATACGGATACGAAACAGATTATATGAATTATTTAAGAGGGTATGATACCTCAAATTATGATAACACTTTGAAAAATATGACGGTTAGCGCTTATGATATGAGCGGAAAATTAAATGCTATGCCGGAATATCAGTTTGGCGTTGATTATTCGGATGCGGCGCGGCAACGAGCTGAAGATGCGACATATAATTCGTATGTTGATAAATTAAATCCGCTGTATCAGCAACAATTGGATGATATGCAAACGAGGCTCGTCAATCAGGGAATACCGGTGGGGAGCGAAGCATATAACCGAGCGATGGGCGAAGTGCAGAACAGTATGAACGATGCGCTTAATCAGGCCGCATATCAGAGTGTTTTGGCGGGGCAGGATATGTATTCGCAATCTTTGGCGGATAGTATCAGCGCTGCCGGATTTAGCAACAACGCGCGTCAAAGCTATATCGACCAGATTAAATCGTTATTGGAAGGTTCGGTTTCCGGTTACGATAATGCGATGAATTTATATAATATTCAGAGCGGGGTGCAAGCACGCCGTAATGCATCGCAGCAATCGGGTTGGGATAATATGTTTAGATTGGCGAGTTTGGCAAGTCTGTTGAAAAGCGGTAAATCCGATAACCAAAATGGGTAAAACAGTAATAGCGGGGAGCTTGAGCAATCAAGCTCCTTTTTTGTAATTTATTTAGAAAGGAATCAGAAAAATGAATAATTTTAATAAAAATGGCGAACAGGAAACAGTTCGCCAAACTTTGGAACGTGTGGTGCGTGAAAAAGAAAGACAAGAAGCGCAAAAAAAAGCAATGGAATACGCAAGCAGAGTAAAATTAAGCTCTAATAATAATCTGGATAACGAAAAAGTAATGGCTGATAGTAATTTATCACCATTACAGAAAATAGGTAAGATGACTTGGAATAATTTTACTGATTTTAATCCGGTTAAACGTATAGGAGAAACGTTGGGAACATTACATTCTGCAAAGCAGGAAATGGACCAAATGCATCAGGATGGTTATGATAATTATGCACACCGATATGGTATGTACAGTAATGCTCAAGATGGGATAGATAAAGCTATCTATTCATTTGGAGCAGGTCTTGTAAAGGAGGGAGCTGATTTTTTGAAAAAAGTTCCTTTTAATAGTGAGTTTTGGAAACAACCTAATAAGTTTGAAAAAATATCAAGTACATTAAATGATAGTTGGAAAGATATTAAAAATAATTATGAGGCTGTAAAATCTGGCTTGCAAAATCCTGAATCAGATGGTAGAATGTGGTTGAAAGATTTTGATTATAAAACTAATACTTGGAAAAAATAATCTGTTTGGAGATTGGGTTTATGAAAAATATATTAAAAAAAGTGAGAAAAATATCGGTACTCATTTTGAAATATGTATTTGCTGTATTTGTGGTGTTTTTAGTTTTTACTGCACCTATGATTATATATTGGGAAATTGAGGAAAATAAAAATATCAATGAATGTGTTCAGCAAGGTGAAACGTATGATAATTGTTATCATAAATTCAATTGGTAAAATTTATTATTGATACATAAAATGGTAAAAAAAAATGGGAGTTTGAGCAATCAAGCTCCTTTTTTTTGTTATTGTACGGATTTTTGAAAAATTATAAAGTCATACCTTTTTACCGCAAGGCAAAATCAGGGTATCTGCCGATTAATTAAATAATGTATATTGACTTTTACTGTGTGTATACTAAAATGCACACAGTAAAAGTTGATTAGGGAAACAATAGTATGTTAAAAATATTAAATGAAATTTCGCGTGAAATATACGAAGCTATAGTTTCCGTTGTTTGTTCATTGTACGCTATTGTGTTTGGCTCAGAAGATATTACTCCGATTCTATCTGTTAAAGGGGTGCTGAATAAATATCAATTTTTAGCGGTGGTTATAGCTTTGTCTATATTCAATTCTTGGATAAAAATGTTAAATAGTGCAATTATTACATATTTGTTCGGTCTGTTGCTTTTTTATTGTTTTTTTGCGGCAATACAAAAGAGATGTCGTGATTTTGGAAATAAAGGAACAATATTCATATTGAGTGCGACCATTATGATGTTGGCGGTATATGCAATTTATATGTTGGAAGGTCCTCGTGTTATTTTGTCATATGCAATGGGTATTGTGATGTTCACTATATTATGTATTTTACCATTATTTTTCATACCGAGCAAAGAGGAAAAAGATGAAAATTTGCGCAGTCCGTTGTTAAAGTATCCGCTAGTGTATGCTGTAATATCTTGGATGTTGGCAATCGGAGCAACTTGGGCGATGAACAGTTATGCAGGAGTAGAGCTTAATTTGTTTTAGAGAGTTTATTCTGAGCTTGAGCAATCAAGCTCATTTTTTACGGAAAAAAGATATTTCTTGATATGTTTTATTTGAGTGTTTACTTTTGCGTTTTTTTGCATATAATCGGCTGTATTGCAGGGTAAGAGTATGTTTAAAAAACTTATAGATAAAATAAAAAACACTCATTTCGTATATGATTACAGCCAGATGATGCCATATATAAGACCATACTGGGGCAGGGCTTTGTTGGCTGTATTGGTAACAATTCCGGTAGGGGCGATGGATGCGGTAATTGCGTGGGCATTAAAGCCGTATATGGATGTTATGATGATTGAACAAAATACCCATACCTATTTGATACCTTTGGTTATTGTAATTTTCAGCATTATACAGGGAATTTTTACTTTTACGTCTATGTATTTGAACAGTTGGGTCGGACGCAAAATTTCTAATGATGTGAAAGTTGATTTATTTGAAAAATTAATGAAACTTGATGCCGGATATTTTGACAGTAATACTTCCGGTAATATAATTATGCGCTTTAATGATGATGTGGAAACTGCGTGTAACGGGCTTATCAATAATTTGAAGCAATTTTTTACGCGTTTTTTCTCTTCAATCTCTTTAGTGTGCGTGCTTTTTTATAACTCGTGGCAGCTTGCAATTATTGCAGTTGTTGTTTTGTTTTGCGCATTGTTTCCGCTTACCAGAGTGCGTAAAAAAATCAAAGACATAAATTATGAAAGCGTTTTTACCAATGGTGAAGTGGTTACTCATTTCAATGAATCGGTGGGAGGGAACAAAGTAGTCACATCGTACAATCTGTATGATTATCAAAATGAACGCTTCAATAATACGTTGCACAGGGTTTTCCGTTTGGGAATGAAAATGGTACAACGTACAGGTACGCTGTCGCCGTTGATGCATTTTGTGGTGTCGCTCGGTATCGCTTTGGTGATTTGGGTCGGAAGCTATTTGATTTTATCGCACCAAATTACGGCCGGAAATTTTGTATCTTTCGTGGCGGCGCTGATTTTGTTGTATAATCCGATTAAAAGCATCGGCAATAATTTTAATAATGTGCAGATTTCATTGATGGCAATGGAGCGTGTGTTCGAGATTATGCATTCCGAGCCTAAGGTTAGAGACCGTGAAAATGCTTTTGATTTGGAAGGTATTAATGATAGCATTGAATATAAAAATGTTTGTTTTGAATATGTTGAAGACAGACCGGTTTTGGAAAATATAAACTTAAAAATCAAAAAAGGCGAAACGGTGGCATTTGTGGGAAATTCCGGCGGAGGTAAGAGTACTTTGGTTAATTTACTCCCGCGTTTTTATGATGTTAAGGAAGGGCAGATTTGTATTGACGGCAAAGATATCAGAGATATGACCTTGCAATCACTCAGAGATAATATATCAGTTGTGTTTCAGGATAATTTTTTATTTTCCGGCACTATACGCGATAATATTATTCTGGGGAAGGAAAACGCTACCGAAGAAGAAATAAATTATGCCGTGGAAGCATCGTTTGTCAGTGATTTCGTTAAAGATTTGCCTGACGGATTGGATACAGATGTTGGGGAACGCGGCGGTTGTTTGTCCGGCGGGCAGAAACAACGAATTGCAATTGCCAGAGCATTTATAAAAAATGCCCCGATTGTGATTTTGGATGAGGCGACTTCAGCGCTTGATAATAAATCAGAATACGTGGTGCAACAGGCTATAGAAAATCTTATGAAAGATCGTACGGTGTTTGTAATTGCTCATCGGTTATCAACCGTCAGATACGCCGATAAAATCGTGGTGGTAAATTACGGTAAAATAGCCGAAGTCGGTACTCACGAAGAATTGGTAAACAATCCGGACAGCATATACGGTTCTTTGTACAAAGCGCAACTTAAGTAATTACTTGAATTACAGAAAATTTTTGAGCTGCCGTTTTACTTCTTTTATAAGTTTGGGATTTGAATGTCCGTATTCCGGCATAATGGTTAATTTGGATTTTGGCAAGGCTTTGTGTAAGTCCCAAGCTTGCTTAACCGGACAGCAAAAGTCCATACGGTTATGTAAAATTAAGGCTGGAATATTTTTAATTTTGGCAGCGTTTTTCAAAATTTGGTTAGCACCGATGAAAAAATTGTTGCGGTCATAATGAAAGTATATTCTGCTCATACGTAAAATACCTTCATCAAGCTCGGTCAACGGTGTAAAGCGCGGATTTAGCTCGCCGAGTTTATGTTCATAGCTTCCCAAGTATGATAAAGCGGTGAGATTATCTTTAACGCGGGGAGAAAACAGCATTCGGTAATAGCCGTCATATACTTCTCGGTGTTTTGTATGACTGCGTATTTCATCCCATAAATCAGGGTAGAAACGCTCGCTGTCACGTCTTACCCAGTCGGCGTCGCAAGGACGTGCCAAGAAAACAGAAGAAACTACGATTTTTTTTACCATTTGCGGATTGCTTTCGGCAAACAGCAATGCCATTGTAGATCCCCAAGAAACTCCGTGAGCTATTATCTTTTTATTGATGTTTAAATGTTTGATTAATCTTGCAGCATCAGACAGTAATGA
Source organism: Alphaproteobacteria bacterium (assembly GCA_017471705.1). Lineage (GTDB taxonomy): Bacteria > Pseudomonadota > Alphaproteobacteria > RF32 > CAG-239 > RUG410. Next base: position 10,651 of record JAFUSH010000037.1, on the reverse strand, counting down.
ACCGGTGTCATTATGGTTCAGCAAATCGGCAAATTTAGATTGTCCGCATCCGCGTTGGTCAAATTGGATAAAACGATATTTTTTTAAATTAAACAGTTTGGCGTATTTGGGGCGCGAAGAGCTTCCGGGACCGCCGTGAAAGGATAATACAGGTTCTCCTTGAGGATTACCGTATTGCACATAATAAACACTATGTCCGTTTTCCGCCGGTAAAAATCCTTCGTCAAACGGTTTAGGCATACGATTAAACAAATTAAACCACATTTTTTTCTCCTTTATTACTGTTTTAGCTCATTTTATATTTTTCCTTTATTTTTGCAATTGCTTATATTTAAAAACTAACAGACATAATAAATCCGACTTGCATTTTTTTATTTTGGAGTTAGTCTTTCAGGTAAGGAGTTGATGATATGAAACGCTGGTTTATAATCGGATTTTCAATAATATTTGCCTGCTTGCGGATAAATAATTCGTCGGCAAGAATGGATGCGCATATAGATGTTTCTATCGGAAACAATCCGTCGCCGGAAAAAATAGTAGTCATTCCGCGATATTATATGCCGCGCCGAGATGAACGGATATATACTCCGGATCGTTATCATTGTTATATGAAAAGAACCCTTAAATATTGCAGTACGCGTAAAGGACGTCCGCTGAACGGGATTATAGTTAACAATTATGATGGTGCGGTTGCTTATGAAACATACCAAAACGGCTATCAAAGCGGAGAAACTTCAATTTATACCCAAAGCGGTTTACTGATTTCTCGCTCATACTATAAGAAGGGCGTTAAAGACGGCGAAGAAATCGTGTATTATCTAAACGGCAATGTTGAATTGATTGTTCATTATAAAAACGGTGCTTTGGACGGCAGAGTTGAACAATATGATGTTAACGGAGTGATGCTCGGTAAAATGACATATAAAAAAGGATGGTTTCGCGAAGGATATTGCAAAAACGAGCCAAACGGAACTCCGATGCAGGACAGAGTTAAAAATAAACGTTATAATGAAATTATTCCCTGCGGAAGTTTGGATAATAGATAAAAATAGTATCAAAACCTGATTTTATGTGTTTACTTTTGAATTTCAAGATATATACTCGCGCATATTTTTAAATTATGCAGAGTATAATTAAGTTAACTTTAGTATAAACCCTAAAATTTTATTTTTATGTCAGAAGAAAAGAATCTTGTTTTAAACTGCAAACAACAGGTCAGAGCCTGTATGTTTGATTTGGGAGACGGACAATTTACCGACAAGCTTGAAGGCTCTCAAAAAGTGCGTTCTGTAATTGTCGATGTTGATGAACACCGAGGTATTGCACTCGGACTTTGTCCCTCTCTTGTGATGTTGCCGTGGTGTTTTTCTGTGTTGGACATTGACACATCAAAGATTGTTTCAGGTCGTGAAGCTACCGCAATCTTGCTGGAGGAGGCCGCAAAGCAGAATGTTGAACTTCCCGCCGCTGAATTTTGCGTGAATTACACCGGTTTCGGGGTGGAAAAAGGCAAAGCCTTTTTGCCGAGTAAAGCCGAATTAATGCACGTCGGTTCCCATCAACGCAGACTGGAAGAAGTATGGACGTCGATAGGTATGAATAAATGCGACCATACTTTTTTAAGTTCGACCGTCGGATACGAAGCCTTGGTTTGGATGGAAAGTATGGCAAACCACGCCGTGTCGGGATGGAAGTTACAACAACAGACTTTCGGGGTTATGCCGATGATTGAAATTATTCTCTAATCTTTAAGAACTTCCCTTTAAATGTAAATATTCATTTAATGGGAAGTTCTTGCGGAATTTTAAGAGAAAAATGTTGACAAAAAAGAAAATATGTGATAGGAAAGTACAAATTTTCTATTATAAATTCTGTACATTTATGAACATTATTAACAAGTTTTCAGAAGGTGTTGACTATCTGGTAGATTGGGCGCACCGCAAGCGATTTAATCGCTATCATCGAATGCTGCAGTACGGGCAGATTGACAAGTTGATTGAGCTCGGCAAGTCCCGTTACGTGATTGCCCATTTTATGGACTTCCGTCTCGGTAACAAGCCGCACACCAACAAGGATGCCTATGCTCCCTATGCGATGCTGGTAACTCCGGCGATGATGAAAAACTATCTGCATTGCAACCCTGAGAACTTCTACTTCTTTGCTATGCATCCCAAGGGGCTGCAGATTCTGGCAGAGCAGGGGTTCTCCGGCGCAATTGCCCGCTTGGAGAAGGATTTCGTGGCGATAGCCAAGAAATTTCCGGAGTCTTTCAAGCTGACTCCGAACTCTCATCGTGAGTACGTTGAGTTGGTAAACAACTATCTGGAGGCCGGTTTACAGCTTCCCGAATAAAGAAAGAGCCTTGCGTTGTTGCAAGGCCTTTTCTTTTTTACAAATTCTTCTAATTATTTCCGAACAAGTCAGACTTAAGCATATCTCCCACACTTATACCGTATTTATCAATTTGTCCGCCGTTGATTTCCAGCACGGCACGCGGACGCTTAGGCGGGTATATAGGGGTAGTATCATAAGGTTTCGCATTTTTATGAATATAGAAAATTATTCCGTTTTCATCAATAAAGAGAATATCAAGAGGTATTAAGGTATCTTTCATCCAAAAAGCAATGTCGATATCTTTGGGAACAACGTTTATATCAAACAGCATCCCGCTGTTTTCATCCAATGAATTTCGTCCCATTAAACCGTGATAAACTTTTTCGTTGTTATCAGCCAATTCAATATTAAAATTATGTAGTATTTTGTTATCAGTCTTAGAAAAAATCCGAACCGAAGAAGTATCGCCTTTAACGCCGTTTGCGTTACCGTTATCATCAGAACAGGCAGAAACAAAAACAAACATAACTGCCGCCATTATTTTTATAAGTTTATACATAATACGTCCCCTACACAATCTAATAGGTTATTATACATTCAAATTTTATAATTTCAACGGTATTTTGCACATTTATGTAAAAAATGTGAAAATTTGTTGGAAAAAGAGCTTTTGTTCTTGTTTTGCAAGGTAAATTCTTTTAGACTTCTGCGAAGATGGGTATAGGAGATTCTAAAATGAAAAGAGTATTTGTTTTACTGACGGTTTTGATGCTTTGCGGTTGTGCGTCTTTATTGGAAGGTCCGAATTGCGGATATTCACAAAATAGTGAGAAAAAAGTATCTAAATCGGAATTAGTTGCCGTTATAGGTTTTGCCGACGGAAGTTCCGAAATTAGCGCTCAAAATAAAGAAGTTTTGCGTCAGGTAGCCGAAAAAGCAATGAGTGAAAAGGCTAAAATTGTAGTTTACGGTCACGCTTCACATCGAACCATAACCAAAAATATTTTGCAAAGAATTTTCATCAATCTGAAAATTTCCAATGAGCGTGCCGTTAAAACAGCGGCTACTTTAATCAGTTACGGAGTTGAAACATCAAATGTCAATACTTTGGCATTGTTTGACAGCCGTCCGATAAAAGTGGAGGTCGACCGCGCCGCAGAAGCAGCTAATCGCCGCGCTGAGATTTATTTGTATTGGTTAGAGTAATATGAGTGAGAAACAAACATTCTCTTTAAGCGGTAATGTATGGAATTTTCCTTTGGTGGATGATGCCGAATGCGCAAGGATTGCCGAAAGGTACGATATACCGCAGTATTTGGCGCGAATGCTGTGCTTGCGCGGAGTCGATATTGTTTCCGCAGATAATTTTTTGCATCCTAAACTTCAGACACTTATGCCGGATCCGTATGTGTTGAGAGATATGCAAAAAGCTGCGGAGCGTATAGCTGAAGCGGTTATGAAATCACAAAAAATTGCGATTATCGGTGATTACGACGTTGACGGAGCAACTTCTACATCCGTTTTAACGCGTTTTTTCGGACAAGTCGGAATAGTTCCGCAGATTCATATTCCGAGCAGAGAAGAAGGGTATGGTCCGAGTGAATTAGCTTTTGCCGAATTTGCCAAATCAAAAATAGATTTGGTCATAACCATAGATTGCGGTACCACAGCTTTTAATGTGCTAAATAAAGCATCTACCAAAGGTTTCGAAATCATTGTGATAGATCATCACGAAGCTGAGGTTATTTTGCCTGATGTATATGCGGTTGTAAATCCGAAACGTCTGGATGAAGAAAATGATTATCCTTATTTGCAATATATGTCGGCGGTTGGCGTCGGATTTATGACGTTGGTGGCGGTTAATCGGGTGTTGCGAGAAAAAGGATTTTATAAAGAAAGAACAGAGCCTGATTTACTAGGATTGCTTGATTTGGTTGCTTTAGGGACGGTTTGTGATGTTGTGCCGCTTATAGGACTGAACAGGGCATACGTCAAGCAAGGCTTGAAAGTTATGGCCAAAATGAAAAATACCGGCTTAAAACATTTGATGCAGATTTTGAATATGAGCGAACCGCCGTCGGCATACCATTTGGGTTTTGTATTGGGACCGCGTATAAATGCCTGCGGCAGAGTGGGCGATGCTTCTTTGGGAAGCAAGTTGCTTTGCTCGGAAGATGATAATGAAGCACAAATTTTGGCCGAAAAATTCAATCAGTTTAATATTGAACGCAAAGAAATAGAAAATTACGTGCTGTTACAGGCAATAGAGCAAGTAGAAGGAGCACCTCAAGAGTATCCGATGGCTTTTGTTTACGGTGAGGACTGGCATCAAGGGGTTATCGGAATAGTTGCCGGAAAACTCAGAGAACGGTATAATGTTCCTTCGTTTGTAATGTCTGTAGAGCCTGATGAAGTAAAAGGCTCGGCTCGTTCAATATCAGGAATTGATTTAGGGACATTAATTATAACAGCTAAAGAAAAAAAGTTGATAACCGGCGGCGGAGGTCATACTATGGCAGCCGGTTTTTCGCTGACCAAGGAACAAATACCGCAGTTTAAAAAGTTTGTCGGTGAATATATTTTGGAAAAATTGGGAGATGAAAAAATTGCTCCGGTTTTGAATATTGATTGTGTATTAAGCTTAAACGGAATTAACGAACAGTTTGCCGATAACCTGAGTATACTTGAACCATTCGGTACCGGAAATCCGGAACCGTTGATAATGGTTCGTAATGTTATGATAAGTTGGCCGCAGATTGTCGGTAACGGACATATAAAATGTTCTCTTACCACAGGATTGGGAAATAAAATTCCGGCTATTGCTTTCAGAGCCGCGGATAATGCCTTGGGTAACGCTATGCTGCAAAGCAAAGGAGAACTGTATGATGCCGTGGGATATGTTAAATGCGACAGTTGGAACGGTCATAAAAAAGTGCAATTTATTATTAATGATTTGATGAGGAAAATATAAAATGAGTGAACAGCAGAAAACTACCAATTCTATCGGCGGCAAAATCAAAAATTATTTTTTTACGGGTGTTATCGTAGCGGCTCCGGTGGCAATTACGATTTATATGTCGTATCATTTGGTGATATGGATTAATGATGTTACCAGTAAACTCATACCGCAGAAATGGACAATCGGCAATTTTGTTCCTTATGCCGTTCCCGGTCTGGGATTATTGTTATTATTGGTGATGTTATTTTTGATAGGAATGCTTACGACCGGTTATGTCGGTAGATTTTTTGTGAGTTTATGGGAAAAAATAATCCGCAGGATGCCGATAGTATCCAGTATATATTCTTTGGTTAAACAAATATTCGAAACATTTCTGTCACAAAAAAATCGTTCATTCAGCGAAGTGGTTTTGGTCGAATATCCGCGTAAAGGTCTGTGGACTATTGCTTTTGTAAGCAAAAAAGATACCGGTGGGGAAGTGGAAGAAAAAACTAAAAATAAAAAAATAAGTATTTATGTTCCAACCACTCCGAATCCTACATCGGGATTTTTGATTTTTGTTGATGAAAATGATGTTATTAAGTTGGATATGAGTGTTGAAGAAGGAATAAAGTATGTGATATCCTGCGGTATCGTTACTCCTGAAATTAATAAAGAAAAGAGAAAGAAGTGATATGAAATTAAAAAAGCTTTTGATAGTTTTAACGCTGTTGTTTACGTCGGTTAATGCCAATGCCGGAGTTTTGGCTGATTGGACAGATTTTATCATTAACGACAGCAAGGATATTTTATGTAAGCACGATTATGATTTGTATGTTCCGTTTTATGCGTGGCATAATCGTTTGACGTATGACAAAGAACATATTGATAAGTATAATGAAAATCCGTGGGGCGGCGGTTTGGGAATTTCACATTATAACAGCGAAGGTACGTGGTCAGGATTGTATGCGATGGCATTCAAAGATTCAAACTCATATCTTGAAACTTATTTCGGATATGCGCGCCAGTGGAATTGGTATGCCGGAGAACAAAATCAATGGCACGCCGGCGCAGGTTACGCTCTGGGTTTGACGCAGCGTCACGAATATGCCTATATTCCGGTGCCTTTGCCGCTGCCTATGATTGGAGCCGGTTATCGTAATTTTGAAGTTCACGGAGCTTATGTACCGGGGATTAAAAATGACGGTAACGTAATGTTTATGTTCGCGCGTATTCATTTTTAAGGAGAAACGGAAATGGAACAAAAAGTTATAAAAATCGGTAAAGTTAGTTTGGGTAATAAGTTACCGTTGGGAATAGTGGCGGGACCTTGTCAAATAGAAAGCCGTGAACACGCGGTATTTATTGCCGGAAAAATGGTGGAAATTACAAATAAATTGGGTATTCCATATATTTTCAAAGCTTCTTTTGATAAAGCAAACCGCACCTCAATCAACAGTGCCAGAGGGGTCGGTTTGGAAGAAGGTATGCGCACGTTTGAAGAAATTCGCAAATTGTATCCGGATTTGCCGATTGTTACCGATATTCACGAGCGTGAACAATGCCCGATTGCGGCTGAATATGTCGATATGCTGCAAATTCCGGCCTTTTTGTGCAGACAAACCGATCTGGTAGTGGCAGCTGCTAAAACAGGTAAGACGGTAAATATTAAAAAAGGACAATTTTTGGCACCGTGGGATGTTAAGAATATTGTTAAAAAAGTAGAGGATTCGGGAAATCATAATATTTGTATTACAGAACGCGGAACAAGTTTCGGATATAATACGCTGGTAACCGATATGCGCGCTTTTCCGCAGATGGCTAAAGATACCGGATATCCTCTGATATTTGATGCTACTCACTCGGTTCAGCAGCCGGGCGGATTAGGCGGTACTACCGGCGGTCAGCGTGAATTTGCTCCGGTTTTGGCCAGAGCAGCTGTGGCGGTGGGCGTTGCAGCGGTGTTTATCGAAACTCACGAAAATCCGGATAAAGCTCTGTCAGACGGGCCTAATTCAATAGCTCTCGCAGATATGGAGCTGGTTTTAAGCGAATTAATGGCATTTGACAAAGTCAATAAAAGTGTTATAAAAGAGTATTAACGGTAAATATTCGGCAGTGGATTTATGCAATTCAGCGGGGAAGGATATATCATAAAAATCAGAAATCACGGCGAGAAGTCGGCGATTGTTACTTTGGTGTCTCCGCAAAAAGGGAAAATAATCGGTTATGTAAACGGTGCACGTTCATCACGTAATTTAGGTATATATCAAATAGGTAATTATATATCATTTAATGCTTATGCTCGCGTAGAAGAAAATATGCTGAGCCTGAAAAGCGTTGAATTGCTGCGCTCTTATGCGGCAGATTTTGTGCTTAATAATGATAAAATAGAGGCTTTGTTATCTATGTGCCGTTTGCTTGATGAATGTGTGGCCGAAAACGACGATTTGGGTTCTTTCTACACGGCAATAGATGACTTCTTTACTCATATAAATGATAATAATTGGTTGGTTTATTATTCGTTTTTTGAGTACTACTTACTTGATTTTCTCGGTATCGGATTGGATATTTCAGAATGTGCGGTCACCGGTCAAAGGCAGAATTTGCGTTATGTTTCTCCTAAAACCGGTCGGGCTGTTTGCGCCGAAGTCGGTGCTCCGTATAAAGATAAATTATTTGCATATCCGCAGTATATAGCCGATAAAAATTATCGCCCGCAAGGCGGAGAAATAGCTGAAGTTTTGGCTATGACCGGCAGTTTTTTGCAAAAAAACTTTCTAAATCAGCATAATTTGCGATTACCGGAAAACAGAAGCGGTTTGTTGGGAATTGTTAAAACATATAAAATTTAAGGTGAAAATATGGCAGAAGAAAATCAAAAAATAAGAGATGTTCAATTCGGTGAAGAATTGAGTAAACGTTATTTATCTTATGCTATGTCCACCATCGTTTCGCGTTCTCTTCCCGATGTAAGAGACGGGTTAAAGCCGGTTCATCGCCGTTTGATGTATGCAATGCGCCAGTTGCATTTAGATCCGAAAAACGGTTTCAAGAAATGTGCCAGAGTGGTGGGTGATGTCATCGGTAAATATCATCCGCACGGAGATAGCGCGGTTTATGGCGCAATGGTGCGTTTGGCGCAAGATTTTTCGGTGCGTTATCCGCTTGTTGACGGACAAGGAAATTTTGGTAATATCGACGGCGACGGTGCTGCGGCAATGCGTTATACCGAAGCCAGATTGACCGAATTTGCGATGGATTTGATGGACGGATTGAATGATGATGCCGTTGATTTTGTGGATACGTATGACGGAGAAGACAGTGAGCCTTCGGTAATGCCGGCAATGGTTCCTAATTTACTGTGCAACGGTTCTATGGGAATTGCCGTAGGTATGGCGACCAACATTCCGCCGCATAATTTGAGCGAATTGAGCGATGCTTTGATTTATATGATAGAAAATCCGGATTGTGATGATGAAGCGGTGGTGTGCAGGGTAAAAGGACCGGATTTTCCGACCGGAGGCATTATAGTTGATTCGTTTGAAACTATTTTGAATAATTATAAACAAGGAAAAGGTAATTTTCGTATTCGTGCCAAATGGACTACGGAAGATTTGGGACACGGACAATATCAAATTGTGGTAACCGAAATTCCTTATCAGGTTATTAAATCAAAATTAATAGAAAAGATAGCTGAGTTATTACTTAATAAAAAACTGCCGTTTTTGGGAGATGTGCGAGATGAGTCTGCTCAAGATGTGCGAATTGTTTTGGAACCTAAAAATCGTACCATAGATGCGGCTATGCTGATGGAACAACTTTATCGTCAGACCGATATGGAAGCAAAATTCAATATGAATATGAACGTGCTTGATTTGGATGGTGTACCGAGAGTAATGAGTTTAAAAGAAGTTTTGCACGATTATCTGGTACATCGTAATCAAATTTTCTTGCGTAAGATAAATTATAGGATTGATAAAATTAATGCGCGGCTGGAAATTTTGGAAGGATATCTGACGGCATATCTGAATTTGGACGAAGTCATTCGTATTATTCGCGAAGAAAATGATCCGAAAGCAGTGCTGATAACGACTTTTAAGCTGACTGATAATCAGGCAGAAGCGATTCTAAATATGAAATTGCGTAATTTGCGTAAGTTAGATGAAGAGCAAATTAGAGCTGAACATAATGAGCTTAGAGAAGAAAAAACGGGTTTGGAAGTTTTACTCAACAGTGAAGATAAGCGTTGGGCAGCGATAGCTGAAGAAATTAAACGTATTAAAGATAAATACAGCAAAAAAACGTCATTGGGACGCAGACGCACAGAGTTTGCGGAACCGCCTGCCGATATAGAGGTTCCGGTAGAGGCTTGGATTGAGAAGGAACCTATAACGGTTATTTTATCGCAAAAAGGCTGGATACGTTGCCTGAAAGGTCATAGTGACTTGAATGAAAATTTCAAGTTTAAGGATGATGATACTTTGGCTTTTGCCATTCACGCACAAACTACGGATAAAGTAGTTATATTGGATAATAAGGGTAAATTTTTCAATATTGCCGCCAATGATATTCCGAGCGGGCGCGGCTTCGGTCAGCCGGTTCGTTTGATGATAGACTTGGCTAATAATGATGAAGTTGCAGCTATGTTCGTTTATGAGCCGAAAGCAAGTTATTTGGTGGCTTCTGATAAGGCTTACGGTTTTATTGTCGATGAAAACCATATTTTGGCGCAGACCAGAAACGGACGCAAAATTATGAATGTTGCCGATAACGAGAACGTAAAATTCTGTGTTAAAGTTACCGGAGATTATGTAGCCATAGTCGGTGATAATCGTAAGTTATTGGTGTTTAAGGCGGAAGAAATTCCGACAATGGTTCGAGGACACGGGGTGTTGCTGCAAAAATATAAAGACGGTCATATAACCGATATTCAGATTTTCAACGGTGATGAAGGATTCAATTATAATCGTGCCGGCGGAATTAGCACGGAGAAAGAATTGATAGCTTGGCTCGGTCATCGTGCACAAGTCGGTAAATCAGTGCCTTTCGGTTTTCCTAAAAATAATAAATTTTTGAAATAATAGTTCAAATTTTATATTATGCTGCGGTTTTTGCTATCAATGGAAAGGGAAAATCGCAGTTTTAAATTTATAATATTGAGGAATAATACGGAAATTTTCCACATTTTGAAAAGTTCACAAAAAGTTCATAATTATTTTTAAAAAAGTGTGATAGAGTGAGAGTATGGTATGCCATAGGTATATCTACAATCTCAAAAAGATATGGAGTCTCAACAGCTCTTTGTATACTCGGCACTGAGATAGTGTCGTCAGCCTTTGCTGAGGCTTTTTTGTGCGTATGGCACAAAAGGTTTCG
>JAFUSH010000060.1 GCA_017471705.1 Alphaproteobacteria bacterium | reverse complement strand
GTTGCGGAGTTTGGTGGTAAAAACTATCAGAAAGCTTGCTTGCGGGGAGTTTTTAGCAGCAAAGTACGCGAGAGCGAAGCTCAAAAGCATTCAAAAGGGTTTATCTCTGTTTATGTTCTTAAAATTATCGCAACACTACTAATAGTCCATTGTACATTATACAAAATAAGGAGCCTGTGCCGCTCCTTATTTTGTTGTCGGGTAGGCGAGATTCGAACTCACGACCTCCTGCTCCCAAAGCAGGCATTCTAACCGGGCTGAACTACTACCCGGAGGTGTCCCCGCCAAACGGGGAAACCGGCCTCCGCCGGAAGGGGCTTGTAACACCCTACTCCCAAAACCGGCTGCAAAGGTACTGCTTTTTTTTGACATGTGCAAATATTTGTACGTTTTTTTGCATTTTTACCTTCATACGCAAAGAAAAAACGCACCCGCAGGAAAGATTTTCGCCCCAATGAGTTTCCGTTTCCAACTGACACCGTCCGAAACAGATGAACTTATCACAAAGTGTGATAGGTTTCAGCCCCTCAAACATTCTCCCACCACTCCTTATGCTTTCACCGAATCGGAAGGCAGCGTGTTCCGCTACTAATTGCAAAACCGACAAAAACGCCCTAAACGGGCTAAAAAACTTACATTCTAAAACGAATTTTGCAAATTTATTTGCATAAGTCGGAAAAAATGTGTATCTTTGCAGCCGAATATAAAAGGAGGTAATATGAACACAGATGTTTTTATCCGGTACAATACTCCCGAACAATATGCTGAGGCATTTCAACAGATGATTGATGCCCGCGAAAAATGGCGTGAACAAATACGCCAACAAGAAGCACAAATGACGCTATGATTCTTTCTGCGGACAAACTTAATCAACACTCACCATATCATTTGACACAAATCAATGATATGGCGTTTGGCTTTGTGACAGACCAGCAAATCCGCTATAATGTTGGTTTCTACCCGGACAAATTCTTTATGGGTGAAGGAGCCTACCATTTCTTCATTGACAATAGTGAGCATGAGCATGGAACTTATGACCCTAAAATTCTGGATGTTGTTACTATTATTTTAGAGGAGTTTTTTAGTCAAGAGCCTACGGTTATGCTGTATATCTGTGATCCGACGGACAAACGACAGGCGGCGCGTGACCGTTTATACCATCTTTGGTTCTACGACTATGCACGCAATCACGAGATGACTTTATTTAGCGACTCCGTCACCTTCAAAGAAATAAAGTACTATACGGGAATTCTTATGCGCCATGACCATCCGATGCATGATATTATCCTCACTTCTTACCAAGAATTCTTGAAGCATGTGCCGGAAAGGTTTACTATTCGCGAGAAATAACCTATCCTCCCATGCCCCAAATCGGAAGGCAGCGTGTTCTGCTACTGATTACAAATAAAAACACATAAAAACGCACCCGCAGGAAAGATTTTCGCCCAAATATTTGGTTATGTGGAAAAATTGTTGTATCTTTGCAGCGAATTTTAAGTGCAGAAGTGTCTCATGCCAGAGAAGAAGGTCAAAAAGAAGAGCGGAGAACAGCCGGTAAGGATAGCGGATCCTGTTTTGGCAGAAGCCGGTAAGTTCTGTTTGGATATAGCGAAGTTGGTCTTCGGAGGTGTTATCAAAACAAAAATAGGAGGCTGTTATGAATATTATTCATTTTTTTCTAATTGTAGGAATAATAGGCATTATTGCTTTTGCAGGTACGGAACTCTATCTTCGTCATCAGGACAAAGGAGAATAGTATAGCCGAATAGGCCTACCGCTCACTAAAATGAAAAATCTGATGTTCGATTTTACCCCCCCCATTACGGATTTGTCGTATTAGGCGGTAATTTAGAGATAAGCAACGCGACAGGCGGTGCTCACGTTTCGTGAGTGCCGCCTGTTTGCGTGTATTCCGAGTATTCCGAGTATTCCGACTACTCCAGGTACTCCGAGTACTCCGATTATTCAGAGAAAAAACAACCAATTAAC
>JAFUSH010000036.1 GCA_017471705.1 Alphaproteobacteria bacterium | reverse complement strand
AGTATCTTCAAATTAATCAAATAATTCGTAGCCCCCTTGAATTTTTCGCCTATCGGCAAAAAATAGGGGTGACTGTTTTCTATAATACATCAATCACCGTTGAGCGATTAATTGAACCATATATTACCTAAAAATAGGTAATTTCCTTTATTAAAAAGGAGTGAGCTTATATTGCCTCCTTTCCCCTCGCTCGGTTACTCATACAATTTCACGCAAATATCGCCGTCCCATTTTACAATAAGATTAATATTATAAAAATCTTTTAAAGTCAAGTGAAAAATATTATTAAATAAGATAAAAATAAATAAAAAACATAAAAATAATATCTACACATTTTGTAAAAAAAATATTGACTTTTGTCTAAAAATGACTGATAATTCTGCGCAAAGAGAGTAATTAATCTTTATTATAGACAGGCTGTTTTATGCAGCCGTAAAAACAAAAAACTATGACATATTTGGAAACAATTGCAGAGTACAGCCATAAGGACTTGGCTGAACTGGAAAATTTGTCGCAGCGAGAGTTGGTTGACAACGTGATTTTGCCCTTGTGGGTTAAGAGAACCGGGCAAGATATTCGAGGTTGGCGTGTGCCGGATTCGTTTATGGAATTTATGGCCAGATTCGGCAATTACTGTTATGCCCAAGACGCTTACACCGGCGCCGTGCTTTACGAGATTGCTCTTCAGCGTATTTCCTGCGGAGCCGTTCTTCACAAGCACCGCACGGTCAATGTCGATGAGTTTTTGCCACGCGAATACAGCAAGTATTCCACCCTTTGCGACCAATACGGTTTGATGAGTGCCGGTTGCTGGTCTTTCTTACGTGACCAGATGAAGTTTATGCTGTATTTTGAGCCGACCAAGGAGCACGCTACGGCGATTCTGTTCGGTGTTCTCGACAACGTGGACCGTCACGGTAATCTCTTGAACGGATATATGTTTGACAGCGATAAAGACGGTGTTCCCGATTCCCGTGATTTGTGGGCGTGGGCAGTAAGAAATGTGCTGGATAAAGACTTGTATCCGTGGATGGTGCATTATTCCGGTGAGGATAAAGCGCTCGTGCCGTCTGCTATCGTGGAAAAACATTTTTCTCGCCCCGACTTCTGGCGCCACTATTTATGGTATTGGAGCAAGAAATGGGATAAGATGAGCAAGGAAGAAAAACAAAAGTTCTTTGATGCAATCGGAGTTTCCGGCTGGTGGCAGAAACGTATCGTAGAAAAGGAAATCTCACGCTATGCCGAAGAGATGTCTGAGTAACAAAAAACCTCCCGACGGGAGGTTTTTTGTTTAGATTAATTAAAAATAAATAAATACTATCTATAATCACGCACGATGGAGATTAGCGTGAAAAAAATTCTGTGTACATTGCTGATGATTTTTGCTTTAAACGGCTGTGCCGCAATGAATTGGTGGGGCAGTTGGGGCAATTCCGTTACCGTGCGCAAAGGTGATACCTTATACAGCATTTCACGCAAATACAATGTGCCGATAAAAGATATGATAAAGGCGAATCGTTTGTCGGCTCCGTATACTTTGTATGTAGGGCAAAAGTTGAGTTTGCCGACCAAACAATATCACACGGTGCAACACGGTGAAAGTTTGTATGGTATTGCCAGAATGTACAATGTTGACGTTACCAGCTTGAGCAGAGTTAACAATTTGAAAACTCCTTATTCATTATCGGTAGGGCAGAGGTTGTTGCTGCCGGCGTCCGTATCAACTTTAGAAACCGGTAAAAAAGCATATCCTGCACAGCCGGAAGTAGCTAAAGCACCGCGTGCCGATACAGAAACACCTAAAAAACAGATTAAAAATCAGGCTCAAGAGACCTATACTCCACCGGCGAGCAATCGAAAAACCAAATTTATGTGGCCGGTCAACGGAACGGTTATTTCCGGTTTCGGCAACTTAGGCAAAGGACGAAAGAATGACGGTATTAATATTAAAGCTTCGCTGGGAACTGCAGTTAAAGCGGCCGACGGCGGATCCGTGGCTTATGCCGGCAACGAGCTTAAAGGTTTCGGGAATTTAATCCTGATTAAGCACTCTGACGGATGGATTACCGCTTATGCCCATAATGACAAATTGTTGGTGAAAAAAGGGCAAAAAGTTGTAAGAGGAGAAAAAATAGCCACGGTAGGAAGTACCGGAAGCGTGACCGTGCCGCAGTTGCATTTTGAGGTCAGAGCCGGTAAGAAGGCGGTTAATCCGCGTACGTATTTGCCGTAGTTATGCAAAAAATCCGTTAATAACTTGAAATTTTAGTTTTTTCTCTTGCGAAACTGGTATAAGAATACCTAAATACTATGTGTTAAAAAAAAGGAGAATAATATGTTTATAAGTGAGGCTTATGCCGCAGCTCAGTCGGCAGTAAACGCCGGTTCTATGAGCGGAACTTTTATTCAGCTTGGTCTGATTTTGCTGATTTTCTATTTCTTTTTAATCAGACCGCAACAGAAAAAAATCAGAGAACATACGGATATGGTAAATGCTTTGAAGGTTGGTGATGAGGTGCTGACCAACGGCGGTATTTACGGTAAAATAGCCAAAGTTGAAGATGAAGAAGTTGCTTTGGAGGTGGCTTCCGGCGTGGTTATCAAGGTAAATCGTATGTCAATAGGCGGCGTTATTTTGCCGGAAGATAAAAAAGTTGCAGATAAGAAAGCCGAAAAGAAGACCGAAAAATCTGAAGGTAAAACCAAAAAAACAACCAAAACAACAAAAAATAAGTAAAGGAAGGCTAAAATGTATAAATTATCACTTCAAAGAATTTTGATAATTATAGCAATTTGCTTGGCAGGCGTTTTCTTTGCAATTCCAAATGTTATACCTGATAAAAACCAATTGCCTAAATGGTGGCAGCCGGTTAATCTGGGATTGGATTTGCAAGGCGGTTCCAGCTTGCTTTTGCAAGTTAAAATGGACGATGTTATGAAGGATAAGATGTCCACTTTGGAAGATTCTGTCCGTCAATCGTTGCGCAAGCAGAGAACCCGTTATCAGAACTTAGCTTCAAATAAAGATGGCGTAACTGTAAAAATCGCCGATTATAAAGCCAGAGATAAAGCTAAAGATGAATTTCGCAAACTTGATGAAGGTTTGGTAGTGACCGAAGATGAGAACGGCGAAGGTTTGGTCAGCATAAAATATAATGAACAGGCAATAGCTCAGCTGAAGGCGAATATTATTGATCAATCTGTCAGCATTGTTCGTCGCCGTATTGATGAACTCGGCACCAAGGAACCGATTGTTCAGGGACAGGGTTCAGATCGTGTTTTGGTTCAGCTTCCGGGGGTGCAAAATCCTGAAAGCGTAAAGATTTTACTCGGTAAAACCGCAAAAATGTCTTTTCATCTGGTTGATGAAACGACATCTGTTATGCAGGCAAAACGCGGTAAAATAAGCAAAACTTCCCGTATTATGAGCGGTTCTGAAGGTGACCAATATGTTGTTATCAGAAAACCTGTCGTCGGCGGTGAAAATTTGACTGATGCCAGAGTTTCTTTTGATAACGGTCAGCCGGTGGTAAGTTTTCGTTTTAATACAATGGGCGGACGTCAGTTTGCCGAAGTTACCAGCAATCACGTAGGTGAGAGATTGGCAATTGTTTTGGATAACGAAGTTATTTCTGCTCCGAACATCCAGAGCGCCATAACCGGAGGAAGCGGTATTATCACCGGTAATTTTACCACCAAGAGCGCCAATGACTTAGCTTTGTTATTGCGTTCCGGTGCGTTGCCGGCTCCGTTGGAGGTTTTGGAAGAAAGGACCGTAGGCGCCGGCTTGGGTGCTGATTCTATTCACGATGGAGTGGTCGCTTCCGTGGTAGGCTTTGCCGCCATTATCGTATTTATGGTTTTGGCTTACGGTTTGTTCGGTTTAATGGTTGATATAACTTTGTTCCTGAATTTAGCCATTATGCTGGGGATTATGAGCTTTATCGGCACAACGCTGACTTTGCCGGGTATTGCCGGTATCATTTTGACAATCGGTATGGCGGTTGATGCCAATATTTTGATTTTTGAGCGTATCAGAGAAGAAGTAAATCGCGGTCGCACTATCAGAGATGCTATCACGGTGGGCTTTACGGAAGCTTATCGCACGATTGTCGATTCTAACCTGACGACTTTGGTTGCCGGCGCCGTATTGTTCTATTTCGGCAGCGGTCCGGTTCGCGGATTTGCCGTTACATTGACCATAGGTATTTTAACCTCAATGTTTACTTCGGTAACTGTCAGCCGTTTAATGGTTGAAGCGTGGATGGCAAAGTTTAAGCCGACAAAATTACCATTGTAATATAAGGAATAATGAAGATGAAAATATTTAGTTGGATTATAAAAGATACTGCTTTTGATTTCTTGAAACTGCGTAAAGTCGGTTATGCTTTGTCGGTTTTACTGATTATCGCTTCAATTGCCAGTATTGCAGTTAAGGGATTTAACTACGGCATTGATTTTTCGGGCGGTGTATTGATTGATGTTAAAAGTAAAAACGGTCCGGTAGATGTGGACAGTATCCGTAAAGAGTTATCAGGACTCAAACTTGATGAATTGACATTGCAAGCGGTCGGACAGACCGGTGAACAGCTTATGATTAGAGCTCAGGCCAATAATGCCGATGAAGAGAGCCAACGTATTGCCGTAAATCAAATCAAGGATATTTTGGGCAAAGATTTTACGTTTGAGCGCATTGAATCGGTCGGACCGCAAGTCGGAGATGAACTGAAATTATCAGGTATTTTAGCTTCGGTATTTGCCTGCGTTGCCATCAGTTTGTATATATGGTTCCGCTTTGAATGGCGTTTTGCTTTGGGTGCATTAATCGGATTATTCCACGACTTATTCATTACCGTGGGTTTGCTGTCTATGATGCACTTTGAGTTTAGTTTGACCACCATTGCCGCTATTTTAACGTTGGCAGGTTATTCGGTAAATGATACGGTGGTGACTTACGACCGTATCAGAGAAAATCTGCAAAAGTTTAAGAAAATGCCGCAATATGATTTATTAAACAAAAGTATTAACGATATTTTCTCCCGCACCATTTTAACCAGTTTGACCACAATGTTTGCTTCCGTGGCGTTGTTGGTGTTCGGAGGGGACGCACTGCGCAGTTTTGCGTTTGTGATTACTGCCGGCGTGATTATCGGAACATATTCTTCAATTTACGTATCGGTGGCTATTCTGAACTTTTTTGATTTGCATAAGGCAGCCGCCGAAGAAGAGGTAAATCCTTTCGGAAATGTTTAATTGGCATTTACCGAAAGTAAAAAAACGGAGTTGAAATTCAACTCCGTTTTTTTCATTAATTTTCGTGTTTTTCCTTCATTATTTTTTTAAGCTCTTTCTTTTTTGTTTTACGCATATTTTTGTATTCTTTTATACAGTCTTTGGTTTTTGTGTTTTCATCGTTTAAGCAGTTTTTAAGCGTTTCCCGCGTGTCTTTTTCCATTTGTTGATATTCCGGTGTATTTTTATATTCGTGGTGCATCGCATTTGCCGGATTTGCGCTTAATGAAAGTATAACAGCCGCGGCAGCCAATAAATTATTCATAAATTTTCTCCTTTTTGTTTGTTATCGCTTGAGATATAATCATTGAAAAACGGCAATCAATATGATATTAAGAACAAAAATAAGGAGATAAAATTTATGGCTGAAGAAAATAAAAAACCGAGTTCGGCAGAAATTATCAATGATGCTTTAATTAAATCAAAACGCGATGTGGCTGCCGGCTTGATAATGTGCGACGGTTTACTTTTGATTGCTCAACGTAAACACGGTAAAAGTTTGGAGTATAAATGGGAATTTCCGGGAGGTAAATTAGAGCAGGGAGAAACATTGGAAGAATGCCTGAAACGCGAAATGATGGAAGAAATGGGTTTGGAAATATTTATTGATAAACACTTTGTCGACAGCAGTTATGATTATGATTTCGGCACCATCATTTTGCATTCATTTTGGGCAACCTGCAAAAGTAAGGATATTCCTTTGGTGTTGGAACACGAACAATATAAATGGGTGGATCCGAAAGATTTGCCGAAGTATGATTTTGCTCCGGCCGATAAACCTATTATTGAAGCCATTTTGGGCTTGTTGTAGTTTGACGCTTTTTAACGTGCTTTTAAGATAAATTTAACGCAAATTGAGTATTCTTTTGCCATAAGTAGAAAATTGCTTTCTTAATGATTATTTGTTTTGAAAAAGTGAAGTGAGCAAAAAAATGGCAGAATATAAGAATATCGGGTATATTTCGACAATTAACGGCGGTGTATTGGAAGTTATCTTCAAAAATGAGCTTCCGGCGATAAACAATGAGCTTAAAATAGGCAGTTTGGTCGCCGAAGTTCAAGGCTATATAGATAAACATACCGCGCGCGCGATTGTTATGGGACCGACGCAGAGTTTGTCACGCAATATGGAAGTTATTGACAGCGGTCACCCGATAGAAGTTCCTGTCGGTGACGGTATAATGGGGCGGATGTTTAATGTTTTCGGTGAGCCGATAGACAGAGGGGCAAGACCGGAAGTTAAGCATAAAAAATCAATTCACGCTAAATCGTTGCCTTTAAATAAGCGCAAGGCCAGTTCCGAAATATTTATATCAGGCATAAAAGCCATAGATTTATTGGCTCCGATGGAGCGCGGCGGTAAAGCCGGATTGTTCGGCGGAGCCGGCGTGGGTAAAACGGTGTTAATTACCGAGCTGATTAATAATATGGTCGGGCGTTATGAAGGAGCGAGTATTTTCTGCGGGGTAGGAGAACGCTCACGTGAGGGCGAACAGTTATACCGCGAGATGAAAGACGCGGGGGTTTTGGATAAAACCGTTATGGTCTTCGGACAAATGAATGAGGCTCCGGGGATTCGTTTCAGAGTTCCGCTTACCGGATTGACTATGGCTGAATATTTTCGTGATGTTGAAAAGAAAGATGTTTTATTGTTGATTGATAATATTTTTCGTTTTGTGCAAGCCGGTTCGGAAGTTTCGGTTTTACTCGGACAAATTCCGTCACGCGTGGGATATCAGCCTACGCTGGGAACCGATATAGCTGATTTGCAGGAGCGTATAGCATCTACCGATGATGCGGCAATAACTTCTATTCAGGCGGTATATGTTCCCGCCGATGATTTTACCGATCCGTCAGCGGTTCATACATTTGCCCACCTTTCATCAAGTATAGTATTGTCTCGAGCCAGAGCGTCGCAAGGTTTGTATCCGGCAGTTGATCCGCTTAATTCTTCTTCTAATATGCTGATACCGCAGATAGTCGGTGAACGGCACTATAAGGTTGCGGTTGCTGTTCGTAAATGCTTGGCGGAATACGAAGAATTGAAAGATATTATAGCAATGCTCGGCTTTGATGAATTGCCGGAACACGATCAGCAAACTGTTTTAACTGCGCGCAAGTTGGAAAGATTTTTAACTCAGCCTTTTCATACCACACATCAGTTTACCGGAATGGAGGGGCGCTCGGTTAACTTGGAAAAAACTATAGAAGGGTGTGAACGAATTTTATCCGGTGAATTTAATTATTTATCGGAAAATGACTTTTTTATGGTCGGCGATATTGATGAAGTTATAGAAAAGACCAAAGATAAAAAAGCCGCCTATGAAAAGATAAAAGCAGAGGAAGAAAACTTATGAAATTGCAGATTTATACTCCTCTCGGCACAGCGCTCAATTGCAATATAAAGAAAGTCAGTATGGAAACCTTAAGCGGCTACCGTACTTTGCTGGAGCATCATATTGATTTTACGGCGGCGATGAATGCCAACATTGTGAGTTATGTTACTCAAGATAATAAAGAAAAATTTGCGGCGTGTCATCGCGGTATTGCGGTAAAAAAAGGTGATACGGTCACAATTACCGTTCAAAAAGCGGTTTTGGGCGATACATTGGATGAATTGGAAAAGATAATTCGTTTGGAATTTAAGCAAGATGAAGAAAATCGCAAAGAGCTGAATGCGGCTATGGCTCGTTTGGAAGCAGGGCTGATACGCGGATTTATCAACTTGAAACAAGGAGGAGCCGATGCCGGATTTTGAAACTCCGCACGAAAAAAAAGTATGCGATAATTTGGTTTATAAAGCGGAACAGATAAAGCGCCGTCCTTATAGGAAATGGAACTCTGAGTTTGGTATGATTGCTTCGTTGGGTGGAGTTATTATAATACCGATATTATTGGGGATATGGATTGGGGGATGTCTGGATGAAAATTTGCCTCAACGCTTTTCGTGGCGATTATCTTTATTGTTTGTCGGAGCAGTATGGGGAGCTTTTAATGCTTATTGGTGGCTTAAGATAGAAGAAGAAAAAATAAAGAAACTTGATGAAGACTACGCAAAAAAACAAGGAGATGAAAATGAACGGTAATTTTCTTGAACTTATGTGGCAGCAGGCTGAAGACTGGAGATTGATTTCGGCGGCGGTATGCGGCGTCATAGTAGGCATCATATATTTTTACAGTTTGCGCTGGAGTGTTAACCATTTAAGCGAATTAAAGCACAAACTTAAAATTTTTGCTTTGACGGCTTTATGCCGTATGGCTTTGTTTTTCGGCGTTCTGTTTTTAATAGGACATCGAAATGTTGCGGTTATTTCACTTTATGTGATAGCGTTTTTTATAACCAAAGTGGTGATTATTTGGTTGGAAAAATCGCGCATTGTAAAAGATAACAGCGGTCAAAAAACGGAGTAGCTATGGAATTTAAAGCAGACTTTTCAAAATGGTGGGATATTCCGACAACCGATAAGCAAATCGGTTTGGAAAGCTATGATTCCATAAATTTAATAAGCTTCGGAGATTTTGCGATTAATGTTACCATATTCAACAGTTGGTTGGTAATAGCCTTAATAGTGCTGTTTTCTGTTTTGGTTACCCGCAATTTGAAATATGAAAAAGATGTTTCGAAGTCGCAGATTGTGTTGGAAACATTGGTTTTGTGGTTACAAAAAGAAGCTAAAGATACAAGCGGCGCCCAAAATAATCAGTACTTAGGGATGGCCTTGGGTTTGTTTTGTTTTATTATGGTGGCTAATTTATTAACTTTTATTCCGTGGTTTCGCCCGCCGACCGCCTCACTCAGCACTACGATGGCTTTGGCGGCGGTGGTATTTTTTTCTATTCCGTATTTTGCGATAAAAAATGCCGGATTAAAAGGATATTTGAAAAAATTTATAGAACCGATGCCGTTAATGCTTCCTTTGAATATTTTCAGCGAGATATTCTCAGTTCTGGCAATGGGATTGCGTTTGTTCGGCAATATGCTGAGCGGAGTAATGTTTGCAATGATATTGAGCGCTTTTATTCCGTTTGTAGCACCGCTTTTAATGCAATCATTAGGACTTTTGACCGGTTCTATTCAAGCTTATATTTTCGCGCTTTTAGCGGTGGTTTACAGCTCAAGCGTGAAGGAGAAACAATCGGAAATAACTTAACAGGAAAGGATAAAACAATGGATTCATATGCAATTATCGGAGCAGTTTCAGTATTAGGAGCGTGTATTTGTATGGGTATCGGAAGTCTTGGCTCGGCTCTCGGCGAAGGTCAAACTGCCGCGGCCGCAATGCAGGCTATGGCTCAGCAACCTGATGAGGCCAGCCGGATTCGCTCGACAATGTTTGTTTGTTTGGCTATGCTTGAAACAACCGCGCTTTATGCGTTATTGATTGCCTTTTTGGCACTTTATGCCAATCCGTTTTGGAATTATGCAATTGCTCAGAACTGATTTTTAAGGGATAGACGATGAGTATTGATTGGTTTACACTCATAGCGCAAATATTTAATCTGCTTATTTTGTTGTTTTTGCTGCGTAAATTTTTATATTTACCGGTTCTAAAGGCGGTAGAGACCAGACAGAAATTTATTGAAGATGAGTTGGAAAAAGCTGCTCAATCGAGAATTAAGGCTGAAAAAGCCGAAAAGTTGTGTTTGCAAAAAGCGCAGAAAATAGAACGCGAAAAACAAAAGGTTCTTGCCGATGTGCATCGCGAGGCAGAAAAATTGGCGGTCGATTTGCGTGAACAAGCCGAGAAACAATATCGTCAATCTAAGCAGGAATGGAAAGCTCATTTGCTGAGCGAACAGAAAAATTTTAATACCGCATTACAGGTTTTGGTTGCAGAACATTTTAGCCGTTTTGCCGAAAAGGCTTTGCGACAAATGGCTAATCTGGACTTAAATGAATGGATTATTAAGCAGTTTATGCAAAAAATTGAAAATTTACCGAATGAGGAAAAAAACAGACTAAAAGAAAATCTTCAATCGCAACAAGCTGTATCATTGCAATCGGCTCGAGAGTTATCGCCGGAATTTAAAAAACAAATCGAGAATTTTTTGCGTCAGGAATGTAATGTCACGGATAAGGTGAAATTAAATTACAAAATAAATAACGATTTAGTGGGCGGAATAGTTTTGCGGAGCGGTGAATATATGATTGAATGGAGCTTGAACGGATATTTGCAAGAATTTAAACAAACAATGACAAAGGAAGTTTCTCTTCTGATTAACCGAGGTGTGCAATGATGAAAAGCGATGAGGCCTTTACGGCTATTGAAAAGACGATTGATGATTTAAACGCTGATATTAAGCAGGAAGAAGTAAGCATTGTGCAATCCGTCTTGTCGGGAACGGCCCTTGTAAGCGGTTTGTCCGGCGCTAAGATGGATGAACTGCTGGTATTTAAAAACAATGTGCAGGGTATGGTTCAAACTCTTAACAAAGATTCGGTCGGTGTGGTATTTTTAGATAATCCCGACAGCGTAAAAGCCGGAGATATGGTGAAACGCACAAATCGCGTGTTAGATGTTCCTGTCTCCGAGAATTTACTGGGCAGGGTTATTAATCCGTTGGGAGAACCTTTGGACGGTAAAGCACCGATTGTGTATAATGAACGCCGTCCGGTAGAAGTAGAAGCCGCGCCGATTATGGATAGAGCGCCGGTGGTTTCTCCTTTACAGACCGGAATCAAGGCTATAGACGCATTTACACCTATCGGACGAGGTCAGCGCGAACTTATTTTGGGAGACAGGCAAACCGGAAAAACGGCAATTGCGTTGGACACGATTATTAATCAAAAAGACAGTGATGTCGTTTGTATTTATTGCGCCATAGGGCAGAGAAATTCGGCGGTTGCCGGTGTAATTGCCGATTTACGCAAACATCGGGCGATGAAAAATACCATTGTGGTGGTTTCTGCTGCCGATGATGAAGCAGGTCTTCAATTTATTGCTCCGTATGCCGCTACTTCCATCGGCGAGTATTTTATGTATAAAGGCAGGGATGTTTTGATAGTTTACGACGATTTGACCAATCACGCCCGTGCATATCGGCAAATGTCTTTATTGCTGCGCCGTCCGCCG
Source organism: Alphaproteobacteria bacterium (assembly GCA_017471705.1). Taxonomy (GTDB): domain Bacteria; phylum Pseudomonadota; class Alphaproteobacteria; order RF32; family CAG-239; genus RUG410. Next base: position 30,177 of record JAFUSH010000036.1, on the reverse strand, counting down.
GGGCGCGAAGCCTTTCCGGGAGATATTTTCTATATCCATTCGCGGCTTTTGGAACGTGCTACCCGTCTGCGGTCAGAGCTTGGCGGTGGTTCTTTAACGGCGTTGCCGATTGTCAGCACCGAAGCCGGAAATATATCGGCATATATTCCGACCAACATTATTTCGATTACCGACGGACAGATTTATTTATCGGCTCCGATGTTTCAAAAAGGAATTATGCCGGCGGTTGATACCGGAAAATCGGTTTCGCGTGTGGGAGGTGATGCCCAGCTTCCGGCTTATAAGGCGGTGGTTGGTCCGTTAAAATTGTTTTACGCTCAATTTGAAGAATTGGAGTCATTTACAAAATTCGGCACTCAGTTGGATAAGGAAACGCAAGCGCGTATCAGGCGCGGACAGGCGATTCGCTCTACTTTGGAACAACGGCAATTTTTACTGTTGACCGCATCTGAGCAAATAGCGGTATTTGCTGCTGCCAATGCCGGATTGTTTGACGGATTGAGCTCGGAAGATAATTCAGCGGCTCAGCAAAAAATTATTAAAGTTCTGCACGAAGATTTTCCGCATTTGGAAAAAATGATATATCAGCGTGAAAAGCTGGGAGAAACGGAAGTCAAATTACTGACTGACGCTTTTGCGGAAACTTTAACAACAAAAGAGTAGGGTAATGGCGGTAGAAGTCTTAAGACGAAGAATAAAAACCACTCAAGATTTGCGCGATATTGTCAGCAATATGAAAATGCTGTCGTCGGTAAGTATTTTACAATATGAACAGGCGGATAAAGCGTTGGATAAATATATGCGTAATCTGCGCGATGCTTTTCATATTCTGGCGCTTCATCGTGCTTTACCTCATTTAATTACCGCGAAAGTTAAAAATCCGCGTTATTTATTTTTGTTGATAGGCTCCGATAACGGAATGGTCGGGCGGTTTAACCGTGAAATTGTCGGTAATGCCAAAGACTATTTGCGGCAAAAACATATATCGTTGAACGATGTTATTTTTGTAACCGTCGGCAAAAGGGTCAGCGCGCTGGCAGAGAGCAGTCGCTTGAAAGTATATAAGAGTTATGCAATATCAAATTCAATAAAGGCTGTGGCAATGCTTGCGGAAAATGTAATTTTAAATATAGATGAGGTAATACGCAAAGAAAGAATATCAAACGTGTTTGTGGTTTCGCATCATCGCGGAGAACATAATTTGATAAGTGTGGAAATCAAACAGATTATTCCGTTTGATATCAAGCGTCTGCAAAAACTGCAAAATAAAAAATGGGAAACAAATAATATTCCGCAGCTTGGGGTGCCGGCGGAAAAAATGTTTACCGAATTGGTGAATGAATCATTGATGATAACCGTCGGTAAAGAAATTAATGCTTCATTGGCGTCAGAACACTACACGCGTATGACTAATATGCAGAATGCCGAAAAAAATATTGACGAGAATTTGGAAGAACTGAATCTGGTATATCAGCAGCAGCGTCAAGAAGATATAACAGACGAGCTTATAGATGTTATCTCCGGAGCCGAAGCGATGAAAGATAAATAGTTATCCGGTGGAGGTTTTATGAAATTTCTGACACAAGAAAATGCTGATAATTTCAATTTAATCCGTGAAATATTGGCACAGTGCGGATTAAAAAATATCGGAAATATCACACGTTTGCAAAGCGGTTCACGTTCATTTGCCTACTTAGCCGATGATTATATCGTGCGCTTTCCGAAAGCTGAAATAATTTGGCAGACAATCGGGCGCGAAAAAACGATTATTGATGCGATTTATCTGTATTTAACGCCTTATTTTGAAGAAAAAATTCATAAAATCGAATTGATAGAGGGAAAATATCCGTTTTCCGTTTCAAAAAGATTTTACGGCAAAATTTGCGATGGCCGACCGGATAGCGAATATGCCGTGCTTTATCAAAATTTAACTGTTAAACAGCAAGAAAAACTGGCGCAAGATATTGCAATGTTCTTTGATTTAATACACCGAATTGATTGTAAGCGGCTGAATATTCCGGCGGCAAATGAAGCGCTTGATAACTGGGATGTTTCATCAAGAGAAGATTTTGATTTTGAGATGGTAAGACAGGCGTTGCTGCCTCACGGTTTTGATTTGAATGATTATAAAATTACCTCGCCGAATACCGAACTAGCCTTATGCCATAACGATTTAAGCGGCAGTAATATTTTACTTAATCCCGAAAAAGAAAATGTTTTAGCCGGAATTATTGATTTTGGTAATGCGGTGGTTATGCCGAAATATTTGGACTTTTTCCCGCTTTATAAGATTGACCGCAAATTGGCGACTGATACCTTAAAAGAGTATAACGGTTTAACTGCTTCAAAGATAGATTCAAAGCAGACGGATTATATGGTTCTGGCTTATATCGGCTACGGACTTTATAAAACAAAAGACAATTCATCACCGTATTTTATGAAACTGCTAAAGCCGTTTTTGTAGAAAGGCTTAATTATGCTCCTGATAATTTAAGCAATGTTATTGCGCCGATACGATTCGCATATTCTTTGGGATTTTTAAGAATATTATCGTATAACGTATCCGGTTTAATCCATCTAATTTCTGAAACTTCACCGTCTTCAAAGATAAATTTTTGTGTATTATCAACTCTTATTAAAAATATTCCCAGAAGTTCTTTATTTTTGTATTCTTGAGAAGTGTAACGAACTTCGCCCAATTTAATAATATCTTGAGCTTTTATATCAAGTCCCAGTTCTTCTTTTCCTTCTTTAATAACGTTATCAATCAAAATATTTTTCGTATTATTTGTTTTTACACAATGTCCGCCGAAAGAAACATCCCATTTACCTGCACTTTTATCTTTCGTTGCAGCTCGTCTTTGAATGAGAATTTCTCCGTTATTATTCATTACCCAACATTGAACGGCTGAGTGCAAAGTTCCGTTGTTATGTACATATTGCCGGTCTTTTAATCCGCAAATACTGCCGTTTTCGTTTAATACATAAATATCTTCAGACATTAGACGTCTCATTTTGTATTTCCCATAAATGCTGAAATTCACCGCCGGATTTGAGTAAGTCCTCTACTTTGCCTTGCTCGACGATTTTTCCTTTATCCAAAACAATAATTCTATCCATCTCTTTTAATGTGGATAAGCGGTGGGCAATAGCGATGACGGTTTTGTTTTTCATCAGGTTATTCATAGCCTTTTGAATATACATTTCGGTTTTACTGTCCAAAGCGGAGGTTGCTTCATCTAAAATAAGTATCGGTGAATTTTTTAAAATTGCACGGGCAATAGCTATTCTTTGCCGCTGACCGCCGGAAAGCTTGACGCCTTTTTCACCGACTTTAGTTTGATACCCTTTGGCTAATTCTTTGATAAAGTTGTCGGCGTATGCTTTTTTAGCCGCATTCAATATTTCTTTTTGTGAGGTCCCTTGTTTTCCGTATGCAATGTTTTGGCTTATACTGCGATGAAACAGTGAAGTATCTTGCGGAATAAGAGCAATGGCGTCGTGCAGGCTGTTTTGTGTAACTTTTGCAATATTCTGATTATCAATGAGGATTTCTCCTTTTTGAATATCATAAGCGCGCTGCAATAAATTGATGAGTGTGCTCTTACCGCTTCCGGAAATGCCGACGATTCCGACTTTTTCTCCGCTTTTTATTTTAAATGACAGATTGCGAAAAACTTTTTTGTTTTCATAAGCAAAGCTTACATTTTTAAATTCAATTTCTCCGCCTTCAATTTTGAGTTTATGGGCATTAGTAACATCAACTATTTCGTGCTTGATAACAAACGGTGCCATAGCCGCCGACAGTCCGCCGATAGCCGAGTTAAGTTCGCATACATTATCCAGAACTCCTGAAAAACAGGACATTACCGAGTTCATCAGTACCAAAACCATCGTGACTTCACCGACATTTATTTTTTGCAGATACCACAATCTTATCATAAATAACAAGGCAAATACTTCAAACAAACAAAGTAACGTTTGTTGAACGCGCAAAGTATCTTGAAAAGCATTCAGAGCATTGATGCGGGCATTTTTAACCCCTTTAAACGCCTTTTTAATAAAGGAAATTTCAAAATTTTCACAGCCGGATGCCTTGACGTTTAAGGCATTGCCTATGCTATCCGCCAACATACCGCTGAAATCGTCTTTGATGTTGTCGGATTTTTCATTGAGCTTGCGAATTTTTATACTTGCTTTGTACGAAGAAAAAGCAGAAAGAAGACCGAAAATAATGACCATCAACAGCAATCGGCAGTCAACTGTTCCGATAAAGAAAAGATTGATTAAAATTAAAAATAAATTGCTGTATAAACGTGAAATATGTCCGTGTACTTCGCAGGCGGCTTCAGCACAATTGGTGACTTTTTGCGAAAGTTGTCCGGTTTTCTGTGATGAGAAATAGCTTTCGGAATGCTTTTCCAGATAATCAAAACCAAATGTTGATATTTTTATATTCATAAAAGTACGCACAAAATAATTTTCTACCAGTTCGCGAATTGTTCTGAATACTGATTGTCCGATATAAGAGGCAAAAATTGCCGCCAAAAACCACCACATTTGCGTCCAAGAAAATTCTGCGGGAGTTATTTGTGAGAAATATTGAATCATCTCTGAAAAATATACCGGCACAAAAACTTTCATTAACTGCAGGCAAAATGCCAAAACCATACCCAGCAAAGCCCATTTGCGCATACCGAACAGGGATTCCCATATAAATAACAGCGGATTTTCGGGAATTGTGTGCATAGGAGATATTTTTTCAAATAATTTCATTGTCACATCTCCGGTTCCATCTGCTGCAGTTTCCAAAGTTTGGCGAATTTGCCGTTTTTCTTTTTTATCAGCTCGGAAAAAGTGCCTTGCTCTACGATTTTACCTTTTTCCAAATAAATGATTCTATCCATTTTCTTTAAGGTGGAAAGGCGATGAGCAATTGCAATTACGGTCTTTTTGCCGAGCAGATTATTGATGGCGTCGGCCACTTTTTTTTCGGATTCGCTGTCAAGAGAAGAGGTGGCTTCATCTAAAATTAATATAGGAGAATTTCTAAGGATTGCACGGGCAATCGCGATACGTTGTTTTTCTCCGCCGGATAATTTGCAGCCTCTGTCCCCGACCAACGAATCATAACCATTCGGAAGTTCCTTAATAAATTCGTCTGCGTATGCTTTTTTAGCGGCATTTTTGATTTTTTGCAATGAAACTCCGGTGGAGCCAAACTCAATGTTATCTTTTATGGAACGGTGAAACAGCACGGTTTCTTGCGGTATAATCGCCATATTGCGATGTAAACTTTGCTGTGTAATGTCTTTTATATCAATACCGCCGATGGTAACTTGTCCTTCCTGTATTTCGTAAGCTCTTTGCAATAAATTTATCAATGTTGTTTTACCATTGCCGGATAATCCGACAATTCCGAGTTTTTCCCCGTTTTTAATCTGCAAATTGAACTTATCAAAAATTCTTTTTTGTTCCGGATAGGCAAAGCCGATATTTTTAAATTCAATACCTGTATTTTTGAAAATGATATTTTGCGCGTTTGGTGAGTCTTCTATTTCGTGCTTGTCATTAAAAGGTTCCAGCCCCGACTGAATATAAGACATATTATTTTCAAATCTGCGGTATAAAACACATAATTCCATAAGCCACATAAAACCGCCGTTGACGGTCAATAAAACAAAAACTATATCGCCGACATTAATCAGCGATTTACTCCATAAATATACGGAAAGTGTAAGCATTGCCATCGAGCATAAATGCACAAAACAACCAACGGCTGTATACGAGGAAAACCATACCAATGAAGTTTTGGCGGCAATGGAAATCCATTGTTTCAACAATGTGTAAATACGTTTTTTTTCATATTCGGCACGATTAAATTGCTTAACCAATCTGATATTGGAAATAGTATCGACAATCCAGCCCTGATATAATGAAAAAGCTTTTCCTCGCATAGATGACAGACGCTTGCTGGAAAGGTTGGCCTGATAATTTACGAGAGCCACCGAGATTGCGCATAAAATAAACAAAACTCCCAACCCAAAATTTATGTAAACAAGCAGGATTATTTTTATTCCTATATCGCTTACACGCCCCCAAAAACCGTTTATAAACATTGAAAAAGTATTTTGCAATGAGCTGATTTGGTTTGTTTTTGCCAGCAGTGTTCCGGTTTGTTTACTGACAATGTAGTTTACCGAATGAGCGAAAATATAGGCAAGAGCTTTACCGTAAATACGTTCTTGAACCGGAAAATAAAAATGCTTTTGCCGATACATTAAAACGTGTTTAGGTAAAAAAATGTTGATTGTATCACATAAAACAATGATACCGACAAAATAAACGGCATTATATAAGTTTTCGCGGGTAACCCCTTGTTTTATATTCTCAACGAGCTGAGCAAACAACCAATTCAGAAGATTATAAATACCGGTTTCGGCAAATACCAACAAAAGACAAATCAAAACCGTCCACTTAAATGGTAATAAACATTCGTATATCAGATGCTTTTTTGCCGTAGATGGAAATGGTTGCAAAATTATCCGCGTCCTTTGATTATGTGTTAATACGAAAGCGACGGTATATAAATCTGCGCAATATATCCCGGTTTAATACGAGTTGAGGCGTAATGCATATTGCTGGTATCAATAAGATAGCGCTCACGTCCGGTCCATTTTGCGGCCGTAACGTAAAAATCTTTACCGGTTACTTCCTGATTTTTAGGATTCATAATGTATAATACACATCCTTGATGCGGTTCAACCAAACCGCAACGGCTCTTTCCGGCCGGAACATCAGGATTGAATACGATACCGTCTAAGCCGCGGCTGGCTTGAGGTTGCTGCGAAGGTGCCAGCATATATGAAAAAATGGCACCAATTAAAGCGGCAATCACTAACATCATCATTACTGTTTTGTTTTGTAAATATACTTTTATTGAATCCGGTGTTGCCGGAGAAAGTTCTTCTTCGGTGACAAAATGTATGTTTTCGGCTTCACCGTTATCGGCAAAATAATTTTCATTGCTTGAAAGTTCTCTATAGGAGCTTTCTTCATTTAAAATGGAATTAACTTTTGTAGGCATACCGAAAGATGCAGGCGGATTTTCCATCGGACGAGGCCGTTTGATTTTCAGTAATTTGCGTGGTCTTTTAATAAAGTTATCGTTTTCCATATTTTACCTCTCTGAACTAAATTTTGTTCTTTATATTTTCATTGGTTTTCAAAGTGCGAATCAATCTGGGCACCATAAAGATAATAGTCTCAGACTTAGGCGAACTTACGCCGAATAATTCGTTAGGAAGCCCGATAATCAGGAAGTTTTCGCCCAATTTATTACGAATATTGAATTGAGTAATTTGTCCTTCTGTCTCTTCTAAAGTTACATCTGTAAAAATTTCATTTGATTTTTGTACCGCAGCTTTAGCTAAAACAGACATTCCGTAAGCATTCGAATTAGGTAAACTGCATTTTCCTATATCAAATCTGGCAAGCCATTGGTTAGGCACAACAAACTTACCTTCGGAAACGGTTTCAATTTGCGCCTGATTACCTAAGAATTGTTGTAATTTTTCTTTCGAGATGTCGTTGGTAGTTGTCAAAATACGTCCGATGACTCCGGTTTGCGCAGTTGTGATTGAACCGAAATCAAACGCTTTCAACATTTCTTTCCATTCAATATCTTTTGATGTGTCGTATGGGTACAAACGGAAAATACTGACATCATAAGCAACCAGAGTAGGGCTGTTTTCAAAGAAATTAATCAATTCGGCAATTTTGTTTTGTGTTTCAACATCGGCATCAAAAGTTATCGAATAATCAGCCCAGTTGGTTACAATATCGGTGATACCGGCACCGCGGATAACATCCAGTAATCCCAAAATAATCGGACGTGATTGCGGGGTGTACAAAGTCATATTTACCTTACGGCTTAACGTTAAAATTTTATCCTTAGCATTGTAAGTATAATAAATACCTGCGGAATCAGCTATCATTTTAATTACTTCCGAAAATTCTCCGCGCAAGTCTTCAGCAGATATGCTGGTATATGGTCCGTCGGCTGAAGAAACGCGGATTCCCGCTTCTTTAGTCAGCTTTACCATTGCCTGTTCAGCCGGCATCATATCAAACGAAAAACCGTTTACTTCAAAGCGCGGTAATACATCATTTTGTCCGTTACGTTCCAACTTAAATGCAGACTTAACAAACGGTAAAGTCAAAATCATTTGCTGAGTTTCCCAATTTACGTTACAACGCAAAGGAGTTTCCAAATCAAGAGCATTGGCGCCTTCAGTAGTACGAATCATATACGGATCCTGACTGGATTCTCTAATAGGCTGGATGGCGTCTTTTCTTTCCTGTTCGGCTTTTGCCTGTGCCTGACTCACTACCTCGCGGTTCTCAACACAAGCTGCCAATCCAAAGGTTAAAGCCGCTAACAATCCGAATAAATGAATTTTCAATAGTATTTTCATTTTGTATACCTTTTATTTTTGTTCATTGTTATCCTTGGTATCGATAAAATCGTCCTTTGGGGTAACAGAGTTTTCCGCCATTAATTTATTCATCAACTCATCGATATTCATACCGGCACCGGCCGTAGGATCGACCGCTTTGTCAAAATTGCTCATAACCTCGTTTATCTTTTTACCTTCATTAGGATCTGTTTTCAGCATTTCCGGCGATTGATTATTGGTAAGTTCTTTTTGATATAAAGAAAGATTGTTTCGCAAAGCTTCTACACCTCCGGCAATCTTGCGTTCAACGTAAGGATGAACTTCTTCGTGTTCCAATACATAATTTCCGGTCTCGCAAATTTCTTCCAATACATCTAAAATGTAAGGATAAAACTTATATTCTTCAATGGCAATATTACCCATACGAACACAGCGGGCAGCAATGCGTGAAATTGTGCGGTCATAATAGTCCAGCAAAACGATATAATTATCGACATACCATAAAGATTCTTTTGAAACTTCCGGATTTTCAATATCAGTCATTTTTTTCTCCTTTTCGTTTTTTATTCTTTATGGTTATTTTGCAATCGGGTTTCCGTTTTCATCAACATATTCCCACTCTTCAGGATTTATTGGGTTTCCGTTTTCATCAACATACTCCCATTCTTCAGGATTGACGGGGTTTCCGTTTTCATCAACATATCCCCATTCTTCCGGATTTATCGGATTGCCGTTTTCATCAACGTATTCCCATTCTTCTTCTGCGGCAGGTTTAATCGGCTCTTCTTTTTTAGAAGAAAAAGCTTTGGAAAATGAATCGGTTAAATCATCTTTTATATCACCCAGAGAAATCGGAGCCTCTTTGATTTTATCCAAAGAAATACTGGCTGTTTCGGTAATGGCATTTTTAATTTTCTGCATTGCATTGCCGAAGGTTTGCGGCTTATCTTTTAATGTTTCTTTAGAGTTATTTTGAGCTTCTTTAAGTAAAGTTGCCGAATCAAGAGCAACAGGGGGTTTCTGCTGAGTTGCCGACTTTTGCTCTTTTTCATTTTGCTCCAAATCTCCGCCTAAAAGGCTGGCAATATCAATATCGGAAACTTCCGGTGATTTATTGACGGGTTTGTTTATTTCCTGATTTTTACTGAGAGCCTGACGAATATCTTCCGTTCCGCTGTCATCTTTTATGTTATTTTTTACCGCCGGAGCCGGAGTATCGAATTTATGCAGAACAGGTATATCGTTAATATTACTTCCCTTAGGAGCTGAGATGCTTTCGTTTTTCTTAATTTCTTCCTTTACGGCAAAACTGAGATTTTCTTTAGGAGCAACACCGGAAACTTTTATGGCTGTCTCTTCTTTTTTATTTATAACCCCGTTATTTTGCTTCTCTTCTTTTTTTGCATTCAAGATAGCTTGAGATAATGTAGTTCCTAAAGTTTTTAACATCTCAACCTGATGCTTATTATTTTCGCGCAATGCATCAATTAATGCTTTAGTCTGATTGCTGGAATTACGTTCATCATCATTTAAGCGTTTGCTGTTTTGCATAATTTTTTCGCTCAATTGCAATAAATTGGTATTATAGTTTTCCATAACTTCTTTCAAGGATTGTGTAAATTCCTTGTTGGCAATCGCGGATTGCTGTTGAATTTCCCTTTCGCTTTTCACAAAAGTATCGTTATCGGCAAATTCGGTACGGGCTTCTCTTAATCCGCGTTTTATTTCACAATCTTCGATATATTCGTTGAGTACTCTTCCCCCCGGTAAATTCAGCAAAACTGCCCGTATTCTTTCCGGCATATCAATCAGAGATTGTTCGAATTCAGCTTTTTTTTTGCTGCTGAAAATGTGGATTTGATGAAAAATATTCAGATATCGTTGAGCTTCAAGCAGCATTCTTTCCAAATCCTGCTTGTTTCCCGCATATTCGGCTTCTTCATTCAGGTCCTCATTTTTTTTGATTTCTAAATTTTCCAATTCCTCGTTATCCACGGTATTTTCTCCATTTAACCATAAACTTACACTCTCCATTATATAACAGAGAGTGTAAATTACTTATTAATATTGCAAAAAAAACATATTTTTTAAAGGTTAATAACAACTACCTTATGAACTCTGGTCAAATCACTGTTGCTCAAATTTGTACGTTCATCAGGATTCCACTGAACTCCGTACAGTTGTCCGTTTTCATCTTCGCGAATACTTAAGAGCTTAGCTTCTGTGTCATTTATATAATACAAAGCAATATCTCCCGAGCTTATAACTTCGTTAGGATTTATAAATAATATGCATCTGCTTGACAGTAAAGACCCCAATCTTCTGGTGCATAAGTTAACGGCATATATATTATGTTGATTATGCAAGTTGGAAGGGCATTCAATCTCTCTGAAAACATTGTTTCGGTCTATTACGATATTTCCTTCGGAGTTACCGCTGCCTAAAAGCGGAACCATAACATCTGCCCCGCCTTCGCTGTTAACGGCTCCCAAATTGGAATAACGTGCATTATTGAGTACTTTATAACGAGTGTCATTATGCTCAATAATATCCTCTAAAACGCCTTCCTCATCAAGTTTTTTTATGCTGTCTTTAAGTTTATCTATTGTGGTTCCCAAAGCTTTGGCTATATTGCGGTATTCCTTATCGGAAACCTCTCTTTGCCCCATTTCTATACGATGGTATACGGATAAAGTCATATCGGCGTACTCGGCGACTTCAATTAAAGTCAAACCTTTTGAAGTACGTATATGGCGAAGTCCGGCACCCAAAGTTTTCAATCCGGCTGTTTGATTGATTTTTGAACGACGTTCTTGTTCTCGTTTCCAAGCTTGAACAACATCCTGTTGAGAGTTTTGTTCATTAACATATAAATCCTGCAATGAACAATCCAACAATTCAGCAACTTGAATTAATTGTTCTTGATTCAAACGACGGTAACCTTTTTCTATTTTGGAAATAGCCGATAAGCTTACGCCCAAATGATCTGCCAATTCCTGCATAGGCATACCGTGCAATCTTCTGTGCATTCTTATCTGATTCGGGAAAATGATTTCTTCCATATCAAACCTCTACTATTATAACATTTAAGCATATAATAGTCGCCAAAATTCAAAAAGCAAGACAAAAATGATGTTTATACAAAAAAACTACCTGAATAAATACCTTGCATTTCATTCATTATAAATATTGTATGATATTTTGTGTATTTATTTATTTCACGTATTATTCTCGGTATTATAATTTTCCTGCCATTTTCTGATTTTTTCATCAATTTGTTCTTTTTGGCGTTCTGCCTCTTCCTGACGTTTCTTGAGTTCTTCCAACTTTCTTTGGTTTTCTTCAAGTTCACGTCTTATTCTCTCTTCTTCTTCGGCAGTTTTGTCCTCTTTTTCCTGCAATTCCCGCTGTTCTTTTTCTAAACGATCACGGGAAGCATATTCTTTTTCCAATTCCAGATGAATCTCCTGAATCTCCTGCAAATTACTTCTGACTTCGCCTTTCAAGTCATCCGGCATTTTATCGTCATCAAAATTTCTGTCTTGATTATTGTTAAAGTCGTGTCTGTTTGTTCCGCTACCTTTTTCTGCAGTATTTGTCATATTTTGTTTGGCTTCGTCCATAGAAGATAATCCGCCGCGATGAATTTGCGAATGCATAGCTCCGGCCTCTGCACTGCGGTTATATGCACCGGTACTCATCGTACGTCCCATTTGTTTGAGTTTTAATTTATCCATATATTTATCAAAATGGTTTTGTGAAAAGCCTGCCATAGCCTTATCTCTGTCAATATTATTACCCCATTCGCCTTTATGGTTAAGCGGAGACATAAAGCTGTTTTTACTTATGGCGTGTTCACTGAAGCCACCATCAAAGTCATAACGGAATGTACCATCACTTTGTTTGGTGGCAGTTTGAACGGTATGGAATATGCCGTTTGATTCGTGAAGCGTCATATTACCGTCTCCGTCGGTAGTTTCCGCCGCAATAAACATCTGGTCACCAATCATCACCGCTTGAATATTTTTAGTTTCCACTATCTTTTCAACATCTTTACCATCTATTCTTTCTTTTACTTTGGTAACCTGATTAATGGTAACGCGACCATTATCATCAATACTGACCTTAGTATCAGGATTATTTAAATCCATTTTCAAGCCGCGGGCTTCCATCGCCTTAGCAACCAAGACTTTAGCGGCCTGTTCCGGATTCTTCATATTTTTCTGCATTTCATTAAAAGTATCAATATTAATGGTTCCGTCTTTTTTAATCAAATCGCGGTTAAAGAGGTTGAAGTCTTTCATTTCGGTATGGGCGTCGGTTACATTACCCAGAGCATCAGTTCTCTCGGTGGTGCGAGATGTTGCAGTGCTGACAACGCGGTTGGTTCCGTATTGTTTTTTAGTTTTTTCCACGGCTTTGCCCAAACCTAAGTAAGAACGGGTAAATCTGGTCTTATAAGCGGCTATTTGTCCGTTTTCATCAAGACGGAATGTGCTTTTTCCGTCGGCTGTGCTATACACCAAATTACCGTTTTCATCTTTAGTGGCAATCATATCCTCGTATCCGGTAACTTTACCGAACACACGGTGACGGGCGCGGTATTTGACATTGCCGTTTTCATCTCTTACTTCATTACCGTCTTTATCCAATACTTTCTCAAAAGCTTTATCCGATTGTGAACGTTTATGGGTTTCTCTGGTTAATGACCATTTTCCGTCTTCCCCTTTAGTAGCCGAGAATTTAATATCGCGGCCGAACATTCGGAAACTGCCTTCGTGGGCAACAGTTTTTCCGTCTGCTCCGGTAACCGATGCATTTTTGCCAAATCTCGAGGCAATGGCACCGATGGCGTGGTTTTTCATACTTCGGTACTGATTGCCGACAGCATAATTCAGACCGGCTCCGGCGGCGCTAGCTACTTTTCCGGTTGTATGTAAAGTTGTATGTAAAGCGGCTTTTCCGGTTTTGCCGGCGGCATCCATCATAGTTCCGCCGACCATACGACCGATACCTTTTCCGCCGCCTAACCCCGGTGAAGAAGCGAATTTTTCGGCCATTGATTTGGCTTCATCAAAAAATACATAACAGAAGAAACAGATTGCGGCAACGCGGATAAATCCCATCCCATACCAAGCTAAGCCGTTGAATCTGATAAATATTCTATGATCGTTGTCCGGTCCGTTTTCACCACCGCCCAAATCTACGCCAATCCAGCTTTGTAATTGTTGGTTAATGATATAAATTATGAGTGCCATAAATACGAAATTGAACATAGCATTCATAAAGAAGTCCCAAATAATTTTCAGGTATTTTGAAGTAATTTTGAAAGCATAAGCCCCGATGGCGCAAGGAACAAGGGCTGCGGCTATACACAGTTGCAGTATGCAATCGACCAAGCACCACGGGAAAGTCAGTAATAACGCAAGTCCGGCCAACCATAAGAATATACCGGTAGTGACGTATCCCAAGTGAGGTAAATCAATTTTTATACCCATAGTATCGGCAAGAACCCACGGGTGGTCGTGGAAGCCCAAGCAAACCGAGAAATTACCGAGTTTCATCAATACACTGGTGGAATCTTCCATATTTTTAACTCCACAGATAATAGCCTCTCCTAATTCTGTTGACAGACCTCCTTTGGCAGTGGATGTATCGGCATATCCTTTTTCGGCACTGTATCCCTTAATATTTTGCATATATTCGGCATCTTTCGAACAAGTCGAGGTGGTGTTTAAATCTTTGATAAAATTCAGCCCCGTCATCATTACCGGATTCAGTGTCAAATCCATTACATAAAACAGAGATGCGGTACTGCTCAAAATCAGCGCCACTGCGGCAACTCTGAAACCTTGGAATAAAATACCTTTTGCCAATTCACCGGAATTGGTGGCTTTGAAAGAGGCTAATTGTTTTAACAAATAAATGGCAAGCCAAATCAAAAAGCCTATTTTTACTAAATTAAGAGTAGGGGTTAAAAGACCGTTGTCTGCCATTAAAGCTATTTGACTGGCGGCGTTAAACATCGTTTTGAACATACTGCAGAATACGCATTTTTCATTATCCAAATAGTCTGAATATTTACACTGCGATTGAGCATAGTTACCGCCTCCGTCAGGTCCGGTGCCTCCCGGATATAAAGTTCCGTCTGCTGTTCCGGCTCTTCCGTCCGACCATCCTTGTTGACCGCCTTTACAACTATCATCTCCCGGAGCGGAAGGGCAGCCACCGCAAAGTGTTTGCAAGCTGTTGCAACTCGGGTCTAATGCCGTTGCCGCGTGTGCTTGAGTTGATGAAGAATTTGCTGCACCGTCTTCTATTTCAAAATGTAAATGCACGGCATAAGGTTTACCGCAACCAGCGGTGGTCCACATACCTTTATACTCGTCTGTTCTTTGCGCGGTGGCATCACAGGCGGCACAACCTATACATTTTGCATTCGATCCGCCCATTAACCCGATGATGTCATTCTTTTTTACTTTATCCCCTATAGATACTTTATACGCTAATAAATGGCGATAGGTTGATTTATAATTTTCACCTCCTTTAGGGGCACTTTTACATCCTTTTGTATGCGTGATTGCAATGGTGCGACCTCCGCCGGTCGATGTATTGACATAAGCCACCGTACCATCAGCGGCAGCATAAACATTAATCAATGGGTAAGAACCGTCTTTTCTTGTACAAGCTGCAGCTCCTAAGTCGCTTCCATAGTGATTGCGTGGGGTATCATTGCCGCCGGCGCCGTTTGGACGATAGCCAAGTCCGCCGTAACTTCCCACACAGCTGACCGGTGTTAAATCAAAACAGCCCTTTTCGGAACGCTCGTGTAAGCAGGCAGCTCTCATACTGCTGTTAGAAGCCAATTGATTAAAATGCCCTTTACTGTCTTGTTTCATTATGCAACCTTTAGTGGCAGATGAACATTCAGATTGTTGACAAGAAGCTTGAGAAGTTCCACCACCGGAACCATTTGTGCCTGAACCTCCAGTTCCGATTCCAGATTTAGGGGTATAAGTGGAAGTTCCAGCTCCCCAATCATAACATTTGCCGTCAAAAGAAAAAAGCAAAGTGATACAACATACCGTAATGCCTAGAATAAGTGACTTGATAATGCCACTATTTATTTTTTGTATTATATTCTTTTTCAAGCATTCCTTCATCTTTGTCGGTCCCCTAGTCATCATCGTATGTATTGATTGATTTAAAGTAATCTCTGTCTTCTTGCGCGGCTTCTTTCTTTCTCTGTTCGGCATCGTGCATATCCTGCCAACTTGTCCATTTGTGTTTGGATTGTCCGTCGGCAGGTTTATTGTTTTGCAAACTCTTACCAAAATCTTTTAACACATTACCCAACACGGAAGCGGTACCCTCAGCCGTATGCTTAATATCTTGACCGGTTCCTTTAACTGTTCGTGCGGCAGTTCTTAAAACAATTTGTCCGGTTGTTTTCAATATTATTTTCTGTTCTTTAGCTTGTTTAACTTTTTCCCATCCGGCTGCCAATTTATTTAAATTATTAACGGCGCTGTTGATTGGATGCCGAAATCCTTTACCGAGACTTTCGGCAACTTTGAACGGAGTTGATAATATTGCTGAAGGTTGTAAACTTATAGGAGCCTTGTCTGCTTCTTTCCAAGCCTGTTTTGTGGCTTGAGCCAGTTTTTGTTTTTCTTCTCCCAAAAGCATCCGCATAGCTTCTGTTGTTACGGCATTTTGCGGATTGTTCTTCAAGCTTTGAATATCATTATAGACCATTGCCGCTGTACCGGCTACAGTATTTTTGGCGGTATTTTCGGCTTTATCGGCAAGATTATGTATACCGCCGCTGATTGCCCCTCCGACAATTTGCGCACCTGTTTTGCCCAGCTCTTTTCCTTGATGGAATATTTCGCGCATTTCTTCTTCGCTTTTTATTCCGTCCGGATTATCGCGTAAACCTTGAATTTCATTATTCAATTTAGTTGCGGTCTTTACAATACCGGACTTGACATTTTCCTTTAATTTATCACCATACAGGTTGCTTAAATCATCTTTGACACTATCAATAGATTCATTGACTTTGTTTTTGATATCATCGCGAGTGACGAATTTGGCATTCTTATTGCCGATAGCCTGATTGAAAGTATTTACGCCGAATGCTGCAGTGTCGGCGGCCAGATTCCGTAATTTTCCGTCTCTGATGTTGTTATCAATCCAATCATCAGCTTTTTGCTCTAATTTTTTACGGGTTGATTCTTTGATAGGCAAAATCAAAGTTCCCACATTTGTGATACCTTTAAGTCCGCTTCCTACTGCCTTTTTAGTTGAAGTTTCAAGTTTGTTTACGGCATTACCTATAGTTCTTCGCGGATTTGCAACTGCGCTGCCGAATTTTTTAAAATTTCCTGCAATACGTGATCGTCCCTCTTTGGAACCGAGAGCGGCTATACCTCCTCCGACGCCGGCAATAGCGCGTCCGGTTTGGGTTTTAGCCACATCGCCGATAAACGATGCCGCCGGTTTTACGGTGTTGGCGGCAACCATACCGACAGCCTGCGTTCCCATATGGTGCATCGGACTTTCCGAACCGAATACGGAATCGCTGAAAAAATAATCCAAATAGTCATTAACACTGGAGGCTAAAATCTTGAAACCGAAAATTAATCCGAATGCAACCACCAAAAAGTGCATACGATCAAACGCAAAATTGTCTATTAAAACTTCGGTCTTTTTGTCGGCAATGGCTTGCCAAAATGCTTCCCATCCGTCACGTCCGTCTCCGGTATCAAGCAGGCTGTTTGAAATTAAGGTCACGGCAAAAGTTACGCCGATGGCTACCAATGTAAACAGCATACCGTTACGAATGATAATGCTTAAGTTTTCTTGAAATTTATTTTTTGTCGGCGGGAAAGGCCATAAAGCTATGGATACCGGCATAAATAACATTGCAAAACCGAGTTTGAATGAAATATCCACAAAATACATACCTATACTCATTGTCATCAAAACTCCGACGACATAAATCAGCATACCGCTGACAAACAGATTGAGATTTGCCAGTTTTGCAAAACATTTGCCCATTATGCCGATACAAAGATATGCAACTTTTTGCGAGTAACAGAGTAATGAATGACCAATCATAAATACTTTGGACAGTTCCTTATAGATTTGACGCATAAAAGCTTGCATTTTTACCATAATTTCAGGAGAAAACAGACCTGCCGAATTAGGTGTTGTTCCGGCATCTTGATTTTCAGGTTGATAGTCACCTGAGCAAGAAGAAGCCGAAGAATTTCTCCAAGGTGTCAATCCATCAATTACTTCTTGAGATGTTTTTGGTTTTGCGATACCTTCAGGTGCAGCTCCTTCTTGTTTTTTCTTTGCTTCTTCTTCAGCCTTTTTCTTAGCTTCTTCCTCTGCTTTCTTTTTTTTGCCGGCATCGGTCCATTCAGCCAATTCATTTATCTTCTTAAGACCGTCATCTTGAGGAAGATACGGTTGTGCATCGGCAATTTCAACGGAGCCGAAAATGTAAATTAATCCGACGAATAAAACAAGAGCAATATTTTTCATCCACTTAAAATCCATTCTATGTTCCTCCCGTAAATATTGCCCAACCATAGTCGATACCGGTGCCGACAATAGGATCCAGATAATAATCGCGGATTATTTGAGCCCCTATGGTGACAGCCGAATAAGCCAGTGCCACTTTGAAACCCATAACCAGTATATCTTGTAACATTTTTCCCGGAGTTACGGCATTTATAGAGCTTACTTGTTGTAAAATGTAGTAAGCAAGCCAAATCAGGAAACCAAATTTCAAAATAACCTTACCCAACGACTGTGTTGCCGGTAAGGCTTCGCTTACGGCCTGCAGATAAGCGTTAACCAATACAATGACGATTTTGCAATACCAACAATATTGGTCAACTTTACTTTCATCGGTTAAGTACATAGCTTGCATAGCATCCATTGCGCAAGATGCTGCTTCTCTCGCACCATCACTATCCTCACTTGCGGTACCATTGGACGACTCGCTTAAACTGAAATTAGGGTCAGCCGGAGCAGTAACATCGTCATCGTAGGCGTGCCTTGTTCCTCCTAACTCCCACTGCCAGAATGTGGCTGTTTGCATACCTTTAGCCTGCATAGGAAGAGCCTGAACGGCTAATACTTTATATTGTTGCTTCTTGCCTCCGTATACTTTTTTCAGCAAACAAGCCGGAGTATCCCCGTATTTTAAGCTATTTGCAAAAGCTCTTCCTTGTTTTTGCTCACAGTTTGCATTAAAGGCATTGGCTCCGTGTGCAATATCTGATGTAAGAGTACCATTTACCAATTTACCGGCAAGATTTAATGCAACATTCCATTCCGAACCGGCTTTACGTCCCATTCTTTCCAAATCGGCTTTTCCGAGGTGGGCAAATTTGGCACGTGCATTTTCAAAGTGAGTATCAACAAACAAAACGTCACTATAGGTAATACGGCTGTTTTTTTTATGCCAATAGTTGTACATATTACGCATTACTTCGGCAACGCGTGTCATCGGTTCATTATTTTTTTCACCTGTTATGGCGGCTACACCGCCCATCTCGTTGATGAGAACGCTGGCAATTCGTAATTGCACCAAGCTGTATTCGGCGCCGACCGTTGCCGGTTTCATAACCACGAAAAACATAACAACTGCAGTAAGAGCGGAAATGATGATGTTTTTCTTTGAGCTATATCTCGGCAGCACAGCAATTATACTCCAGTCATCCCTCGATTGCAAAGCAATCGTCAAGGGATCTACGAGCCCATTCCCCAAGCATCTGCTGAATAATCGCGATATCGGTTTTGTTATACTTTCAAAAAATTTCATCATCTGCGACCTCTCTTTATTTCCTTCCGGCAAGTTGCCGCATTTTGTTTTGAACTTTTTCAACTTTTTTCTTGGCTTTTTGAATTTTATCATAGATAGCCTTAACTCTTTCAACGTGATCGACTACGGCGGTAACGGCTTTACCTGAACCCCACGTAAGCGCGACAAATAAACCCTTTGCCACGGTTCCGACCAATGCCGCCATCTTCTTCTGGAATTTGGTATCGCCGCCGCCTCCGGTTACACTTTCCGATAATGACACGGCAACTCCGGAAGCTTTGATGATTACAAAGCCCAAGAAAATGAGCGAAATCGGGATAACGCCGAAATCATTGTAAGATTCTTTAGTGCCAAGCTCTCCCATATCCGGATTAACCAAAATCTTTTGCATTGCCAAAATGGTCATACTTATTAAAACCCCCAAACACAGCATAATAGCCGAGGAGTTTAAAATTATTTTGAAACCGGTGGCTGTCCATTTTCGAGTTTGCTCAAACGGATAAAACAGTATTAAAAACGGCGCGACAATAATCATCATATCAAGACGGAATATGCTGTCTACCAAATACATAGCAAATCCCATTTTGGTAATGAAAAACGCCGCCACCAAAAAGCAGCCGACCAGAAAGCCGAAAAATCCTTGACTCATCGCGAGTACGGCAACGTGATATCCTACATCAAGCCTTGAGCCGACGGCGCAAGCCATACATCCCATCATATTCAGCGGTTCTTCCGGAAATTTACTGGTAGTTAAACCGATGGAACCGGTATCAGGCAGTTTGCACCCCCCCGACATACTGTAATTATATGTTTCGCAAATTTCGCTGGTCCCCGGTAATTTTAAAGATTTTGCCGCGGCTTCCGGAGTTTTTGCCGTAATATCAAGTACATTTCCGCACAGTTCCAATAAAGTCAGATAAATAGGGAAAACAAACGTATTGAGTACATACAAAATACTTTCCGGTGATGACGCCAAATATCCGCAAGCAAAACACAACGTTCCTTTTCGCAAAATTTTAGTCCAAAATTCTCCCATTGATTCCGGAGAGGTGGTGGAAACGTGACGTAAAATCTGAAAAGCCATCCATAAAGAAAACGCTAACATCATTAATTGCATAATATTATTTGTACTGGTTAACTGAGAATATACTTTTAATGACATATCGCCCAACGGTTTATAAAACAGTCCCAACAATTCTCCCTGCCAACAAAGCTTGGATTCTTTATCAAAACTCCCGCTTTGTGCTTTGGCTTGTTCTTCTTCGCTCATTTCGGTTTCTTGGTACGGATTGGCACCCGGATCATCTCCGCAGGCCACAAGCAGGAATACGACGCCAAAGGCGATGCATAATACTTTCAGCAATCTGTATAAATTTATGTTCTTCATATTCCGTTCCTTGTCAGTCCTTATTTTATCATAGTTTTTCACCCGTTACAATAGAGATAATTTTTTATTGCGGCGGATTTTCCGGTTGATTTTCCGGCTGATTTTCCGGTGGCTGAGTATCCGGCGGAGTCGTTTCCGGAGTCGGGGTATCCTGTTTCTTCTCCTCTTTATCCTCAGTATTTTCTTCGCCGCCTTCTTTGCCCGAACCGGTTTGCTGATTTTGGTACTTACCCATTCCGAGTCCTTGTCCAGCTTTGGACCATCCTTTCTGCCAACCGCCCTTAACGGCGTCGGCGCCTTTATTTAATGCGGCTGTAACACCGGTCGCGGCTGCGGTATGTTTAACTGCAGAGCCGGCAATTCTTCCGGTCGTTTTTGCAGCGCCTTTAGCCACATTTGTAGCGGCACTCATTGCCATACCGCCCATCTTGTTACCGATGCTTGAACCGGAGCCTTTCGAGAATTGATCAGCCAAGTTATTAACTTGTCCGATAAGTTTCATTGCAAATATACAGCAAGATGCCAAAATAAGTATTTGGAACGCGTCAAGACTGCACATTTTTTTCAGAGCTTTAATGTCGTTATCATTAATAGCGGCAATAATTTGATCTATGTTACTGCCGTCACCCGAGGCAGCGTGAGTTGTTATCATTGTACCGAGTAACAATATTACTCCCAGCATAACATACGAGAAAAACGAATTCATCAGCATTTTACAGCCTTTAAAAGTATAGGCTTCGGTGAGCTTGAACGGCCAACAGGCAACCAATAGCGGCACCAATCCGCTCAGCATACCTATCTGTACCGTGCAATCTATCATATAAAACGAAATAGCCAGCCAAATCATCAGACCGAAAACATACATCAAAACTCCGGATATCCACATTCCTAAATGCGGAAAGCCTAAGTGTCCTGCATCCCAAGCGTAGCAAGTCAATCCTCTGCCGATAGCCGGTAAAGTGGAAGCAGCAACCCCGAAACAACGAACAGTTGATATAACGGAGTCATAAACCGAAGATGAAAAAGTATCCGAAGGAATTTCCACTTGATCATCTGTCGATACGGCGCAGTTACCGCCGGCACCGGTGGCATTTGCCATCGCTAATCCCATATTCAAACCGCCTTCTATTACCGGAGATAGAAAATAGCCGTATATATACTTAGGACTGCTGAGCAATTGAACCGTGATGGCAATTTTCAGACATAATAACAATACTCCTTTGGCAAGCGCACT
This sequence comes from Alphaproteobacteria bacterium, assembly GCA_017471705.1. Lineage (GTDB taxonomy): Bacteria > Pseudomonadota > Alphaproteobacteria > RF32 > CAG-239 > RUG410. The sequence goes on along the minus strand of JAFUSH010000036.1, from coordinate 8,254 downwards.
GATTTTACTTCCGGCAACTGCCGCAACCGCTTTAAGCACCTCAAATGCCAACAAAACAAGGAAGAATACCATAACCACATTCGAAAGCGGTTTGGCAACGGCATTCCACGCTTTAGACGACACTCCGGCGATTGTTTTCATTATGACTTTGAAAATCCCGCAAAGAGGGCATAGGTTCAGTTCTTGCTGATACTCCGGAAATGTTTTGCAAGATCCCGCTCCCTGAGCTCCTTCCAAGGCTGCCGAAACACAAGCGGTGTCTTCTCCCTGTCCACCGCACAAGCACATAATATATGCTTTATTCATTGAAGCTAAAGTAGTCGACTCTGCCGAAGCCAAAGCTTGTTTATAAACTTCCAAAGAATCTCTCACGGTTTTCAGCATTTTGGAGCAATTATCGTTAGGCGGAATTGTTTGAGACCAATTATAGTTAAGATATTCAAAATTATCAGAGTTTTTAAAGCTCGGTCTATTTATTCCTTCAATTGTAGCACGGGCGGCGACGCTGTTGTTCGGAACATATCTGGTAACTTTACCGTCTTTATCCTTATTCAAATCAGGTTTATTACATTGGTTTATATAATTTTGTGCCGCGGTGTTAAATACCCCGACGGTGCTGAAAAAAGCATCTATACTTTTTTGAGCTAATTTGTTGGCTCTGCCTTCGGCTTTTGTGATTTCTTCAGGCGAGCAATTTTCATCAGCATAAGAAATTGCCGGACAAAGAATAAACAGAGCCGCCAATAGCGAGAATATGAATTTCTTAATTCTATTTTTCATCATATTCTCCTTCTTTTTTCTCAATCTTGAGAGTTTCGGCAGAAGACGATTCTTCATTTTTCTTTTGTTTGCGGAACATTGTCACGTATACGCCGCAAAGCATAACCGTTGCAAATAAAACATAGGACATATAATGAAACCAATCGGAGCTTATAACCGACAGCACATCACTGCCGGCAAGAGCAAAGACGCCTATAAAAATGAGTATGGTTAAAAAAATCGATTTCATTTTATATATCCTCTGCTATTTATTTTCCTCCGGTTTATCTCCGCCTTTATCATTACCTTGTGAGCTCGGCTTAAAGCTGGCTCCCTGCGATTTTGTTCCGCCGCCGAGTTTGGCCTTGATGGCGGCTCCTTTTGCTTGAAGCGCTCCCTTGGCGCCTGAGGCTTCGGCAGCCGAACCGGCAACTCCGCCGACTACTCTTCCTGCTAAGCCGAGAGCGCCGCCCACGCCTTGTTTCTTTCCGTCTTGTCCGACCTTGCCCATATTGCCGACAGCGGCCTTTGTGGCCATATCTCCTGCCATACCGCCCAAGTCTCCGCCCATTTTGATTTGCGCTCCGCCGGCAAATTTGTTGGCCAGACGTCCGGATTCACTGGATAATTTCAGGCAAATCAAGCAGGTAACTACCAGCAAGATAACACTCAAGCCGATAATCTCCAGTTGGTCGTTAATCATCTCAACGTTGTCTTCATTAATGTCTTGCATTAAATCTTCAGGTAAAGCAGCCGCTGTTAATTGAGCTATGGTTACTATAACCACGCTCATCATAATAAAGTTGAAGAAAGTGTTTAAGAACATATTCCATCCTACTTTTACATAAGATGAGGTTATTTTAAACGGCCAGCACGCCACAAAGAAAGACATCATCGCCGCTACAATTCCCAATTGCAGGCAACAATCAAGTATATAAAATCCGATGGCGAGCCATATCATTACCCCGAATACCAATAAAATAATGCCGGTTATCAGCATACTGACACGCGGTATAAACCACAGGCGTTTGGCTCCCAAATTGTTAACTGAGTTGCATATCAAACAACGTCCTAAAGCCGGCATCATCGCTGCTTCACGCGAAAAGTTTTTGTTGGCGCCGACTAACTTTTGTAAGGTATCACCGTGTAAATACTTACTAGACATATCAAATTCTTTGGAATATTCCGCGCCTTCCGTTTTGATTTTTTCACCGATGGCTATATCCATTGTTCCGGTTTCGGCAGAATCAGCCTTAAGATTTGAAAATGCTAAGCCGAAATCAACTCCGCCGTCCAGTATAGGGTTTATCACCTTATCATAAAGGGCTTCCGGATAAGTTAAAACCAATACGGCAATAGCAACTCTGGCCCCCTGATGCAGCAATTGAGTTAAAAATTGACTGAGTTTTTGAGTTTCCGGCGAAGCAACCGCCAGCAAAACCAGATAGCCGATATATACCAAAAGGGCAATTTCCAAAAGTTTTATTAAATCGGTATCAATCGCTTCAAAGGCGTTCTTGGATATTTTTTGCACACCTCCCAAGATTTTTGCCATCAAACCGCAAGTCAGGCACAATTCTCCCATTTCTGCCTGATACTGAGCCGCGGTCTTACAGGTTTCATCAAGGTTTTCATCAACGAAATCGGCATCGTGAACATCACAGTGAGTTATTTTATCGGTCATATTTCCGTTTTCATCAAGTTCGCAACAACATTGGGTATCTGCTCCGCCCAATGCCGCTAAAGCCATATGCGCTTTTATACGCTGCCCGATGAAACCGCTGTTTGATGTCTTACTCCCGCGTAAACTGGCTGCTTCATTCAACTTATCTATGCACCTTTGAGTTCCGACGTCACCTTTAATCATATTGCTTTTAAATTCATCAACAGAACCGAAACGGACTGCCACGTGCTTTTGTTCATAACAATCTATTTGAGTTTTTTGTCCGCTCATAGTTGCGTTATAACACTTACCGTCGTCTTGAGGAAGGCGCAAACCATATGAGTCAACACAAGCTAAAGCTCCGTTTGCCTCTTTGAACAGATAATCACACGAATTGCTGGTAATATTGCTAGTACAAGTTACCTTTTTGCAAATAGTACTTTTAGTAGAGCTGTCGACCTGCATATAAGAACCGGGGGAAGCACCCGATGCCCATTTAAGCACATTTTGTATTCCGGCATTGCTTACTCCCGCCATTTTTATCATTTTGTTGATATCCCAATCGGTATAATCTTTGTAGGTATCAATTGTGTTCATCATTTCTGTGCAGGTAGGCGACATCTTTGCTTTGTATTTACCGCTGTCAACTTCTTCGCCGCCTTTTTTATCGGCATCGGTCCATTCAAGCTCGTTTGCTCCCTCCAAGCCGCCGCTGAACAGGGAAACTAGGGCATCGTGATCCCAGTTACTGTATAAATCGTGACAGGAACCGCCTGCTGCCTCATATTCTTTTTTCAAAATATTAACGTATTTTGCATAGGCATTTCGGGCATCATACACGGCTGTGTAAGCCTGTTGAGCCATCTGTTTTTTATAATCATCGTTTAATTTACATCCTTCGCCGCAGGATTCAGCGGCAAATACCGGCAAGCTCCACAATATCAGTGATATTACGGGAATAAGCATAAATAAAATCAAACGTCTCACAGTCATATACACAGTCCTTAACCTGTTACAGGTCAGTTTATCTCATAATAAAAAACTTTTCAACATTTTACAGCAAAATAAGTTAAAGATTGGTAACTTTGGTAAATAGCCGCAAACAAGCGCATTTACAGGCATCTTCAGCTTATTTTACAAATATGCTGTCAATCATTTTATCATATAAATTTCGATATTTTTATGAACTTTTTGTGAACTTTTTATACATTACCGCAAAAAGTATACATACATCCATTTATGAATTATCTTAAGGTCATTATTGGGCTAACTTTTTTTCGTTGTCATTCTCGGGCTTGCGGACTCTTTGTTGTCATTCTGAACCCTGAGCGTAGCGAATGGGGGAAGAATCCATTTCGTTTCGCCGAAACAAAACAATGCCATCGGCGTTGCTGGATACTTCGCCGCCAAAACGGCTCAGTATGACGATGGAATGAAACGTTTCATTCAAGGATAATCATAAAATTATCTATAGTTCTGCTTCAAAAATATATCCGTTGACGTTGTGTCCGTTTTCCTGACGCAAAACTTCGGCAGAACTTTGTATATGTGCATATCCTGAATTTTGCAGAGTTTGCTTTATATATTCGGGATTATGTTTATAGCGTCCGTTGGCTTGCAACGTATATTCTTGAATGTTTTCGTCGCTTTCTATCGAGAAAATCAGACGAGTAGGGCAGATAGCTTTAACAATAGGTTTTAAATCGCCGAAATAGCAAAATACGTCGGCAGCGATTACGCAATCAAAATCGGGGTGTTTGTTTTGCAGGTATTCTGAAATATTACAATTTTCAAGCTGTTCATAAACATTTTTTTCGGCGGCGATTTTTAGCATATTTGCAGAAATATCAATGCCGATTATTTTATTTTCGTCTGTTTTGATTTTGGTTCCGAGTAATCCGGTTCCGCAGCCTAAATCCAATATTTTTCCCTTAAAAGGAGAGTGAAGTTCGGTTATTTTATCAACCACGCTGTAATTTATATTTTGCAATGTTTTTTCATAATTTTCGGCAAAATTATCAAATAATAAACGATTATATTCCTCTTCATTATCGGGGATTTGATGGTTTATGGCGCTCCATAAGTGTTTTACTACGATGTTATCAGGCATTTTTTCATACCAGTTTTCACATATTTTTTTTGCTTTTTCCGGTGCTTTTTCATTAAACATTATCAGGGTTTCGGCAATGTTTAGGCTCCACTCGGTATGCGAAGAATCCAGATAAAAAGCGTGAAACATTAAATCAAGAGCTTGTTCGTATTCTTCCAGAGTTTTCAAAATTAATGCCAGATTATAGCTTAATTCCGGAGATTGCGGAGAAATAATCACCGCGTTTCTATATTCTTCCAAAGCTTCTAAAGTACGTTTGTTTTGACAAAGCATATTGGCATAATTAGCGTGCGCCCTTAAGTTTTTGCCGTCAGTTTCAATGGCCTTATGATAATATTTTTCAGCTTCCTTAAAATTACGGTTTTGAGTTTCCAAATCGGCAATATTGACCAGAGCAGTAATATTATGTTCGTTGATTTGGACGGCTTGATAAAATTTTTGCAATGCTTCATTATTTCGTTTTTGTGACAGTAATACCTCTCCGAGCAGCGTTTTTATTTCGGAATCGGCAATCAAATTATCGGCTTTTTGCAAATATTCCAATGAGTTGTCATTTTTTCGAGCTTTAAAAGCTCTCCGCCCCAAATAAAACAGCGCTTGCGGATTGCCTGAACTTATTTTTTGCAAAGTTTCCGTATCATTGTTTAATTCCGCCAAATTGGTTTTGGCTTCCGTGTAGTCATTGTCAATATTTAAGGCATTTTGAAAAGCCTGTTTGGCATCGTCTGTTTTATTTTGCGCCCAATAAAGATTGCCAAGTCCGAGATATGCTTCTTTGCAATCACTTTTGAGCTCCAAAACTTTACGGTACGCTTCAATAGCTTCCACATAACGCCCCAAAGCTCCCAAAGAAACCGCCAGATTAAAATAAATCGGAAAATGTTTGGGTGCATAGTCAACCGCTTTATAAAAATAGTTAACAGCTTCGTAATGAATGCCTTTGGCTTGAGCTATCAAACCCAATAAATTGAGAATGTCAGCATTTTGCGGCGCGGTTTCCAAAATTTGCCGATAGATTTGTTCTGCTTCATTCAAAGCGCCGTTTTGATGTAATTCAACCGCTTTTTGAAACATTAATTGATATGACATTTTTTTTACCTCTTTTAAATAAGCTTTTATCATAAAGGTTGTTAAAATCCGGTTTAAATTTAGAGCAAAGTAATCTTTTTTACTTGCAATTTTTTCTGGTTTATCTAATATACCAATTGCAGGCAAGAGATTGTTTGCGGAGTGTCACAACTCCTCACATTAAATAACTCCTCATATTGGGGAGTCGGTGGAATATACCGAATACACCGAACTGCTTATGTGACAGTTACGAACTCCCCACCTTGAAGGAAAATCAAGGTGGTTTTTGTTTAACCGAACAAATTAAGGAGTTCAGCGAAATGATTGACAACACATTTAAATTAAGTAAACAAATAAGGCAGGAAATCGGTCGCGAGTTATGGCGCGCCAGACAAGAAAAACATTTATATATCTATCAGGTTACTAAACGCACCAAAATTCCTATTGACTTAATAGATGTTATGGAACTTGGCAAAGCAACCGACATAAATGCATTGCAAAAATTGCTTAAATTCTATGGTAAAAAAATGAGAATAGTTTTTGAATAAAAAATACTTGCATTCAAAAAAAAAGTAATGTATATTGCGCCTACTTCCGAGAAGGCAGATTGTGCGGTATTGCCTGTATAATCTCGTTGCGGATTAATGTTCGTAACTATCGGGACAATAATGTTAATAATAAAAAAAGGAAAATTTTATGAAAAGTATCGTTTCTGCAAAAAAGAAAAACAGCCGTCGTTACGGCGATAATCTTTGGGGTGATGCAAACAGCCCGTATAACAAAAGAAGTTATGGTCCGGGGCAACACGGTCAGAGAAAGAAAAAAGTTACCGACTATGGTGAACAATTAATTGCGAAGCAAAAATTGAAAACGTATTACGGCAATATTTCCGAAAAACAATTCAGCAAGTACTATGCCGAAGCCATTCGTCGTTCCGGTGATGCTGCTGAAAACTTAATCGGTTTGTTGGAGTCTCGTTTGGATAACTTGGTATACAAAGCTAAGTTTGTTCCGACCGTATTTGCAGCTCGTCAGTTTGTTAACCACGGTCACGTTACCGTTAACGGTAAGAGAGTAAATATTCCGTCCTATATGGTTAAAGCCGGTGATGTCATTGAAGTACGTGAAAAATCAAAGAATTTGACAATCGTAGCAGCCGCTATCGAATCTCAGACTCGCGATTTTCCGGGATATTTGGAAGTAGATACCAAAAAATTGACCGCTAAATATACATTCGTACCTAAGTTTGACGATGTGCCTTATCCTGCAATTATGGAGCCGAATCTGGTTATCGAATACTACTCTCGTTAATTTTGAAAAATACATCGAAATTACAACAACAAAAGACTTCCCGCATAGGGAAGTTTTTTTTGTTGTAATTATTTTTTTATCTTTCTGCTTTTTACATCTTCGGTTTTTCTTTTTACCTTATTTATATTATCGACAAACGGAGACCAAGTTTCCATAAAATCTCCGGTAGTAACGAAATTTCTGCAATAATTCAACAATTGCTCGTCTTTTAGTGAAAACCAAGTGTTCAAATCGATATTCTTAATTTTTTGAGCATAAGTACGCTCATTTTTCGGATTTTCACTCGGAAAGCTCTCAAAACGTGCCAATAATTTTTTCAACATCAAAGTAAACTTATTTTGAGCGAATATCAAACCGTGATCGATTTCTTCCGGTAATTTTTCCAAATTCAGCGCGTTTGGAGTCGCTATATCCTTCAGCATCGGACCTAGCAAAAATCTGAAGAAACGATTATCCATAAATAATTCTGCCAAATCACTTCCCGCGTTCATCGGACTAACATCCAGTACTCTTTCTATATTATATCGTCTGAAATTATCGCTTTCACTTAAGAGTTTACGCGTAATGAGGCACGCTGCTCCGATATTTATGATATAAAGCTTGCCTTTTACTTCTATATTTTGCAGCATTTGTGCCAAAATATTGGAGTGAAATCCGATTCCTCGCCGAAAAGTGGCGTAACTTAAAGGGATAATATTGGCATTTATTCCTTTAAGTCCGTCGCCGATTATTTTTGCCGAAGCGCGAGTGCCGCCGAATCCGTGCAGGATAACAACGGTATTATCGCACAAATCGTCCATTTCGCAAGCATATATATATTTTAAAAGTGTTTCTTTGCATTGTTCAAACGAACCTGATTCTCGGCAAACCGAATAAGAATCCAGTAATCTGTATTTCAGTGTGCGCACATTAAGTTGAATAATCCAGCCGTTATAGTTGTATACATCTTCCCAAAAGAATCGGCTGTCAAAAGCAAAGAACGTAAAACTCATATTTATACTCCCTGAATATATACCCGAATCTAGGAGTAAAAATATTAACAAATGCTTAACGTTTTGATTTTTTGTAATTTTATAGATTATAAGAAGAAAAAAATGTAATAAACATAAGTTTTTAAATATGATATCTGAATGGGAAAAACAGTTTTCCACATAGATATCAACAATATTTAAAATACGTAAAAACAATAGGTTGGCTGCAGGTGATAAAAAAATAAAAAAAAATTGCAAAAAGGTGTTGACAATAAAAAAAGTATGCAATATAAAACGCGTTACCGACCGCGAGGTTGGTCAGCACAGATGAGCGTAGGACGCGAGAATGGAGCTTTTAAGTGAAGAAGTTCT
>JAFUSH010000074.1 GCA_017471705.1 Alphaproteobacteria bacterium | reverse complement strand
TATGGATGTTGAAGCAACATCATCAACAACGGCTACAATTAAATTTAATGCAGCCGCATCAGTAGCAGCAAACACATATAAAGCAGTAGTAATAGGGGGTTAATTATGATAGAAAAGATAACAACGGCTCAAAAACCTTTAGAGATAACCGATAAGATAAATGAAACAATAGATGCTCTTGCGGCTTCACATAACAAAACTTATCAAGGTGTAAATCTCGAAACAAAATTTGCAACGGAAATAGCATCAGCCGGAAGCGTTTATGCTTGGCTTGCTGCAAGAAAAACCGCCGGCAATTTTGAAGGAATAAATGTAGGTGATTATTTTTATGTGAGTATGTCAAGTGGTACGATTGCCGGATACAGTTTAGCAGCTCAAACTTTTAAATGTAGAATTATAGGTATAAACACTTATAAAAATTGTGGTGATACTGCTATTGGTAATATGTTCTATATTAAATCCGATCAATGTATTGATACTCCGATAAAGTGGAACCCTAACGATAATAACAACGGAACCGGAACTCAAAATAATCCATGGTTAGCTTCTGCCGCTTATGCAATTTTAAACGGTGTTAATAACTATGCAAAAGGTTATAACAATGTTTATCATGGTGCAAATGGCGGAAGTGGTGTTATAAGTTTACTGCCGCAAGCATTGAGAAATGTTATGCAGCAAAAAAGAATGTTGCTTGAAAGCAGATATTCTTCTTCCGGACTTTTAACAGAAGGTACAACATGGGCATGGGGTGATGGCGGAAAACTTTGGCTTCCGAATGAAGTTGAGGTTTACGGAACTATGGTTATGTCATTAGGTCATAGCAAGGCATCATATTCAAACGGTCTATCGGTACAGTTCCCATGGTTCGCTTGTAACTGTGATAATAGAATAAGTTATAAGTCTAATGGTGATCGCTGCGACTGGTGGCTTTCTGTACCGTATACACTCACCTCTACGTACGTGTGCATTGTGCGCGGCTACGGTGATGCCGGCCGCGGTGCTGCTGCGAGTACCACCGTTTGTTTGCCGCTCTGCTTCTGTATTTAATCTTTTCAATCTTTGTATCGGCTGCTTTATGCAGCCGGTACATGGAGATATAAGGAATGAAAAATGAGTAATGTTCATAAAAGATTAAGAAAAGAAACAGAATTGCAATTTTTAGTATCTGCTCAAAATTTGCAAGTTGAACTCACAAAATTCACCATGTCTGAAAAGAATATGCCTAAAAAATACCGGTACATAATCGGATTAGGTTTAATAAATAAGGTTGATGAATTGGTTGATAATTTGACCGCTGCAAATACAATATATCCTACAAACTGTTCAGAATATAAACAAAGGGTATATTATCAAACTCAAGCAATAATAAATTGTTGGCAGCTTCATAATAAAATTGTGAGAATAATTTTATGTATTGATACTGCTAAAATTCAAAAACTTGAGAAAGTTGCAGAGCTTTTAGTTGATACGGAAGGTCTAATAAAACAATGGAAAAAATCTGATAAAGAAAGATATAAGTTATTTGTTGAAAAACTTTAGCTGCAACTGGTGGCTTTCTGTACCGAATACACTCAACTCTACGAACGTGTGCAATGTGAACAACAACGGTAATGCCAACAACAATGCTGCTACGAATACCACCATTTGTTTGCCGCTCTGATCCTTAATTGCTTGTCTTAGTAACGAAAGTGAAAACGATGCTTTTTTAAGAAGGAACAAATAACTTTCAAGCCGGAAACGGTTTGTAAATAAGTGCCTTGATGCAATTCAGGCGGTCGCCTTTTCGTTAAGTGCATAGCAAACGAATTGTGTATTATAGTTTGTTTTATGCCTGAAAGCTATGCAGTTATAGGAAAATACACATCTTACCTTTACTGTACGGGGCATATAAATATGTCAAGAAGAAAATCTCGCTATGAAAGAAGAAAGAAGAAAAGAGAAGAAAATAAGGAAAAATTAAAACAATATGATAACTTCGATAATACGGCAAGTATAGCAGCTTTATTCAAGGCAGCAAAGAAAGCAAGTAACGGAGTATTTTGGAAAGCATCTGTTCAACGATATATTTTGAATATTCTTTTCCGGTGTGTAAAAACTCATAGAGAATTGATTGCCGGTAAAGATATTAGAAAAGGTTTTATAGAATTTGATTTATGCGAAAGAGGAAAGTTAAGGCATATAAAAAGTGTTCACTTTGAAGAAAGAGTTGTTCAAAAATCTATTTGTGATAATGCTCTTTATCCTATTCTTACGAATAGTCTTATATATGATAATGCAGCAAGTCAAAAGGGTAAAGGAACGCATTTTGCGGAGAATAGATTAGTAAATCATTTAAGATGGTTCCTGAAGCAT
>JAFUSH010000004.1 GCA_017471705.1 Alphaproteobacteria bacterium | reverse complement strand
TGCCAAATCCGTAGCAGTTGCAAACTCATTCGCATCGTGCGTTACGATATCCCCATATCCGCTCAATGTTGTATTAATGCCGGAAATCGCGGTTTCATTAGCCGTAACTTTACCGTTTGTTGTTGCCAAATCCGTGGCAGTTGCAAACTCATTTGCATCGTGCGTTACGATGTCCCCATATCCGCTCAATGTTGTATTAATGTCGGAAATCGCGGTTTCATTAGCCGTAACTTTACCGTTTGTTGTTGCCAAGTCAGTAGCCGTGGCGTAAGACGACAAATCTACCGTACCTATGGTATCTCCGACTCCTACCGAGGAAAAATCACTTACGGTAGAAATAACATCTTCAGCTCTCACAGGTGCCATCAATGCAAATAATCCCAAATTAATCATTAAGCATTTTTTCAAAACACTGCGATACTGAGATTTCAATAATCCTAAGGCGGATCTGGAGTACTTCATAATTTTTTCCTTTCTCTAAATTATATTCATAACTCAAAATATTAACAAAGGGTTAATATCAAGAGTCTAACAAAATTTATGGAAAAGTCAACAATTTTCTTGACACGCCCTATTTTTATAGGCTTCCAGCATAATCTTTTTAAAAAATTTTGCTCTCAAAAGTTAAAAAACGCTGAAAATCCGTCATATATTTCCCCTTGTATCTCCTATAAATTGCTATATATGGCAAAATTGCATACCTGATAAATTTATTGCTTGTAAAAAATAATTTAGTCTGCTACAACAGCATAAACATTTTTTATTATAGGAGAAAAACAATGGCTGATGAAAAACAGGTTGAAGTGGAAGTCGGCGGAGTTGCCGCTGACAGACTGCGTTCTTTGATTGAAAGAATAGAACGTTTAGAAGAAGAAAAAAGAGAATTGCAAAGCGATATCCGCGATATTTTTGCCGAAGCAAAAAGCGCCGGTTTTGATGTTAAAGCTATGCGCACTATATTAAAGCTGCGCAAAATGAACGCCGCCGACCGCGATGAACAAGAAGTTGTAGTGGAAACTTATCGCAAAGCTTTGGATTTTTAATCAATCTCAATTTACAGAAAAACTCCGCATCCGCGGAGTCTTTTTTTATCACTTCATTTTAACCAAGCTCAAAGCTATTTCTTTGGACATTTTATGCACTGCTGAGGCCTGAGCATCTGCCAAATTCTGAATTGTATCGCCTATCACTTCCGCTTCGTAATTGCCTTGCTCTTTCTTCAATACCTTTCCCGTGCCGTCTTTAATATTCCACCACGCAGATAAAATCACCCTATCCCCGCGATAAGCTTGAAGCCGATTAATCTCTACACTGACATTATACTTCGCGCTTTGGTTATCAAAATAAGCGCTTTCAATGTACGAATTAGGTAAATATAAAATGAGGTCATTGGTTATCGTACTTTGTAAAATATCGGGATACATTTCTGCCCAACGTTCAAATTCCAAAATTTGTATTTGACTGGAATCTTTATCGCTGATAACCATTTGCGCCTTATTCAGCATATCGGGAACTTTAATCCTTGATACCGAAACATTGATATTTTTATCGGAAACCGGACGTAAACCTGTACTGTCCATTACATAAAACGTAGAGTTAGGAGAGCGAAAACTGCAAGCTGTTAATAACATCAAGCTCAAAATCATACAATATTTTTTCATTTTATTTCTCCTTACCTTGAATAATTGCTTCCGGATGACGTTCCAAATAGTCGGTCAAATTTTTAAGCGAGCGGCTTGCTTTTGATATTTCTTCCAAAGTAATATTAATATTATTGATGGTTTTGGTGGTTTCCCCGTTTTTCTTATCCATAACCCTTTCAATTTTGGAAGTAATATTATTGATATTTTCAGAAACATCGTTAACGTTATTGAGAATAGACGGTAAATTTTTATCAACGCTTGCCGAAACAGAATTTACGTTTTTCATAATAGAAGGCAGATTTTCATCAATGTTTCCCAAAATATTACCTAAACGAGAAAGTATCTCACGCAGCGGAACATCTTCCAAATCTTTGGAAAACATTGCAAATGATGAAAATTCGGTCGGAATCTCCATATACGTACCGTCTCCACGCATAATCGGAGGCTGGGATGGATCCATTACCAATTCAATCATCAACTGTCCGGTCAGATAATTTGCGGTAGTAAGACGAGCTCGCAGACCTTTGTCAATCAAATGTTTAAGAATATTACCCTCTTTTTTAGCGTTTTTATCCTTATACGCATTAAAAGCAATATAAACCGGTGTCTGAAATGTTCCGTCTTCCAAATTCGGAATAAGTTTAATTTTCACCACCTTACCGACATCAACGCCGTTTAATACCACAGATGCCCCGACACTCAACCCGTTGATGGATTCATCAAAATACATAACAACCAAATCTTTTTTGTTTACGGCAAACTTACTGCTTAAAGAATAAGCTATAATTCCCAAAAGACAAAGCAAACCGACTATAACAAAAAGTCCGGTCATTTTGTATGTTTTTTTCTTTTGCATTTTATTTTTCTCCTCCTCGGGTTAAAAACTTATATACTTCTTCGTTCGGCGGATTTTTCAGGAGCTCGTGAGGATTACCGTGTGCCAAAATGCTTTTGCTTTGAGCGTCTAAAAATATTGAATTATTCCCGATGGCAAAAATAGAGCTCAATTCGTGCGTTACCACAACAATTGTGGTCCCCAAGCTACGGTTTAACTCCACAATCAAATCATCCAAATTGCGCGAACTTATCGGATCCAATCCGGCTGACGGCTCATCAAAATATACTATATCAGGATCAAGAGCCAAAGCCCTCGCCAAACCGGCGCGTTTTTTCATACCTCCGCTGATTTCCGAAGGGTAAAAATCATCAAATCCCTTTAATCCTACCAGCGCCAATTTTAAATGCGCCAATTCACGCATTGTCGCAGGAGAATAATCGGAATACTGCTGTAACGGAAGCATAATATTTTCAGCTAATGTCATTGAACTGAACAAAGCTCCGCCCTGATACAGTATTCCGGTTTTTTCTCTGATTTTCTGAACTTCATTTTCAGGTGCTTTCATAATATCAGTACCGTTAATAATTACCGTTCCTTTTAAAGGCTGAATCAACCCCGTAAGCACTCTCAGCATACTGCTTTTACCGCATCCGCTGCCGCCCATTATAATAAAAATATCCCCTTTATTAACCTGATAATCGGCATTTTTCAGCAATACATAATCCCCGTAACCGACCGTCAGATTCTTAGCTTCTATGGCAATTTCTTTACTCATATACCAAGCTCCTGACAAATTACCGTAATTATTCCGGTCACCACTATCATCCACACAATTGCCGATACTACCGCCTGAGTGGTTGCCTTACCGACACTGTCGGCATTTTTGCCGCATTTAAGACCGCTGTAACAACCGCATAACGAAATAATAAAGGCAAAGCAAAAACTATGAAAAACCCCCACCAAAAAATTATTCAGATGAAATGAATTAAAAGCATACTTCCAATACTCCTGATGCGGAATATCCATTAAAAAAACACCTACAAATGCTCCGCCCAGCATTCCCAAAAAATCTGCAATCATTGTTAATATCGGCAGCGCTATAAGCAAAGCAAACAAACGCGGCAAAACTAAAAAATCTATTCGGGAAAGTCCCATCGTTTGCAAAGCATCCAACTCTTCATTTACTTGCATAGTGCCTATGGTTGCCGCATAAGAAGAACCGGTGCGTCCCGACATAATCACGCCGACCATAATCGCACCCATTATCCGGCACATACCGATGGTCACCAGACTTGCAACATAAATTTGCGCCCCGAAAGTCTGCAACTGAACCGCTCCCACAAACGCCAGAATCAAACCTATCAGAAAACTTATCAAACAAACTATACCTATAGCCTTCGGACCGCAATCCTCGAGAGCCGCAAAAAAATCCGTTTTCCGCATAATAGAACTGAAGCTCAAACACCGACCTATACCGGAAAATACCGCACTGATAAACTCCAAAGCATTAGTAATTTTTTGTTTCAAATCCAAAGCTGTTTTTCCGATATTTTCAACCGCGGAAAGGGGGGCACCGTCACTTCTGGATGGTTTTCTATCCACGGCAAAAGCCAGAGCAATCAAATCCTGCAAATTTTGCGGAAGGGACTTTAAATTACATTCAACTTTCTTTTCTCGGCATAATTTTTGAGTATCATAAACCCAAAGAACAAGGGAAGAATCCCAATCTTTCAAACCATTCGCCGTAAAATAAACTTCCTTTATATCGGCTTCCGACAAAGTTTGCAAAACTCCAAGCGGTGTTTCAATATTTTGATGTAAGATATTTCCGCTAATTACAATTTTCAGACGATTTTTTCCGTCTTTCTCAATATCAATCCCGTTTTGCATTTTTGTTTGCATTATCCAAAGCCTCTTCCAATTCTATGGTTTCAACTTCATCCAAATCTTCAGATGCCACCGCATAACTGCCGTTAAACCAACGCCCCAAATCAACATCTGCGCAACGTTTCGAACAAAACGGCGTATAGCTGTCACCAACGTATAACTTGCCGCATATCGGACACTTATGCGTCTTTATAACTTCACTCACGGCTCTACTCTTCCCGTTCCGGAACAGGTCGGACATTCAACCGTATACAAATCACGCAGGCTCGGACGTCTGCGTTGACGCAGAATTTCGATATTTCCGGCTCGGCTCAATCCTAAAACGCGACTGTGACAAGCATCATCCGCCAACTCTTCTTCCAGACACTCAATAACATTTTTCATAAAACGATACTCGGAAGAACCCGCAAAATCTATAATGATTTTTCCTGCCAAATTACGCAATCTGATTTGACGGGCTATTTCTTTTGCCGCTTCAATATTCAAACTGTCTATATCACCTACATTATGTTTGCCCCCGCTGTCAACATCAATTGCCACGCAGGCTCGAGTCTCTTCAATCTGCAAACTGCCTCCGGATTTCAGTTTCACGGTTCTCTCCAAAGCATCAATAATGGCATCATCAACTCCGTACTCTTCAAAACCTTCTTTTTGTGTCGTAATTTTACCGTCAAACACTTGTGAAATTTCCTCAGCCAACTTCGGAGTATCAACTATAACTTCATTCAAACTGTCTTTATAACGGCGTATATATTCGATAAGCGGGTTTTCTTTGGCGTACAGCAAAGCCGGAGCCGAAAGTGTTCTGGCTTTTTTGCGAATATCTTCATAGAAAACGCGTAGCACATCCATTTCCGCCAAAACTTGAGCTTCCTCGGCTTCGCCGGCAATGGTGCGCAAAATCCACCCTTCTTGTCCTACGCATTTGGCCTTAACTGATTTAATATATCTTTCGGCTTTTTCAACATCTTCTATTTTGCGAGAAGCTTCAACATCAAATTTGAAAGGACAGTATACCAAATATGTTCCCACCAATTGCACATTACGCACCACTTTGGCACCTTTTTCCGCTCTTTTCTCTTGTGCAACTTGCACTACAACGCTCTGTCCTTCACTCATATTTGCTTCTTTCAGAGCCGGTTCATACGAATTTAAGAAAGTTTCGCGCCCGTCTCCGATATCGACCAGAAAACCGTATCTATCATTAGCCAAATTAATTTTTTTTACAATTTTACCTAAATATACATTGCCTTCAATAGCACGGTCTTCATTATAAATATCAACTTCGGCCAATCCTTTTTCATCAAACACGGCAATACCGAATGCCTCATCATTTCTGTCATACACAATTTTCTGCGCCTTCATCTTATCCCCTCTCCTTTTAGTAAATTAATCGTTTCATTAAGCGGTAAACCGACAACACCCGAATACGAACCTACCATTCTGGTAACATAAGCGGCAAGCCTGCCCTCTATTTTATATCCGCAGACACCTTTCCACTCACCGCTCTGTATATATTCTTCAATTTCCTGCTCAGTTAACAACTTCATCGCAATTTTTGTCGTTACGGTACGTTGCGAAATCCTACCGGACTTATTAATCAGACAAACCGAGCTGATAACTTTATGTGCCCGCCCCGACAGAAGTTTCATATATCCGCGTTGCTCTTCGGCGTTTTTAGCTTTATGCAGTATCCTTTGCCCGACCGTAACTATCGTATCACAAGCCAAAATATTTTCATTATGATGAAGAGAAGCTACGTGTTTAGCTTTTTCAAGAGCCATCCTCCTCACGTAAGGCAACGGTTTTTCGTGTTCCAAGCAATCCTCGCAAATATCCGCCGGAATAATCTGTTTAGGCTCAAATGCAACCTGCCGTAACAAAGCAATTCGTTGCGGCGATCCCGAAGCTAATATGAAATCTTTTTTATCCATTAAGACAGCTCTGTCTGCTTAAAATTTTTAATTTTCGTCGTCAAATGTTTTTTCCATACGCTCGTGACGTTCCTGAGCTTCAATGGAGAGCGTAGCTACCGGTCTGGCTTCCAGACGTTCTATTCCGATTGGCTCACCTGTTTCCTCACAATAACCGTATGTACCGTCTTCTATTCTATCCAAAGCTTCGTCAATTTTGGTTATAAGTTTGCGGATTCTGTCTTTTGTACGTAAATCCAATGATTTATCTGTTTCCAATGAAGCCCTGTCAATATCATCAGGCTGATTAAGCCCCCCTTGACGCAAATCATCAAGAGTATCTTCTGATTGCATAACCAGCGTTTTCTTCCAGTTTTCCAATTTCTGACGAAAATACTCCAGTTGCATTTCGTTCATATATTCTTCATCGGCGGTAGGCTTATAATCCGGCGGTAAAACTATAGAAGTCGTCATTTTTCATCTCCTTTACAATAGTGGGTTTTCGCTGAGATTAACAATAAAACTTTACAACTTCAAGAGCTATTATCCAATTAACCACAGCCTCATCAATTAAAAGTCCAAGTAACAACGTTATTTGTATCCAAACTGCATAATCCTTTGTCATTTTCACTCGTACCGGTTACCATTGCTCTGGTTATAGGCAATGTTCCTTTCGGAGTACCTCCGTCATAACCGTAAACCGGCCAATATAAGCAAGCTCCGTTTACGCAAACCGAATACAAATCAACATTTTGGTTGCGGCGCCAATCTTTCATCGCCATCTCAATACATTGTTTTCTGCGCAATCCTTTAAATGCAACGGAAAATTTTGTTGTATCACCGCTGACCGTTCCTATTGTAACTTCTCCGCCGAAAACGTGAAAAATTTTGTTTCCGACCACACGATACGCCGACGGCACGAACTTTTTGAAGTCAACCGAAGAATAATCTTTTTCCACCGCTCCCGCTTTTGATATTGCTGCCGCTAAATCGCCAAGCTGAATTGATGCTTCGCTGAATTTATGTTCGTTGAAAACATTGGTCACAATTTTCCCTATGGCGACGATAACGGTCATAACCACTGCCATATACCCCATCATTTCTACCATAGAACGGCCTTTTTCACAATTTTTACAATTTAACATTTGCTTCCCCTTGTCTTATTCGCTGAGAATACCATAAAAAAACATCATTAACAACCTTTTTTACAAAATACTTTATTTTTTTAATAAAATCATTATAATAGGTTTGTTAATTGTTACAGGGAATGTTAAATGAAAAAGATTACATTTTTTTTAACGACCGCATTCTTTACGGCTTATTCTCTTTCCGTAGCCAATGCCGACAGCTATAATTATACTCCGTATGTCGGTATTGATTATATTTATAATCACACTACGGCAAAAGGTTTTAATCCGTATTATAATGCGGTTGGCTTGCACATCGGCTCCGATTACAGCCGATTTTTCGGAACCGAATTGTTTTTTAACTTAAGCAACGGCAACAAAAGACATACATCGGGCGGAGACGTTAAAACGTCTTATCGCTCTTACGGTCTGGATTTGTTAGCCTATTTACCCATAGGTTGTTCTAAGCATTTTTCACTTTTGGCCACAGCCGGAGCCGGTGAGTACGTTTATAAGACAACTTTCGTGCCGAAAAAGCACCATAACGAACACGGTATCGGTTACCGTTTCGGCGGCGGTTTTAAATATGCCATAGATAAAAATTGGGGTATAAAAGTAATTGCTCGCAATGTCAATTTTGATAAGTTTGACGGATATGACCACGCTATGGAATACAGCGTTTCGGCAGAATATCATTTTTAATCGGGGAAAAGTTATGTTGAAAAAAATTATCGTTATTATCGCTATGCTGGCAATCATTGCCTTAAGCGTTTCTTTGTATAAAAAATCAACTCCGCAGGTTGCATCCGAAGCAGATACTCCGGAAGAACAGGTTGAAGCTGTGGTTGAAGAAACCTTACCGGAGGAAATTTTTACTTTCAATATTCAAAATTTAGCGGAAGAATGCTCTTTGGATAACGCTCAACTTTGTGCGGTTGAAAATTCGGTTAAATGCACAATCAATCCTGATTTAAAATTCTGTGCCGATTTAAAATTGCCTGAATTTATTTTTATGAAAGATCCGAGTATCGACAGACCGAGCGAAATAAGTTATAAAATAGTCAACAAAAAAGTATTGCCAAACGGAACTACGGAAATTTATACCGAAAGCGCTTGCAACGGCAATTGGTTCGGACTTTGTCAGGGAACGGTCATTTACGTAATTTCACCGCTTAACGAAAATTGGCAGATAAAAGACATTTACGCAATTGAATAGCAAATATGCTTATCCGTTAAAGCGCCGGCTTCAAATCGGCGCTTTTTTTATTTTTTCTTGCGGAATGAAAAGTATTTATGTACGAAGAATGTAACAATCGTAACAATGCAGATACAGCAAATTTGCGCTACCGCTTTATTCAAATTCGGCACATTATACAAAATATTTTCAGGAGATATATTTTCTTTCAGATGTATAATATTCACAAAAAAGTGCAACAATCCTATATTAAAGAAATAAAGCACAATGTACGAACCGAAGGCTTTTTGGTATTCAAACCAAAAACTTCCTTTGCTTCTGAACACATAATAGCGCATCGTAGAGATTGATATATTAATATTAATCAAATTCATCAACAGCAACGCCACTTGTTCCCGCCCGTC
Source organism: Alphaproteobacteria bacterium (assembly GCA_017471705.1). Classification (GTDB taxonomy): domain Bacteria; phylum Pseudomonadota; class Alphaproteobacteria; order RF32; family CAG-239; genus RUG410. The sequence goes on along the minus strand of JAFUSH010000004.1, from coordinate 21,614 downwards.
GGTAATGTACAAAAAAATGTAATACAGCAAAAAGGAAGTCGCAGTATTAAAACCGCCGACCAAGAGATAACGCAACTTTTCCGGTATATAAGAGAACCAGATATTTTCCGCCCATAAATACAATTTGATAATTTTTTTAATCATCGCCGCTTATCCCTTTATAATTTTCCTTATTCAGCAATGTTTGCAATTCAACTTTACGCCACGGCGACAGAATATTTCCATCCCAAACGTCTTGCAAATACTGTTTATCGATATCAGGTCGCCCCGGATGAATCATAATTTCCACCGCTTTGTAACCGTGCGGAATTTTCACGTTTTCGAATTGCTCCGATGATATTTTGCACGTATATAATATCGTATAAAAATAAATATCTGACTTATATCCGTTCCACCAACTCAAAAAACGCAGCAACATATATTTAACAATTCCGCCGTCAAACAAATAACTTTTAGACCTATTTTGCCTAATCGTATTAAAAATATTTTCGTTCATTATGCGAATCCGTTTTACTTTAAATTCGCGTCCCAATTTTTCCGCCACCTTAAAAATAACCGGTATCAAATGAATATGACGATGTGAATCCAGATGTTCCAATTTCAGTCCGCTTTGCAAATATTTTTCAATTTGCGCTCTGATTTCGATTTCTGCTTGCCGCTTCAGTTCCCGCGGGTGCAAAAACGACATTATCAATAAATTTACGAATCCGTTCTTGAATTTACCGTCTTTATTAACCAACAACGGAATATCTTGCGGATTTGCCGCCGGATTTTCATTGGTAAGATTAATATGCAATCCAACTTCCAAATCCGGCATTTGTTTTGCCTTTTCAATCGCTTCATCTGCATATTTCTGATTTATCATCAGCGAGGTGCTGTTCAGTATCCCCTCTTTATGCGCCTGTTCAATGGCGGCATTCACTCCTTTGCTGATACCGAAATCATCGGCGTTAAATATCTTTTTCAGCGCCATTTTCATTATCCTTTCGGGTAATATAATCCGCAACGTAGAGCGGACGCTTTTTTACTTCCATATGAATCTTGCCGATATATTCGCCGATAATCCCCAAACAAATAAGCTGAACCGCTCCCAAAAACACCACGGTTACCATAATTGTTGCGTATCCCGGAGTCGGATTATGTAAGAAAAAATGCTCGGCAAACACGTAAAATCCCAGCAATAAAGCGAGAAATGCGCCAAGCAAGCCTATATAAGTTGCCAATCGCAGCGGCATAACCGAAAATTGCACAATACTGTTTACGGCCAAACGCAAAGATTTTATGAAATTATATTTTGATTCACCGCTGAAGCGTTCCGGCGCCACAAAATCAATTATTGCCACATTATCATTAGGCATTATCCAACTCAGAAGCCCGCGGAATAACCTGTCCTGTTCGTTAAATCCCTTCAAAAAATCTACATACTTTCTGTCAAGCAATCTGAAATCGGGAGCGCTTTCCATAATCTTTCTTTCCGAAAGCAGATTCAGTACGAAATAAAACGCTTTGGCACACAATTTGTATAATCCGGACGTATCTTTGTTATCAATACGCTTGGTTAAAACTATTTCTTTTCCCCGCAGCCAAAGTTCAATCATTTGCGGAATATAGTGCGGAGGATGCTGCAAATCAGCGTCCATAAAGATAACCGCGTCACCTTTGGCATAATCCATACCGGCGGTCATTGCGATTTCGTGACCGAAATTACGCTTAAGCTGCACTATTTTGATCGCTTTATCTTTTTTTTGCAATTTCAGACAATTATCATAAGTTTTATCCGAACTTCCGTCATCAACATAAATCAGTTCGTAATCAACATTTTCTACTTTTTTCAGCTCTTTTTTCAATTGTTTATAAAGTTCTTGTACATTGTCCTGTTCGTTAAAAGCTGAAATAACAATACTGACTAACTTATTTTGCATTTTTTTTCTCCTTCGGCAGATAAAAGCCGTATAACACTTCTTTTATTTTAGTTTTAGCAAAATAATTTTTAAATTCAACCGTCATTTTCTGCGCCGGCGTAACATCTTCACCATACATTTTTTTGTAATTATTATATTCGCCTTCATCATTGGCAATGATCAATGCGCCTTTATTTTTAAAATCATCGGCGTCAAACCACGGATTACTTTTCGGCTTCATCCAAATCATCGGTTTTATTTCGTTTGAACCGTAAAGGGCCAGCATATCGGCATACCAAACCTCAGAAGCCGCATATTCCAGAGGTTTTCCAGTAGTTTCCTTCCATTTTTGTTCCATTCGGGCAGAAAATTTTTTAACATCGGTCGTAAAACGCGGGCTTGTCGTTAATAAGCATTGCATAGCATACCCGACAGCAAACAAACTCACCCATACACACATCACCATCGGCAATTTTTGTTGTATTTTTTCATTGATGTTAAGCGGATAGAAATAAGTGAGCGCCACACCCCACATAAACAGACACGGAAATCCCCACATACTTTTCAATGCATTTCCGCTTATAACCGAGGTCAAAGCAAATAAGCATACGGGAGCAATCGCCGTTATGGCAATAAATAATTTTTCACTGCGATTTTCATTCTGTTTTTTATCGGCATTCTTCCGATATAACACCAAATAAGTCAATATCATTGCCGCCGCAAACAAAATCTGCGCCGACAAAAATTTTAACGGATAAACTAAATGTCCCCACCAAGCTGATGAACCGTTGCCGCTTCGCGAAGCAAAATAATTCAGGGTTTCAAAATCAGTCTGATACATCCACCATAAATGCGGAGCAATTACGGTAAGCGCGATGATAAATGCCAAATAAACTTTTATATTTTTAACAATACGCAAAACTCCCTTATCGGCAAATACAAATACGACCAATGAACCGAACAACAGCACGCTCACATATTTATTAAGCAGATTTATTCCCACGGTTAACCCGAACAACAGCCAATCCGTCAATTTATTTTTAGTGTAAGCCTGCCAAAAATAATAGGCACACATCGGCCATAAAGCCAGCGATAAAACGTTTACGTTAAATTCCACCGCCGAAAAATGGTAATAAATTATACCAAACTGCAGCATAGTCGCCAGAGCGGCTTTATTTTCGTCAAAAAAGCAACGCGCCAATTTATATATATAAAATATACCGCATACCGCACAGAGCTGACTCAGGATATATAATGCGCCGTCCTTTGAACCGAGCATTTTATAAAAATCATAAGCAATCCACCCTGAAAACGGCGGATGCTTTGTAGTTCCCCACAGGCAATATTTTCCCCAAACGACGGCTTCTTGCGTATCCATAGGCAGACTAAGACGCAAAAGCGGTATAAAGCTGAATAAAACAAAGCAATACAACGTTAAGCAAAACAAAGATTTAATAGATTTCTGCATATTTTCTCCGTTAACTTATATTAAATAAAGTTGTTATACCATACAAAATAGAAAAGTATAGTTAAAAATTAAGTTTGCGCAATTTTTGACAATTTTTATACATAAAAGATAAATTTTGTCATTTTTTGCTTGCAATGTTAATAATTTTAAGATATATTAAGGTATAAAGTATATCTTTGGGAGAAGAAAAATGGCTGAAAATAACGAAGAATTTGAAAAAATCAAACAAATGACTTCTGCTGAGCAGATGTTGGAAAGCATTGAAGGAAAAGCTGATCCGTTTGCCGGTTACAGTTTGGAAGAACTGCAGGCAATTGCCTCGGTAATTAACGGATTTGACAATTCAAAAGCTAAAGAAGCAGTTGTCGCGGCACTGAATGCGGAAATAAGCAAACAACAAAACAATGCACAGCCTGAAGAGCAACAACCGACAGCTACAGATTCGCAAGAACAAAGTCCGGTTGAGGCTGAAGCTCAGACGCAGGATGAGCTGAAAGACTTTGATTTTATCACCGAGCCGTCTTACTCCCAACACCAAGATTTTAAAAAGTTTCACAGCGAAGCTCTAAAAGAGAATAATACTCTCTCAAATGAAGACATTATGAAAATGACGTCTATAGTTAATAATGCCCAAAAAGTCGTTGATTTGGCTGCCAATGAGGAAATTACTCCCGAAAATGCCGTTTTATTAAAAGATTACATTGAAATTTTACGCGACGCCAAGACTTTCGATGCAGACGAGAAAGAAAAGGTAGACGCTTTAGAAATCGAAGTTAACAATAAACTGGTCGAATTTGATAAAGAAAACGGATTAGATAAGTTAGAAGGTGTTTCGGCAGAAGAATTAAAAACAAGAGAAGATTCGCTTTATAAAATAGCTGATGGTCGCCTTCAAGCCAGATACGGAAACGCAGAACTTTCTGCCGATGATGTTGACAGTTATGAGATTTTAAAGCAACTTGCCGTTCAAGAAATGAAAAATTCCCCTATTTATCCTAGTGATGAATTGTTGGAAGAAGTTGCACAAAAAGCAGGAATTACCAAAGAAGATACGGAGGCAATATTCAATAAAGGTGCCGCCGGAATTGAATTGAATGATGTACAAAAAGAAGTCTTTGACACTCTGTACAAAGAAGTCATTATAGACAAAGCCAGAGAGTTTGATCAAAAATTTGATGACTTGAAAGAGCAATTTGAAACCGCTAAAGCAATAGAGCGCGTCAGCTTAAGCGCCGATGAAATATATCCTGATAAAAAGGATATGTCTCCGGAACAATTAGAAGAGCAACGCAAAAAAAGAGAAAAATATATTGAAGAACAAATCACCAGAGAAGGCGGTTTACCGAGTGAAGAACAATGGATTGAAGAAAATATATTACGGACTCTGAGAGACCGTCACCACATTGCCGATGGTGATGATAACGAGATTAAGACAAGTTACAAAGATGAATATGAAGAATTAAAACAAGCATATGAGATTGTTGCTAAGGAAATTGCAACCGCAACCAAAACCGCTTATGCAATTAAAGTTGAGCAATTAGCCAGTCGTTCAGCTCGTATAACAAATTCACCGGATATTAACCCGAATGCCAAAGAGTTCATAAAGAACTATTCTGAAAAGAACAAAGATTCTTATAAAGTCGGAAAAACGGCTCTGTCTATCGGTAAGTCGGTCGTTCTTTCGCAAGGCATTAAAAGAGCTTTCGGTTTCAAGGGTATGGCAGCCTATTCTGCTTATAGAACAAGTAAATTGATTAACAAATCTTGGAATGGGTATAAAAACAGTTTGCAACAAGGTGATAAAGCTTCATTGCTCGGATATTGTTCTTATTTGAAGAAGAATCCAAAGGAATTGACAAATGTTGCCAGCAGCGTTTCTAAAACTGCCGTTATGTCTACTTTAGCTGTTGTCGGAACTATCACCGGAATTGATAATGTTCCGGGGCTGTCCGCCGCCATTGTCGGAGGTATCAATGCGGTCACAGCCGCCGCCAAAATCCATCAGAATAAGGAAGAAATTAAAAATCTATGGAAAAATCGCAAGCAGATTATGAATAATTGGCAAGAAAAACATCCGAAGATGGCAAAGCTTGCGAAAAAATCCAAATGGGCAGGCATAGCTCTCGGAGCCGCTGCTCTTGCCGGTACCGCATACGCATTATTAAAATCTGACGACTCGCAAGACGTTATTGATAGCATCACCCCTTCTTCAAACGGCAACGGCGGAGATTCTCCTATCGGCAAGTTTTTAGATGAGAATTCTTACCATCCTACCAATGATTTGTCGCAAGGGCAACCGGATGTTGTTACTCCTTACGCTCCGGGGCAAGAACCGATTGTAACCGAAGCACCATCTGCTGAAAACGGCGGGACTGAGGCGGCGCAAACAGCAGCAGAAGTTCCTGCTTTGACTGAAGCTGATGTCAAGTTAATGGTTACCGATTGCAAAATGGGACCGGATCCGATTGTTGCAAAATTAGAATCGATGGGTGTTTTGTCGGCAGAAGATAAAGCCAAATTAATCGATAGCGGAGGACGTAAAGACGGAGTTGCCAGCCGTGTGTTGGCGTCTTACTTAGGACATCCTTATGATAATACCGAAGTTCCGGTACACGCTAATCTGACTCCGGAACAACAGCAAGAACTCAATCAATTTTTGCGCAGTCCGGAATATCAGCAACAATGTGATGAATGCAATGCCTCGGCTAATGCCAATCGCCTTGCTAAGCTGAGAGGACAAATCCGCGATAACAATGGCGGAAATGGAGGAAATGACGGCAATGACGGCAATAACGGCACTGTAAAGGACAATGCAGATGTCAAAAAAACGCCGACGCCAAAATTGACCAAAGTCAATGTTGACGTCAATCGCGCAGTATTGGGAGCAACCATTAAGAAAGGCGTTTCGTCTGGTGTAGTTGAAGTTGAGCGTACCGGAGATCCTTTTATCGACCAGCATAGTGCAGCAGTTGCTAAGCATTTAGCTGATCCTAAAGCCAAACATATAACTACTTCTATAGATGGTTCAAGCGGAAAATTCACAGTCCGCGGCGATGCCGAAGACCTTAAAGTGAAAGGAAAAGTAACAACTGCTGACGGAACTACGATTAAGGAAACCACCAGAATAAGCGGTGACTCTAAGTATTCTAAGTATAAAGGAGTTACACATGCTGATATGGATAATGATGGTAAAGAAGAGCAAATTGTCGGAACTGTAACAGCCGGAGGTAAACATTACACCGGTATCGAAACTTCTTCAGGAAAGAAAGTTATATTAGAAAACGATGGTCAATCTGTCAAAAAAACCGAAATACAAGGCAGTGTTCGCAAATATTTGAAAAAAATATATAAAGGTCGCGGAGAATAGCCTTATACCTAAAAAAACACCTTTGTTCATCAAAAACAAAGGTGTTTTTTTATACTAAAATCTTATTTACTTATCTTCTTATCCAATTCTTCCAATTGGTCGATGTATGAAGAAATTAATGACAAGCCGTATTCCCAAAATTCCTCTCCGTTAGGATTAAGTCCGAAAGGTTTGAGTATCTTTCCGTAATCTTCCAATGCGGTTTTTGAGAGCATATCCAGATATTTATCGGCAAAATTATCCACTTTACCGCTCTTGCTGACTTTATACAACGAATTTACAAAGCAATCGGCATACGAATACGCATACACATAAAACGGTAAGAAAAAGAAATGTCCGACCATTGACCATATATGCGCGCTGTCTTCATCCACCACTACGGAATCGCCCAAACTATCCTGCATTTCTTCAATCCATATTTGGCTCAGACGCTCTTCCGAAAGTTCGCCGTTTTTACGTTCATTATGCGCTCTTGTTTCAAAAAAGTGAAAGGCAATCTGACGAATGGCGGTATTAATCATATCCCCAACCTTAGAGGCAATCAGGCATAACTTTGCCTTATCATCTTTAAGATTGCTTAGCATTGATTGAAACACTATCATTTCTCCGAATACCGAAGCTACTTCTTCCGAAGTCATACGGCTATGCTCATTTAAGGCGCCGTTTTTTATCCTGAGTTGATGGTGGCAACCGTGACCGAGTTCGTGCGCCAAAGTCAAAACATCATTTTGCTTACCGGCAAAATTAAGCATTAAATAAGGGTGCATCGTATTAACCGGAGAGCTGCAAAATGCTCCGCTTCGTTTTCCATCACGCGGAGGAACATCTACCCAGTTATTATCAAAAAAGTCTTTTGCTATATCGTAAAGCTTCGGTGAAAATTCTTTATAAGCGTCCAAAACCGTTTTTACGGCCTGATCCCAAGTATAATGAATATCCGCGCTGAACGGAAGCGGTGCGTTTCTGTCCCAATAGCTGATTTTATCAACTCCCAGCCATTTAGCCTTCAGCTTATAAAAACGATGCGATATATCTTTATAGTGTTTTTTCACGGTCTGTGCTAATACTTCAACACTTTCGTCGCTGACGTCTTCGCTCATATTGCGCGCCGAAACCGGAGTTTTAAAACCGCGTTTTTCATCTTCAATCGCCTTATCTTTCATCACCATATTATAAATGAAGGTAAATAAGTGCGAATTTGCCAGATAAACTCGGTTCATTTCTTTTCCGGCTTTATGGCGTAAATCGGTATTTTTATCAAGCAAAAGCTTAGAAAGTTCGGCATCGTTGTACTTTTTACCGTTTACCGTAAATTCCAAACGTGAAGAGCTTTCCTCGTACAAACGAACCCACGCATCTCCAGAGGTGAGCGACTTTTCGAACAAAATTTCTTCTTCCGGTTCGCTTAATTCATAATCTTTGAATTTACGTAAACGTTTTATCCAATATTTATATTTTGCTACTTCCTTATCTTTAAGCCATTCTTTAATTTTAGCTTCCGACAATTTATTAAATTCCAAACTGAAAAATATGGTAGGTTTGGCATAGTCGGTCATTTTTTCTTCAATATTTTGATAAAAAGCCACCGCTTCACCGTTTTTCATTTGCGTGACCATATTCAAATAGGCAAAACCGCCTAATTTTCCGGCTGCCAATGAACGTTTTTCAATATCTTTTACCGCCTTTAAGAACTCCGTTGCCGATAAATCTTTCAAATGTCCTTTGTATGTCTTGGCAAATTTTGCCGCGCTTTTGCGATACGTTTCTAAATCTTTTTCAATTTGCGGGTCATTCATACCCTTATACAAATCCGATAAATCCCACGCCGGCATTTTACTCATCATAATTTATCTCCTCTTTACTCAATTGTTCAGCTGTCTTTTGTTTAATATTTTCAATCACGTCTTTTTGAGGTTCCTGTCTTTCCGGAGCGTTCTGAACATCTTCTTTCCACTCGTTTTCTTCAAAAACTTCTTGAGAAATGTCACCTTTTTCTTCTTCGGAAAGTTTTTCGGTTTCGCTTGCTTTTTTGGCATCTGCAGACGGAATTTCATTTTCCGGATCAGACATAATCACATTTTCATCAAGTTCCAACTTTCTGTTTTTGGCTGCTTCCAATTCCGCTTGTTTTTCTTCAAAAAACTTGCGTGTTTTTTCCAAATCATCCATATCTTGCAGAACACTGCCTTTATACGGCATTTCCTTATCAATTTCCGCCTGTGCGACCGGCGTAAATAAATAATTATCCCACGGAGTTTTCTGTTCTTTTTTTATCCACGCACCGAAACCGTTCAATACAACTTTTGTGTTACACTTTAAATCTTGCCATAAATATTTAAGCGGGCAAGAAATTTTCCCCGCTTCGCAGGAGGTGATGTTTATTACCAGTGTTTCCGTACAAGGAATAAAACCGCGTTTGAGTGCATCCTGCCGCGGAGCCATAAACAGCATAACCGACATATAAATCACTCCGATGACGAATGCCCCCAGACAGTAGTAATATAAAAGTCTGAAGAATTTTTCCATTAATTTGCTTTCCTGTAATAAAATTCCAATTGTGCCAATTCCTCCAAAGTATTGGCACTGGCAACTTCCTCGGCATCTCCTTCAAAAGCGGAGCATTTAAGCCCCATTTTGCGAGCTGTTTCCACCGCGTCGGTTAGATAAAATTCTCCGGCAGCATTATTGTTGCCTATTTGAGCCAAAATCTCAAAAAGATGTTTACCGTCAAATGCCATAACACCGGAATTACAAAAAGTTATTGCCCTTTCTTCTTCATCGGCGTCTTTATATTCTACTATACGCTCCAATTCCTGCCCGTTCATAACCAAGCGGCCGTAACGTCCTGCGTCTTTAGGACGGAAGCCCAAAACAACCACTGAAAACCCGTCTTCAACTTTTTCGGCAGCGCGGCGAAAAGTTTCCGCCTTAATCAGCGGAGTGTCACCGAATACAACCAAGACCGTGCCGTCAAATCCTTTCATAGCCTCTTTTGCGCAATTAACCGCGTGACCGGTGCCGAGTTGTTTATCCTGCACACAAGTTTCATAAGGAGCAACCGTTTTTGCCACATCCTGTCCTTCCGGAGATATAACCGTAACGATTTTATCAACAGGCACGGTTTGTAAAGTTTCTATGATATGAGTTATCATCGGCTTTCCGCATACCGGCATTAAAACTTTAGGTTTATCAGACTTCATACGGGTTCCTTTTCCTGCTCCCAAAATAACTGCTGCGATTTTGTTCTTCATATATATTACTCCTTATACATTTTTTAAACTTTACAAAGTATATTATTGTAATAAACTGCTTTTGTAAACATAAGGACGAATGTTATGAAGAGACTTTTTTTCACAATTTGTTTCATAATATGTAGTATATGGGCTATGCCCTCTGAGGCGAGAATTCAATCAATCGTCGGTCAGGCTAAACCTTTGCCGCAAAGAGAGATAAATCCGGTTCCCAATAATTTACCGAACCCGAATAATGAAGAAGAAGTCAGAGCTTTTTTCAAAAAAAGATTAGCCGAGGCAGCTCGTTCAGTAGTTAAAAAGGATATTGATTTAACTTCTACAAACAGTGTCAATATTGTACATTCTCCCGAATATTATAAAGCAAAAGAAGAACAAAAAAAACCTTTCTTTCAGAAGGTTTACGAAAAAGCATTGGCATCATTGCATCAAGACGAAGAAATTTCCGACGGCAGTACTTATTCGGAAAGCGATGTTTTCTCCGATGATAAGCAAATTGCCGAAACAGCAACACGTTTCTTTACGATAGAAAAAGAAGAAGAAATTCAGCAGCCGCAGATTCCTACCGTCGCTTTGACTCTGCCGAGCGGACGGAGAATTTTGGCTCCGGCTCGCGAGCATATTCCTTACCTTTTAAGCTATATTGATATTCAGGCTAACGGCTATGTAAAGATAGAAGATACCATTGTGGTGGTTGCCAACGGCAATAAATTTGCCACCGCACTGCAAAGAATCTTCCCTAAATACGCCGATAAAAATCAACGTATGGAATTTATGTTGGAAAGTGTTACCGTTAATGATACGCCAATTCCTTATATAACCGAAGAAAGAGGTAACAACATAATTCTTAAACCTAAATACAGACAAAGCTTGAAAACCGGCGTTTATACTTATGTGTTCAAGTATATAATTAATAATGAATTATTGCGTGTAGGCGATAATATTGTATTGAATTGGAATGTTCTCGGTTCGCCGCTCAATGTTATTATTACATCGGCAAATGCTATTATTTCTTTACCGACCGGACACAGCTTTAATAATGCTTTCAGCCTCATCGGCTCCGACGGTCGTTATACCGACAAACGCACAAATATATTTGAATTTTCAGGTAATACTCTCGCCTTTTCAAGCAACACACCGATACTTAACGGCGAAAGCTTTAATTTAATTGCCGAGATGAATAAAAATGTTTTCATCAAAGATTTTGATAAAAACTTTTCCACATTCTTGATAAATTGGGGAAATATCGCTTACGCGGTTTTGGGATTGATTGCCATTCTGGGCTCTTTCTTACTATCCCTAATAGGCTTGAAAAAAGACCGTAAAAATAATAAGTATACTCCGTCATATAACGGCGCTTTAATGCGCAGTATTCTGGTCGGTAAATGCGACAGAGTAGCGTTTGTATCTCAGCTTCTGGATTTATTCCGCAAAAACATTATTGATATTACGCAAGAAAATAATCGTTTGTTTTTGCACAAACAAGATTTTGATAAGTCAAAATTGCAAAAGCACGAACTCAAAGCTATAAAATCTCTCTTTGCAAAGAATGTCAATACTGTTGAAATTAATACGGCAAATACCGTGGTCTTGAAAAAAGCCTATCGCCTTTTATCATCTAAAATTATGAAACAGATAAAAAAATATCGCATTATCCATAATATCAGTTACGTTTTGTTCAGTTGTGCAATGCTGATATTGACCGAAATTTTTATTTCGTTCATCAGCGTTAATTTTGCGCAAACACTGATTATTTTGCTATCCACCACACTGCTCTATGCTTTTTATATTTGGATTATGCGCCATCGTTTCAAACATTGGTACGTTACCGTTCCGACAAAATTATTCGCGCTCCTGTCTTTATTGGTGATTTGGGGATTCAGCAGTATTTATGTCGGCGGCATTACCAGCCTTTTGGTTATCATAATGCTTATCGTAATATTTGCCTTCACCAATATTTTCAGTGAACAAAATAACTTTATAAATGAGGCCAAAAATTCTATTGCCAAATACAAAGAATATTTACAATCAAATGCCGACGCCATAAATTTAAGCCGTGATTTTGTAAACCAGCAATCAAATATTTTTGCGCTTGATATTGCCGAATATTTTCAACAAAATATTTCCAATAAAAAGTTCTACAAATTAGATTTGGCGGAAAATATCAAACAGGCTCTTATCGGCATTATATGAATAATAAGTCTCTGTAATATATATGAGATACTGTATTGGTGATAGTTTGTGATATTTGAAAAAAAATAATTGAATGGTATCTGTATATTTGCTATCATCCCAAACAGTTTAATTGTAATCGTCGTGTTTATATTCGTATGGAGGTATTGATATGGACGGAAAGTATACAGTAGTATCCTTGTTTTCTGGGGCAGGCGGATTGGATATGGGATTTGAAAACAAAGGTTTTCAAACTATCTGGGCAAACGATATCGATAAAGATGCTTGCGATACACATAAAATTTGGTGCAAGTGTCCCGTTGTTCAGGGGGATATAGGGAAGGTTGATTTCAGCACAATTCCTGTTTCTGATGTAATTACGGGTGGATTTCCTTGCCAAGGATTTTCATTAGCAGGTCCTCGGAAGTTGGATGATTCCCGTAATATATTGTATAGATATTTTGTAAAACTGGTTGAATTAAAAAAACCTAGAGTTTTTGTTGCAGAAAATGTCAAGGGTATTTTGACTTTGGGTAATGGAGAAATAATTAAGGCAATAATTAATGATTTCTCGGATAAAGGTTATAATGTATATCCAAATTTAGTTAATGCTGCTGATTATAGTGTTCCACAGGATAGATACAGAGTAATAATCGTTGGAATCAGAAAAGATTTAAAAGCGTCTTATACCTTCCCGCAAAAGCATAAGAACAGGGTTGTATTAAAAAATGTATTGAAAAATTTGCCTAAAGCCAGTGTGGACGATATATGTGATGCCCCATATTCGTCAAGATATATGAGTAGAAACAGAAGAAGAGATTGGAATAGTGTGTCTTTTACAATTCCTGCGATGGCAAAACAAGTAGCTTTGCATCCATCTTCTCCGGATATGATTAAAATAGGTGCAGATAATTGGAAGTTTGGTATAGGTAATACGAGAAGGTTAAGCTATAAAGAGGCTGCTGTTATACAAACATTTCCTGAAAATATGGTGTTTTGTGGTGATCTGATAAGCAAATACAAACAAATAGGCAATGCTGTTCCTGTCAAATTGGCAGAGGTAGTTGCCGAATCAATTTCTGATATACTGGAAGGAGTGAAGTAATAATATGGCTAAAGGAAGACAAACAATACAAGGAAAAGCCTTTGAATACGCTTGTCTTAACTCTTTTGTTCAAAAGCTGGAACAAGAAAATAAAAATATTCAAATAAGCGAAAGTAAAGCTTATAAAACGGCTATGAATGCTTTTAATCAATTAAACGACGAAGAAAAGATTGTCTATAATTTAGCAGCAGAAACGGCTGTTAAAATAGTATTTCCGCTAGAACCTAAACTTTTAAATGAGGATAATGATGTTCCTCTTTTATTATCTATTAGTAGTGATTCTATCGCCAAAGGAGTTGGCGGTGATGTTAGAGATATAATTTGTATTAGAATGAAATCTAATTGGGAAATAGGTTTTAGTTGCAAACATAATCACCAAGCATTAAAACACCCTCGTATAACTGAAGCTAAAGATTTTGGTAAAGCGTGGTTGGACTACCCTTGTAGCAATACCTATATACAGAATATGGATAATATTATTAAGCCATTGGAAGAATTGCAGAAAAAAAATATATGTTGGCGAGATGTTCCTGATAAAATTGATAGATTTTATGTTCCGATATTAAACGAGATAATTAAAGAGTTTAAGATTATTTGTGCAAATCATACGGATGCTCCGCAAAAGTTGCTTTCATATTTTTTCGGAAGCAAAGACTTTTATAAGATTATATCTCTTGAAAAAGATAAGCAAACAAAAGTTGTTGCTTTCAATATGAATGGAACATTGAATACTGCGTCTAAAATGATAAAATCAATTTATAAAGTTAAAAAGATACATTATCCAACAAGATTAGTAGATATACGTTTTAAAGAAAACAATGGCGAACAATCAAAAACCACTATATCCATTATATTTGATGAAGGGTGGCAAATTGATATGAGATTACATAATGCTGATAGCAAAGTAAAAATTACGGGATTGAAGTTTGATGTTCAATTAACAGGGCAACCGAATGACATCTACCAACAACAAAGAAGTTGGTATGAATAGTTTGAGATTAAATGACAATCTAAAAAAAACAAGCGTTTCATATAAGGAAGCGCTTGTTTTTTCACCATTGCGAATGCTTAGTAGTTATTCTTTTCAATATCCATAAAATAATCTACCGTTTCGGCAGAAAGTTCGCTTACTGCTTCTTTATCACATACGATTATGCCGTGGCGATGTTTTTGCAAAGCAGAAATCGTCCATACGTGACTCAAAGCCCCTTCAATACCGTGTTTCAATGCGGTAGCCTTATTTTTTCCGGTAGCTATAATCATTACTTCTTCGGCATCCATAATAGTTCCGACGCCAACCGTAAGCGCCATCGTCGGCACCTTTGATAAATCATTATCAAAAAAGCGTGAATTAGCTTTTATGGTGCTCTCGGTTAAAGTTTTTACTCTGGTTCGTGATTCCAGAGAAGAAAACGGTTCGTTGAAAGCTATATGCCCGTCAACACCGACACCGCCGATAAATAAATGCACTCCGCCGACATTACGCATAGCCCGCTCATATTCGCGGCATTCTTTAGCAAAATCTTTGGTCATACCGTTTAATATATGGATATTTTGCGGTTTAATATTTATATATTTAAAGAAATTTTCCTGCATAAAGTAATGATAACTTTGCGGATGTGTAGAATCTAAACCGATATACTCATCCATATTAAAAGTAACAACATTCTCAAAGGATAACTTACCGGCCTTATATAATTTTATCAACTCGGCATACATTCCGAGCGGCGTCGAACCGGTAGGCAATCCCAAAACAAAAGGACGTCCCTTTGTCGGCTTAAAGTGATTAATTCTGTATGCAACATAATCTGCCGCCCATTTTGATACATTATCACTGTTTTCTTTAATTATCACACGCATATTCTTTTTCCTTTACAAAATATTTTACCCTGAATAATCGTATACAAAACGCTTAATTTTTCACTCAAAATCACAATATCGGCATCATATCCGGGAGCAATAACCCCCAAATGATCCTGTTTCATAATCCGCGCCGGATTGGTAGCCGCCATATGCACGGCCTGTTCAACGTGAAATCCGTAGGATACAATGTTACGAACACTGTCTATCATTGTTAAAGCAGAACCGGCAATCGCATTATCCGATTTACGATAAAAACACTTATCCAAATAAACTTCTTCTCCGTTTGCGATAAGCGGTTTTTTCTTTTGTTTGGTAGGTTTAAGCGAATCGGTAACCAATACCACTTTATCCAAAGACTTACAGGTCAGCAAAAATTTGATGATTTCCGGATTTATATGAATACCGTCGGCAATAATTTCACAAGAAAGCTCCGGATGAATAAATACCGAACCGACCAACCCCGGATCACGATGGTGCATACGGCTCATTGCGTTAAATAAATGTGTAACGTGCATAATACGCGCCTGCATACCCTCAATCATTTGTTCATACGTAGCATTTGAATGACCTGCCTGCAATACAATTCCTTTAGACAGGCAATACAATGCCAATTCACGCATATTTTTGAGTTCCGGCGCTACCGTCATATTAACGATATGCCCTTCTGATACCTGCCACAATTCTTCCATATAATTCAAATCAACCGGACTCAGCGCTTCCGCCGATTGCACACCCAAGCGATCCGGTGAAATAAACGGTCCTTCCAGATGCATACCCAAAATACGTGCACCTTTTTCTTGTCCCATTGCTTTGGTAATAGCTTTCACAGCTTTAATTAATTTGGATTTAGGAGTGGCATACAATGTGGGAATAAAAGAAGTAACGCCGTATTTGAGCAGCATTTCCGACATTTTCAAAATAGATCTTACGGAACAGTCTTCCGTACCATAGCCGCCAATTCCGTGAATATGAGTATCAATAAACCCCGGTGCTATGTATGCACCTTTGGCATCTATAAAATAAGTATCTGCCTTAAATGTTTTCTTAGCCATACGTTCTTCATTAAAAACATCTACTATTTTGTTTTGCTTAATCAACACCGCACAGTTTTTCATCATTGAATAACCGTTAAAAACCGTTGCGTTATGAATACATACAGCCGCTACCATTTTGCCTCCCAGCTTAGCAAGCAGTCTACACCTTAAGTTTTAAGAATAAGTTAGCAAAAAATACAAAAAAAACAGCGCCGGATTTCATCATCGGCGCCGTTGCAATAATCAGTATGATTATTTATCTATCGACAATGTAAGCCACTTACCTTTGGTATTTTGATAATGACCTTCGGCATCATAATTTTTAACTTTCAAGCCTAATTTTTGAGCTGTAAGCTTACCCATAGCCTGCATCAATTGCAGCCCCGAAAGGTAATAATCGTGACGTGCCTGCACCTCATTAACCTGTGATAACAGCAAAGTTTGATATGCATTCAAAACATCTAAAACCGTACGATTTCCCAAAGCTTCTTCTTTTTGAGTACCTTCCAAAGCGATTGCCGATGCTTTTATTTGCTCTTGAATGGCAGAAATATTCGATTTGCTGGTTTGCATCATCTCCCAACTTGCTGTAACACCTGAAACAACCGCACGTTCTGCACTGCGCAATCTTTCCTGCGCTTCCCATCTCTGATATTTGCTCTTGCGAATTTTGGCACGAGTTGCACCTCCGGCATAAAGCGGCATATTCATTTCAACCGTATATTCATTACTGCGGGTTGTCGGATTAATGCCGTTATGATTGGATACCGTATTTTTTCCGCTGGAAGCGGTAAAATTAACTTCCGGCAACAAAGCGCCCTCATTACTTTTAACATTATATTTTGCCGCCTTCAAAGCCTTTTGCGCTGCAAGCAAAGTATAGTTATTAGCCTTAGCATACCCCATAGCCGCATCAAATTCACGCGGAAACATATCGGATAAGTTTTCCGGAAAATGAACGTTTTCCGGAGATTTTCCTATAATGCGTCTATAGTCATCTCTGGAAATAGCTAAATTTCCTTGGGCTGAAATTAAATCGGATTGAGCCTGCGCATAACTTGCACGAGACTGGGCCACATCGGTACGAGTGACCTCACCTACGCTGAAACGTGCCATTGTTTCATCAAGTTGTTTTTTCAACAAATGTTCGTTGTTTTCCTGCAGCTTAACAATAGCCTCATCACGCACCACATCCAAATAAGCTGAAGAAGCATCCAAAAGCACAGCCTGTTCGACATCATATAAATTTTGAATTTCCGCCTTAGCGCTGCTGTCTGCCGCTTTTACGGAATTATATGTCTGAAAGCCGCTGAAAATAGGCTGTGTCACTGACCCCCTATATCCCTTGGAATATCCGTCAGTAGTGTTTGTTCCGGTTCTTCTGGTATGACTGTCTGTATAACTTCCGCCCACGGCAATAATCGGACGGAATCCGGAACGAGCCAGAGCAGCATCTTCATTAACGGCGCCGCTGGCTGCGCGCTCACCGTGTAAGGTCGGATTTGTTTTATAGGCTTCGCTCATAGCGTCAAAAATGGTTTCGGCATTTGCATTAGTCGATATCATACCGCTCAAAAGCATTGCCAGAATTTTAGTTTTTTGCAAATTTTTCATACGTCACTCTCTTTCTTATATTATTTTACGCTTATAAAACCATTTTTTATAAAAATCAATTCTTTTGTTTCATCTACAAATAATCCACAGAATTGCTATATTATTAAATAAAATTCAATCAATTTAAATTATTTTTGGTATAAAAGAGTATGTTAAATAATAAATTAAGGGAGAATGATTGTGAAAGAAAATAAAAGCGATATCAATGAAATCGAAAAAGCCCGTCTGAAATTGGCAATTGAACATTATATCAAATATTTTATCGGAAAGCGTGCTTGCGAATTGACCAAAGAAGAGGCTTTTACGGTGGTGGCTTTGGCCGTGCGCGAATTTGCAATGGATAAAATGTATGAAACCATTGCCCGTTACAATAAAGTCGGAACCAAACGCATTTATTATCTTTCAATAGAATATCTCATCGGACGTTCTTTGGAAAACAATCTGTATAATCTCGAATTGTATGATATTTTAAAAGATATCAAAATAGAAGGTTTTCCTGATATTTCTTTGCAAGAAATTTTTGATGCCGAATATGATCCGGCTTTGGGTAACGGAGGATTGGGACGCTTGGCTGCCGGATATATGGATTCTATGGCTTCTATGGGATTGCCGGGATTCGGATACGGTATTAACTATCAATTCGGTCTATTCAAGCAAAAATTTAACAACGGCTATCAGGTAGAAATGGCCGACGGTTGGTTAGAAGAAAATTCTCCGTGGCAATTTGCCCGCTATGACCGGACGGTAACAATTCCTATCAGCGGTCACGTTGAAGTATACACAAAGCCAAACGGCAAAATCGGTTATATATGGACGGATACTCACCATTTGTACGGTGTTCCTTATGATTTTCCGATTGTCGGATTCAACGGTAAATCAGTTAACTATTTGCGCTTATTCTCGGCAAAAACCGATGATGAACTCGATTTAAACATTTTTAACAGCGGCGGTTATATTGAGGCTGTGCGCGATAAAATCCGTACAGAAACAATCTCTAAAGTTCTTTATCCTTCCGATAATGTGGCTTCCGGTAAAGAATTACGCCTTATCCAACAATATTTCTTTGTTTCTTGCGCAATTCAGGATATTATTCGCCGTTTTATGGAAAAAAGTAATGACTTTACCAGATTACCGGATTATGTCTGCATTCAATTAAATGACACCCATCCGGCATTGGCAATCGTAGAAATGATGCGTCAGCTTTTGGATAAATATAATATGGAATGGGATGATGCTTGGAATATTGTTACCCAAATTTTTGCTTACACCAACCATACTCTATTGCCGGAAGCTTTGGAAAAATGGAGCAGTTCTATCATCGCTCGCTATTTGCCGCGCCATCTGCAAATTATTTATGAAATCAATCGTCGCTTTATGGAATTTGCCCGTGATCACTTCGGTGATGATGCGTATAAATTGGGCAAAGTTTCCATTGTTGACGGAGAGGGAGACAATCAGGTTATTCGTATGGCAAATCTGTCTATTGTAGGCTCTTTTTCTGTTAATGGTGTGGCTAAATTGCACTCTGAGTTGATAAAAAAGAGCTTAGTACCGGAATTTTATGAATTATGGCCTGAAAAATTCACTAATGTAACCAATGGTATAACCCCTCGTCGCTGGTTGGTTCACGCCAATAATAATCTGGCAAACTTAATATGCGATAAAATCGGTAAAGATTGGATTGTTAATCTTGATTTGTTACGCAGCTTAGAAAAATATGCCGACGACAAACATTTCATCAAGCAATTCCAAAATATTAAATATGAAAATAAACGCCGCCTTATTCAAAAGGTCTATAAGGCAACTCATATTATGGTCAATCCTGACAGTATGTATATTGTTCACGCCAAAAGAATTCACGAATATAAACGTCAATTAATGACCATACTGCAAGTTATCGGTGATTATCTGGCATTGATAAACGACCGTAAACTCCCTTTGACACCTAAAACATATATTTTTGCAGGTAAAGCTGCACCGTCTTATACGTTTGCCAAATTGGTAATCAAGCTTATTAATAATGTTGCGGAAGTTATCAATAATGATGAACGGGTCAGAGATTATCTAAAGGTAGTGTTTGTTCCTGATTATAAAGTTTCGGTGGCGGAATATTTAATGCCTGCGGCAGATGTAAGCTGTCAGGTTTCCACAGCCGGATTTGAAGCTTCCGGTACCGGCAATATGAAATTTGCCTTAAACGGCGCTTTGACGGTTGGTACTCTGGACGGTGCCAATATTGAAATTCGTGAAGCAGTCGGAGCAGAAAACTTCTATTTGTTTGGCTTAACGGAAGAGCAAATTCGTGAACGCCGCTTGAACTATAATCCGCGAGAAATTTATGAAAATTCTGAATATATAAAGAGAATTTTAAATAGCATAAATTCTTCAATGTTCGCCGATAGCAATTATCCGCAACAATTCAGTCCTATATTCGATTCATTGGTAAATAACGATTATTACTTTATTTTAGCCGATTTGGAAGCATTTAATAATGCCGTTCATCAGGCTGAAAAAGATTATACCAAACCTGAGATTTGGTATAAAAAAGCTATTTATAATGTAGCACGAATCGGCTATTTCTCCAGTGACCGTTCTGTGATGGAATATGCCAAAAATATTTGGCATATCGAACCGGTAGACTAAAAATACGGTATTCTTAAATGCAAAATCGCCCATAGCATATGCTACGGGCGGTTTTATTTTTCATCTTCAGATAAAGGTGATTTTAACTTTAATACGCTTCTTAAGCCACTACTACACGAGTATAACCTGCACAAAGTCATTGACCGAGCGCAAAAATTCAAGCGCTGGAATGTCTACCGGCGCGGAGGCTGATATGACAGTCACATCATATTCCGAAGCTGTTGCGCGTATACGTAATTTGACTTCAGCCCCCGGAGTAAGCAAATTCAACTTTTTTTTCTCAGGAAGTTGCTGCGTATTTTTCACAAAGAGCGACACTATTTTGGGTGTCGAAAAATTCAATCTTGCATTCCTTCCGTGATGCAAGATACACTCACGAACAGCCACAGAAATCTGCGAACCGGTCAAACCGTTACCATCCCAACGGGTAACCATACCTTTCAAGGTAACATCATACTGATTATTCATAAGCGACTAATTTTGATTATATGTTAATTAATATATAAATGCTTTTAAAACCTAATATGATTATAGAATAAAATTTCCGAAAATCAACAGATTTTGGCGTTTTTGCTTGCAATTTGATACAGTTTATATAATATATTTTTTGCAGGCGATAGGTCGTCTGCGGAGTGTCGTAGCTCCTTATGCCTAATAACTCCTCATAACGGGGAGCTTGCTGAATATATTGAATAGGCAAGACTGCTGGTATAACAGTTACGAACTCCCCACCTTGAAGGAATATCAAGGTGGTTTTTGTTTTAACAAAGGCAAATAAGGGAGTTTATAACAATGTCAAAGAGAGAATATTTGGTCGATAAGCAAACAATGAAAGAAATCGGCTATGAACTGTGGAAAATGCGAGTCGAAAGAAATATGTTTCTGCATCAGGTAACTATGCGCACCGGCATACCGGCACGCGACATAGAGGGAATGGAAATGGGGCGTTATGTGCGTTATCGGTACTTACGGGGTTTAATAGCTTTTTACGGTAAAGAAATGAAAATTGTGTTTGAGTAGGCGTTCTTCAAAATTACAAAACATTTACGCGCGTAAAAAAAATGAAATCCCCTTAAGTTGGCGCTTAAGGGGAGGAGATGAATATAAAAAATAAAACAATAAACAAGGAGTAGTAATCAGAAGAACCGGCAGCTACCGACTCTCCCGTGTCTTAAGACAAAGTACCATAGGCGATA